>NZ_LIPQ01000088.1 GCF_001418135.1 Streptomyces aureus
GCCGCGGTCGAGGCCGCGCAGGCGATCCTGGAGAAGGGCGACACCCTCTTCTCGCAGGGCATCGTGCAGGGCTCGGAGAAGGCGGAGCTCCTCCACGACCTGCACCTCCTCACCACCAAGCCGTTCCTCTACGTCTTCAACGTGGACGAGGACGAGCTGACGGACGACGCGTTCAAGGCCGAGCAGAGCGCGCTGGTCGCCCCGGCCGAGGCGATCTTCCTGAACGCGAAGCTGGAGCAGGACCTGGCGGAGCTGGACGAGGAGGACGCCATGGAGCTCCTCCAGTCCGTCGGCGCCGAGGAGCCGGGCCTGGCGACCCTCGCCCGCGTGGGCTTCGCGACCCTGGGCCTCCAGACCTACCTGACGGCCGGCCCGAAGGAATCCCGCGCCTGGACGATCAAGCAGGGCGCGACGGCCCCCGAGGCGGCCGGTGTGATCCACACCGACTTCCAGAAGGGCTTCATCAAGGCCGAGGTCATCTCCTTCGCCGACCTCGTGGAGACCGGCTCGGTGGCCGACGCCCGCGCGGCCGGCAAGGCCCGCATGGAGGGCAAGGAGTACGTCATGCAGGACGGCGACGTGGTGGAGTTCCGCTTCAACGTCTGAGCGGATGAAGGAGCACCACGTCCTTGACGTGGCGAATACGCAGGTCAGAAGGGGTCGGCTCCTCCGGGAGCCGGCCCCTTCGGTGTTCCGTGTCTCGGTCGATGGGGCGGTGGGGTGGCGGAATACGCCGCCCGCGCCGTGGTTGATCAAGGTGGGTGCTGTCACATCCGGCAGGGCCGTCGACCCAGGGGGATCCGATGTCGTACCCGGAGTATCCGGAGCAGGTCTACCACCGTGAGGAGGGTGAGGTCAGTGCGGTCTTCCGGGCCGTGGACACTCCGCCCGAGTTCGGAGTCGCGGGCAGGGACGCGATTCACTACCTGGCCACCAAGGCTTCCACACAAGGGGAGTTCGGGCTCTACCGGGTGGAGATGAGTGCCAGGGCGGGCGGGCCCAGGACGCACTTCCACAAGACGATCTCGGAGTCGTTCTTCGTACTCGACGGCACGGTGAGGCTGTTCGACGGCGAGGGCTGGGTCGACGCGAGGAAGGGCGACTTCCTGTACGTGCCGCAGGGCGGGCTGCACGCCTTCCGCAACGACTCGGACGCACCCGCCGAGATGCTGATGATCTTCGCCCCGGGCGCCCCGCGCGAGGAGTACTTCGAGGGTCTGGCGGCGATGGCGGACGCGACGGACGAGGAGCGGGCGGAGTTCTTCGTCCGTCACGACTCCTACTTCGTGGAGTAGGGGCAGGGCGCCTTTCGAAAGGTGGGGGCCGTGCTGGTCCGAGCCCGGCCCCTTTGTCTCATTCCGTGCGGAATCCTGTCCCTTCTCGGCCAGGCGGGCGGGGCGGGGCAGGGGACAACCCCGGCCATTTCCGCCAGTCGTGGGGCCGAGCCGGCAGTCGGCCCTCCCACCCCACGTATCCTCGACAGCTGGTGAACGGGGGAGACGGATCGCGGAGGTGTATTGGTGGAGTTCCGGCTGCTCGGCTCCGTCGCGCTGGTGACGGAGGACGGGGACGTAGCCCTGGGGCCCGCCAAACGGTCCAGTCTTCTCGTCATGCTGCTGCTGCGGCCCAACAGCGCGGTGAACGTCGGTCAGCTGATCGACGCGCTCTGGGAGGAGGAGCCGCCCACCCACGCCAAGACCGTGCTGCAGGGGCACGTCTCGCGGCTGCGGGCGCTGCTCGCCGAGCACGGGGCGGAGGCGTACGGGGTCGAGCTGGCCACGCAGGGGTCGGCGTACGTGCTGCGGATGCCGGAGTCCCTGGTGGACGCGCACCGCTTCGAGGAGCTCGTGGCGCTCGCCGGGGTGCAGCGGCGCCCCGCCGACGCGGTACGGATGCTGCGGGAGGCCTTGTCGTACTGGCAGGGGCCCGCGCTCACCGGGACCGTGCACAGCCGGCCGATCGAGGCCGCCGCCGGGGGCCTTGAGGAGCTGCGGCTCGCCTCCGTCGAGTCCCTCGCGGAGGCGTACGGGGCGCTCGGCGAGCACGCCAGGGCCGCCGCCGTCCTGCGTACCGAGGCCGTCGCGCATCCGCTGCGGGAGTCCCTCGCGGCGGCGCTGATGCTGGCCCTGGGCCGTTCGGGCCGGCAGTCCGACGCGATCGACTGGTACCACCGCACCCGGCGGCTGCTCGCCGAGGAGCTGGGCGTCGACCCCGGCGAGACGCTCAGCGAGGCGTACGCGACGCTGCTCCGCTCCGCCGAGCCCGTGACCGTGTCCCGGCCCGTCGCTCCCGTCGCGGTCCCGGCGCCGGAGGGGCTGCCGCGCGCCCCGCGCGGATTCACCGGGCGCGGCACCGAACTCGCCGCCCTCGACCGGGCCGTACGAGGCGGCGACGGCCCCGTCTGCCTGGTCACCGGGCCCGCCGGCGTCGGCAAGACGGCCTTCGCCGTGCACTGGGCGTACGAGCGCCGCGCCGACTTCCCCGACGGGCGGCTCTTCGCCGACCTGCGCGGCTTCAGCAGCACCCCGGCGCCCGAGACCGCCGGTGTCCTCCGCGAATTCCTCCTCGCGCTCGGCGTGCAGCCCCAGCGGATCCCGGAGGCCGTCGAGGCGCGCGGCGCCCTGTTCCGCTCCCTGACCGCCGGCCGCCGGCTGCTCGTCGTCCTCGACAACGCCCGCTCCTCCGAGCAGGTCAGGCCCCTGCTGCCCGGCGGGGACCACTGCACCACCCTGGTCACGAGCCGCGACCGGCTCGGCGGTCTCATCGCCTCCGACGCGGCCCGGCCGGTGCCGCTCGGCCATCTCCCCCCGGCCGATTCCGCGGCGCTGCTCACCACCGTCCTCGGCGAGACGCGCGTCGCCGCCGAACCCGCCGCCGCCGCGCGGCTCGCCGGACTCTGCGACGGCCTGCCGCTCGCCCTGCGCGTGACGGCCGCCCGGCTCGCCGAGCGCCCCGGGTGGACCCTCGACGCGATGGTCGGCGAACTCGCCGACGAACAGAGCCGGCTGATGCTCCTCGACGTGGAGGACCGGGGCGTCTCGGCCGCGCTGCACCTCACCGTGCAGCAGCTGCCAGACTCCGCGGCCCGGCTGTTCCGGGCGATCGGCCTGCACACCGGCTCCGACCTGGACCGGTTCGCGGCCGGCGCGCTCGTCGGCACGTCCCCGGTGCAGGCCTCCGCCGACCTGGACCGGCTGGCCGCCGCCCATCTGCTCACCGAGCCCGTCCCCGGCCGCTGGATGCCGCACGACCTGGTACGGCTCTACGCGCGCCACCTCGCCGAGGACGCCGACCCCGAGGGTCTGCGGCGCCTCTTCGACCACTACCTGTACACGGGGCTCGCGGCCGACGCGGCGGCCGAGCCGGGCTCCCAGCCCTGCTACTCGCTGCCCGCCGACGCCCGCCGGCCCGCCGCGACCCTCGAGTTCGAGGACCGTACGGCGGCCCTCGACTGGTACGTGGCCGAGCGCGCCGCGCTGGAGGGCGCCGTCACCGCAGCGGCCGCCCTCGGCCTGCACGACCGGGCCTGGCGGCTCGCGCTGGTGCAGTGGCCGCTGATGCTCATGCGGATCGGGGACGGCTGGACGCCGCTCCTGGAGGCCGGACTCGCCTCGGCCGAGCACATGGGCGACTTCGACGCGCAGTCGCGGACCAGGGCGCTGCTCGGCTGGATCCTGCACGAGGAGGGCCGGGACGCCGAGGCCCTCGTCCATCTGGAGAAGGCGCCCGGTCTGGCCGCCAGGGCCGGCGACATGATCAGCGAGGCGATCGCGTACGTCAACTACGCCGCCGTCCTGGACGCGACCGGGGAGCACGAGCGGGCCGGGCTGCTCATGGTGCACGCCGTCTCGCTCGCCGACCGCACAGGCCATCCGTCCACCCAGGTGCTCACGCTCCATCACCTGGCGGGGCACTGCATGAAGGCGGGGGACTACGAAGCGGCGCTCGCGCACACCCTTCGCGCCGGGGAACTCGTCGCACCCGACGCGGTGGTCGTCCAGGCCCAGCTGCAGATCGTCAAGGGCGAGGCGCTGGCCGGTATCGGCCGCGTCGCGGAGGCCGCCGACCAGCTGCAACGCGCGATCGCGGCGTCCGACGCGGCCGGTTTCGCCGAGGGTTCGGCACGGGCGGCGGCGGGTCTCTCACGCCTGTCAGCGGATCGTTAGCGGTACGCAAGCGGGACGGCAGCGCCGGGCCGGAAGCTGGATACAGCACCGAGTACACGCAGTACCCGGAGCCCTTGTCCCGGGGCGGTCGCCCCGGGGCGTCCGCACCGATCCGAACGCTTCACGGGGGAGAACCACCATGCGTACCCACCACAAGTCCACCGTCCTTGCCGCCGCCGCCATCACCGCCCTCTCGCTCGGCCTGACGGCCTGCGGCGGTGACACGGACACCGGTGCGAAGGACGCGGGCAGCGCGAGCTCCTCCCAGTCGGCGGGCGCCACCGACAAGGGGACGGGCGACGCCGCGGGCACCGCCGACCAGACCGCCGCGAAGAGCGGCTCCGGCTCCACCGGCGGTTCGACGACGACCGGCGGCACGTCCGGCGGCAGCGGTACGAAGGGGTCCACGACGGGGTCCACGGCGGGATCCTCGACCGGCGGCAAGGCCTCCGCCAAGGCGCCCGCCTGTGCCTACGGCGACATCAAGATCACGGCGGCGAAGGCCGACGAGGTCCCGACCGAGCACATCGTCCTCACCGCCACCAACACCTCCGGCAGCGCCTGCACCCTGCTCCAGTACCCGCTGATCGCCTTCGGCCCGATCCAGACCGCCAAGGACGTCCCGGCCGTCGCGAAGAGCAAGCCGGCCGCCCCGGTCGTCCTGAAGCCCGGCGCGCCCGCGTACGCGAACGTGCGCGTCGCGCTCGGCGGCGCCCACGAGGACAACGAGGTCGTGACGAGCTTCAACGTGAACCTCTTCGCCGCCGACGGCCCGGCCGAGGGCAGCATCGTCGTCAAGGCCCCCGCGGGCGGCCTGGCCGTCGCCGAGGCCGCCGCGAAGACGGGCTACTGGACGGAGGAGCTCCGCAACGGCGCCGACGAGTTCTGAGCCGTTTCGCTCCGGACGCCCGCTCCCCGACCCACGGCCGACCCTCCGCCGCTCCGGAGGGTCACTGAGCCAGGCCGGTCTTCACCCCCGCCCCGCACAGCGGCACGACCGTGAGACCGGGCCTCGGCGCGGCCACCCGGACCGCCGCCCAGCAGGCCACGCCGGTGGACTCCACGAAGAGGCCCCGGCGGGCCAAATCCCGCTGAGCGGTTCGGATCTGGTTTTCCGTCACCGTCAGGAACGTGCCGCCGGCCGCCCGTACCGCCCGCAGGATCTGGTGGGCGCGGGGCGGCGCCGGGATCGCGATGCCCTCGGCGAGGGTGGGGCGGACGGGGACGGCCTCACCCAGCTCCTCCGCGCCCGCGTGGAAGGCCGCGGCCAGCGGGGAGACGGCCTCCGCCTGCACGGCGACGAGGGCGGGGCGGTTGTCCGTGAGCCCGTGACGGTGGAGCTCGTCGAGCGCGAGGGCGGCGCCGAGGAGCAGGGTGCCGTTGCCGACGGGGACGACGATCGTGTCCGGGAGGCGGCCGCCGAGCTCCTCCCACAGCTCGTAGACGTAGGTCTTGGTGCCGTGCAGGAAGTACGGGTTGTAGACGTGCGAGGCGTAGAAGGTGCCCGGCTCGTCGGCGGCCGCCCGTGCGGCGCGGGCCGTGGCCTCGCGGTCGCCGGGGACCTCGACGACCCGGGCACCGTGTGCCCGGATCTGCTCCAGCTTCTTGGGCGAGGTGCCCTCGGGGACGTACACGAGGCAGTCGAGCCGGGCCCGTGCGCCGTAGGCGGCGATCGCCGTGCCCGCGTTCCCGCTGCTGTCGGCGACGATCCGGCGGAGGCTGCCGTTCCGTGCGAGGCGGAGGGCGTGGGCGGCGAGCATCACCGCGCCGCGGTCCTTGAAGGACAGGGTCGGCATGAGGAAGTCGAGTTTGGCGGAAACCGATCCCTTCTCCCCTTCCTCCAGCGGGACGAGGGGTGTCCGGCCCTCCCCGAGCGTCACCTCGGGCGCGTGCGGCATCGGCGGCAGCGCCTCCTCGTAACGCCACAACGAATTTCGCCGTGACGCGAGTGACGGGAGGGGAACCGGACCACCGGCGAATTCCAGGTCCCAGGGGCCGCGGCACTTCGGACAACACCAGGTGAGGGCGTCCGTGGGCGAGTGAACCCGGCAGCGGGAGCACACGTAAGAGGTCATGATGATCAGCGTGTCAGCTGTGTGGCGCGGGTGTTGCGAGCTGTCGACAACCCTTGTGGGATTCCTATGGATCAGTCAATCTTTCGCTCGGCAGCCGGATGGCCGAGGCGGCGTGGAGCCACGTTGTCTTGTCATGTCCCTGCTAATCCCCCACAGCAACGCACCACCAATGAGGAGGACCCCTCACATGTCAGTGATGCGTGAATCACGGCGCCGAATCGCCACCGCCGCGGCCGTCGCCGTCACCGCCCTCACCCTCGGCACCCTCTCCGCCCTCCCGGCCGCCGCCTCACCGGCCGCCCCCGAGGGCGTCATCGAGAACGCCGGAGCCGAAGGCACGATCGCGGGCAGCTACATCGTCACCCTCGACGAGTCGGCGCAGGCGGAGACCGCCAAGGGCCGGGCCGTCGCCGCCAAGTTCGGCGCGAAGATCGAGCGGACGTACACGTCGGCGATCAACGGTTACGCCGTCGAGCTCTCCGAGGCGCAGGCGAAGAAGCTCGCGGCCGACCCCGCCGTGACCTCCGTCGTCCAGAACCGCGTCTTCACGATCGACGGCACGCAGCCCTCCCCGCCGTCCTGGGGCCTGGACCGGATCGACCAGAGGGCCCTTCCGCTGAACCAGAGCTACACCTACCCGGACACCGCGGGCCAGGGCGTCACCGCGTACATCATCGACACCGGTGTCCGCATCTCCCACAGCGACTTCGGCGGCCGGGCCTTCAACGGCTACGACGCCATCGACAACGACAACGTCGCCCAGGACGGCCACGGCCACGGCACCCACGTCGCCGGCACCGTCGCGGGCACGTCGTACGGCGTCGCCAAGAAGGCCAAGATCGTCGGCGTCCGCGTCCTCAACAACCAGGGCTCCGGCACGACCGCGCAGGTCGTCGCCGGCATCGACTGGGTCACGCAGAACGCCGTGAAGCCGGCCGTCGCCAACATGAGCCTCGGCGGTGGCATCGACTCCGCCCTCGACACGGCCGTACGGAACTCCATCGCCTCCGGAGTCACGTACGCGGTCGCGGCGGGCAACGACAGCTCCAACGCCTCCAACTACTCGCCGGCGCGCGTCGCCGAGGCCATCACCGTCGGCTCCACGACCAACACCGACGCCCGCTCCAGCTTCTCCAACTACGGCACGGTCCTGGACATCTTCGCCCCGGGCTCCTCCATCACCTCGTCCTGGAACTCCAGCGACTCCGCCACCAACACCATCTCCGGTACGTCCATGGCGACCCCGCACGTCGCGGGCGCGGCCGCCGTCTACCTCGCGGACAACCCGACGGCCACCCCGGCCCAGGTGTCGACCGCGCTGACGAGCGCCGCCACCCCGAACGTGGTCGGCAACCCCGGCTCCGGCTCCCCGAACCGGCTGCTCTTCGTCGGCGGCGGCGGCACCACCCCGCCGCCCGGCAAGAAGTTCGAGAACACCGCGGACTACGCCATCGCCGACAACGCGACCGTCGAGTCCCCCGTCACCGTCAGCGGCGTCACCGGCAACGCCCCGGCCGCCCTCCAGGTGCCGGTGAACATCGTCCACACCTACATCGGTGACCTCCAGGTCCAGCTGATCGCCCCCGACGGCTCGGCGTACACGCTGAAGGGCTTCGGCACCGGCGGCAGCTCGGACAACATCAACACCACGTACACCGTGAACGCCTCCTCGGAGGTCGCCAACGGCACGTGGAAGCTCCGGGTCACGGACAACGCGTCCATCGACACCGGCAGGATCGACTCCTGGGGGCTGCAGTTCTGACCCTGCTCCCGACGGATCGTGAACGGCACGGATCGTGAACGGGCGCAGACCGTGAACGGCACGGATCGTGACCAGTAGGGATCGTGAACGGTGAGGGGCGGTCGCCTGACGGCGGCCGCCCCTTCCGGTCGTGAGGCCGGGCCCAGGGCCGGGGCCCACGCCGGGATCGTCGGAGTTGTCCCCCGCGTGTCGCCCCCGCCGCCCGGCCGCGTACGATGCGCGACCGATTGCTTGTTCGCACCGTTCGCCCCGGACAGGAGCCCCGTACCCGTGGAGCCGACCCCGCCGACCCCGCCGCCGTCCTCTCAGGGGGGCCCGCAGCAAGGGGGCTGGCCCGCGCCGGGGCCGTACACCTCGCCGGGGATGCCGTACACGGCCGGTCCCTACGCCGGGCCCGCCGGGCCCGGCATGCCCGGCGTCGGCCCCTACGGGCAGCCGCCCCGGCGGACCACCAACGGGCTCGCCATCGGCTCCCTCGTCTCCGGCATAGTCTGCTGCCTGCCGCCCCTCGGTCTGGTGCTCGGTCTCGTCGCCCTGCCGCAGATCCGGAAGCGGGACCAGGCCGGCAAGGGGCTCGCCGTCGCGGGCATCGTGCTCTCCGTCCTCAGTTGTCTGCTGCTCGTGACCGGCATCGCCACCGGCGGCATCAGCGCGTTCTGGGGCGGCGTCAAGGAGGGCATGGACGAGGCGGCCCGTTCGAAGTCGCCGTTCTCGCTGCGGACCGGCCAGTGCTTCACTCCCGACGGCAGGCTGGACGAGTACGCGGCGGACGTCACGGTCGTCGACTGCGGCCGCCCGCACCTCGGCGAGGTCACCGGCGGCTTCAAGGTGACCGGCTTCGACAAGTGGCCCGGCGACGACACGATCGACGAGATCGCGGAGAAGCGCTGCGAGACGGTCAACAGCGGGTACGCGCTGGACACCTGGGCCGTCCCCGCGAACATCTGGCCCTACTACTACGTTCCCAGCGCGCAGAGTTGGCGTCTCGGCGACCGCACGGTGACGTGCGCTCTCGCCGGAGAGAACAAGCCGTTCAGTGGTTCCGTGCGCTCCGACGCGACCCTGCTCACCGACGACCAGGAGTCCTTCCTGAAGACCGTCAACCCGATCGAGACGGTGAGCTACCGGGAGCCGGAGGAAGACCCGGACGAGGACTTCACCGCCAACAAGGTGTGGGCCACGGAGCTCCTGGGCGCGATCAACACGGCGTACGCGGGACTGGGGCAGCGCACCTGGCCCGCCGAGTCAGCCCCGTCCGTCGCGGCCCTCCGCAAGGAACTCGCAGCGGCGTCCAAGCAGTGGCTCAAGCTGGCGACGGCGGCCGACGCGGACGCCTACTGGGAGGCGTACGACCCGGCGTGGGAAGCCCTGCCCGAGGACCTGGGCGCGGACGCGCGCACCGCTCTCGACCTGACCGGCACTCCGCCGGCGCGCGGGGCGGGCGGGGGCGCGTCCACCTGATTCCGTGCGCCTGCGCGACCCGCACGGGGCTTCGTGAGCGACTGCGTGCGGGACTTCGTGGGCGACTTCGTACGGGGGATTCCTGCGGGGGCTTTCCCGCGGGGCTTGGTACGGGCTGTGGGGCTTCGTACGGTGCTTCGTGTGGGGCTTCGTACGGGTGACGGGGCCGGGTCTCCCTCGGGAGGCCCGGCCCCGTCGCAGGCGGACCGGGCGGTGGTCCGGGGAGCGGCGGCCCGTGACCGACCGCCGCCGCCGGTCCACCGCGAGCGGCGGGGCCGGTCCGCGGTTCGGGGGCCCCGGCCACCGCCGGACGGCGGCCGGGGCGGGGGTGTCAGCGCCGGGTCAGGCCGCGGTCGATGGCGGTGATCAGCTCACCGTCCGGGGTGTCCCCGTCGAGGGACCAGACCATCGCGCCGCCGAGCCCGTTCTGCCGGACGTAGGACGCCTTGGTGCGCAGTACGGTCGGGTCGTCGTACGTCCACAGGTTGGTGCCGTCGAAGAGCCAGGCGTGGCCGTTCCGGTAGCCGCGGTGGAGCTTGTACGTCCCCGAATCCGCCAGCTTCTTCAGATGCTTGTAGTCCTCGGAGCCCGCCACCCAGGTCGCGGGGGCGGGGCCGGTCGCCGGCTGCCCGAGGCCGTCGCCGCCGCCGGTGACGCCGGTCCAGCCCTGGCCGTAGAACGGCATGCCGACCACGAGCTTGTGGGCGGGGGCGCCGCGCCGCAGCCAGGCCCTGACGGTCTGGTCGACGCTGAAGTCGTTCCTGGCGAAGAGCGCGGACTGCTGGGCGGTGGTCTTCTCGCCGGAGACGTGGAAGTCGTAGCCCTGGAGGTTCACGAAGTCGAAGTCCCGCATGATCTTGGCGACTTCGAAGCCCGCGTCGATCTTGGCGGGCGCGGTGGGCACATAGGCGCTGAGCTCGTAGTGCTTGCGCTGGGCCTTCGGGAGCGAGCGGCCGTAGGCGTCGAGCTGGGTGCGGAACTCCCGTACCAGCTTGGTGAAGTTGGGCTTGTCCTCGGGGCGGATCACGTTCCCGGGGGCGCCGTCCGAGCCGGGCCACTCCCAGTCGAGGTCGACGCCGTCGAAGATCCCGGCGGCGGCTCCGGCGCCGCCGCGTGCGCCGTCGACGGGCAGGTTGCCCTTGATGTACGTGTCGATGCAGGAGGCGACGAGGGTCTTGCGGCCCGCGTCGGTGCGCACCGCGTCGGAGAAGTGCGCGGAGCCGGTCCAGCCGCCCAGCGAGATCATGACCTTGAGCCCGGGGTTCTTGGCCTTCAGCTCGCGCAGCTCGTTGAAGTTCCCGGCCAGTCGCTGGTCGGCGGTGTCGGCGACGCCGTCCACCGAGGTGGCGGCGTCGACCGGGCGCACGTAGTCGGCCCACGGGTCGGAGCCGGGTGCGTTGCCCATGAGGCACCTGCCGTCCGAACCGATCACGCCGAAGGCGTAGTTGATGTGGCTGAGCTTGGCGGCGGTGCCGCTCGTCTCCAGGTCCTTGACCTGGAAGTTCCGTCCGTAGATGCCCCATTGGGTGAAGTAGCCGATCCGCTTCAGCTCGGGCTTGTGCCCGGACGGCTGGTGCGCGTCGGCGGTGGGGGCCAGGGTGGCGAGGAGACCGAGAGTGGCCGCGGCGGCCGCACCGAAGGTCAGCTTGGTCATGGCTCTGGGACGCATGGGCTCGTTCCTGTGCGAGGCGGGATGGCGCGTGCGGTGGAGCGTGCGGACGGCGCGCACGGCGTGGAGCGTGCGCGCACCGTGGAGCGTGCTTGGCAGGAACGTATTGGTCTGTACCAATGCGGGTCAAGGGGGCCGACGTGGCCTATCCGGGGTGACCGTGGGTAGCAAGAGGTGTGATCTCGGAGTCATCACTTCGAGTGAAACTTTGGCCCATGCTTGCGGATCGCGACCGACGGTTGTCAGGCTGTAGCTGTAAGTCAACCTGAGGGGAGTGTCCAGTGACGTTCGGTGAGCAGCCCGCCTATCTGCGCGTGGCGAGCGATCTGCGGGAGAAGATCGCGAACGGCTCGCTTCCGCCGCATACCCGTCTCCCCTCGCAGGCACGCATCCGCGAGGAGTACGGGGTGTCGGACACCGTCGCGCTGGAGGCCCGCAAGGTACTCATGGCCGAGGGGCTGGTGGAAGGGCGCTCCGGCTCGGGCACCTACGTCCGGGAGCGCCCGGTGCCGCGCAGGATCGCCCGCTCCGGCTACCGCCCCGCGTCGGGCGCCAGCCCCTTCCGGCAGGAGCAGGCGGCCGAAGGGGCCCGCGGCACCTGGGAGTCGAACAGCGAGCAGGAGCCGGCGAGCGGCGAGGTGGCCGAGCGCCTCGGCATCGAGCCGGGGGAGCGCGTGATGCGCACGCGGTACGTGTACCGGGACGGCGGCGAGCCCATGATGGTCGCCACCTCCTGGGAGCCGCTCGCCGTCACGGGCCGGACGCCGGTCATGCTGCCCGAGGAGGGCCCCCTGGGCGGCTGCGGTGTCGTCGAGCGGATGGCGGCCATCGACGTGGTCGTGGACAACGTGGTGGAGGAGGTCGGCGCCCGGCCCGGCCTCGCCGAGGAACTCCTGGCACTCGGCGGGGTGCCGGGTCATGTCGTGATGGTCGTGGAGCGCACGTACTACGCGTCGGGCCGGGCCGTCGAGACCGCCGACGTCGTGGTCCCGGCCGACCGCTACCGCCTCTCGTACCACCTGCCGGTGCGGTGACCGCTCAGCGGACTCCGCCGTCCGGGCGGTGTGACCGCGAGTTAACGGCCTGTCAACTCGCGTAACCCCGGCGCAACCGCCTGCCGCCGCCGTCCGTCACGACCGGCTCCTACCTTCCTCGTCCGTACCCGCGAACCGGTCGGACGACAGGAACCCTCATGACGGACACGGTCACCGCCTCCACCCCGGATCCGGGCGGGAGTCTCTCCCGGGCCCCTGAGTCCCCGGGAGAGGTCGCGCCACCATCCGGCGGCCCCCGCCGCAGCTACGCCAAGCTGGCCGCCGACGAGAGCCGCGAGGACTACTCGCTGCGCTACGCCCCGCACTCGTTCCGGCGCTGGTCGCCCGGGACCGTGGCGGGGACCGCCCTCGGCGGCATCGCCTATCTCGCCGACTTCGCGATCGGCGCCTCGATCGTCTTCACGTACGGCTTCGGCAGCGGGCTCGCCTCGATCCTCACCGCGGCCACGCTCATCTTCCTCACCGGCATCCCCATCGCCCGGGCCTGCGCCACGTACGGCCTGGACATGGACCTCATCACCCGCGGCGCCGGCTTCGGTTACTTCGGCTCGACGCTCACCTCGCTCATCTACGCCTCCTTCACCTTCATCTTCTTCGCCCTCGAAGGCTCGATCATGGCCCAGGCCATGCATCAGGCCGTCGGCCTGCCGGTCGAGATCGGCTACCTGATCACCACCCTCATCGTCATCCCGATCGTCTTCCGCGGCATGGGCGCCCTGGCCAAGGTGCAGGCCTGGACCCAGCCGGTCTGGATCGTCGGCATGGTGCTGCCCTTCGCCGTCCTGGCCTTCGAGGCCCCCGACGCCTGGGGTGCCTTCGCCTCCTTCGGCGGAACGGAAGGGGCCGGCGCCGGCTTCTCGTGGATCGGCTTCGGCCTGGGCACGGGCGTCGCGCTCTCCCTGATCGCCCAGATCGGCGAACAGGCCGACTATCTGCGCTTCATGCCGGCCAGGACGGAGGCCACCAAGCGCCGCTGGAACCTCGCCGTGCTCGCCGCCGGCCCCGGCTGGGTCGTCATCGGCGCGGCCAAGCAGCTCGGTGGCGCCTTCCTGGCGTTCGTCGCCCTGGAGGCCGTCGGCAAGACCCACGCCCTGGAGCCGATCGCCCCTCAGATCGAGGCGCTCAAGCCCTGGCTCGGGACACTCGCCCTGCCCGCCGCCGCGCTCTTCGTGATCGTCTCCCAGGTCAAGATCAACGTCACCAACGCCTACAGCGGCTCGCTGTCCTGGTCGAACTTCTTCTCCCGCGTCACCCACCGGCACCCGGGCCGCGTCTGGTACATCTTCCTCAACCTCGCCATCGCGCTGACGCTGATGGAGATGAACATGTTCGCGGCCCTGAACAAGCTGCTCGGCTTCTACTCCAACGTCGGCATCGCCTGGATCACGGCCGTCGCCGCCGACCTCGTCATCAACAAGCGGGCCGGCTGGAGCCCTCCGTACATCGAGTTCAAGCGCGCCTATCTGTATGCCGTGAACCCCGCCGGCTTCGGTGCCATGGTCATCGCCTCCGTCGTCTCGATCCTCGCCTTCTTCGGTGTCTTCGGTGCCTACGCCCAGGCCTTCTCCACCTTCATCGCCGCCGGTCTCGCCCTCGTCCTCTGCCCGCTGATCGCCTGGGCCACGAAGGGCCGCTACTACCTGGCCCGTCCCAACACGGTGAACGGTCCGGCCGCGGGTGTCGTCGACGAGCGGGCGACCCACACCTGCGCGGAGTGCGAGACCGCCTACGAACTCCCCGACATCGCCGACTGCCCGGTGCGGTCCGGCCCGGTCTGCTCCCTCTGCTGCTCGCTCGACGCCACGTGCGGAGACGCCTGTCGCAAGGACCCCGAGGGCACCGGCGGTCCCGTCCTGATGCCCGTGCCGACCGTCCCCGCGGCGGCCCCCGGGGCGTGACTTCGGCCTCCCTCCGTCGGTTCCCGGCCGATCCGTATCTCTTTGTGCAATTCCGTATCCGCTGTGTGAAGGTCAGGCGTAAGCTCCGGCATATGCGGATTGCGGTTTCACGGAGATCCTCAACGGCGCCCGGACCGGCGGAGGGAGAAGCCTGATGACCGAGAGCGGCCCTGTCCTCGCCTGGCTCGTCATTCGGCAGGACGACAACGGCAACCGCTACCGGGTGGGGCGGTACGCGACCGAGGACGAAGCGCAGAAGATCGCGGACAGTCTCGACGACCGCGGCCACAAACAGCTCTACTGGGTCGAGCGCATCGGCACCCCCGCGCTCTGAGCCCGACGGACGCAAGCCGGGCCGGGCTACGCTCGCGCCCATGACCGAACGCACCACCGACCCCGCCACGCCCCACGAACCCGTCGTGGTCGTCGTCGCGGGCGCCCTGTACGACCGGGGGCGACTGCTCGCCGCACGCCGCAGCGCCCCCGTCGAGCTCGCCGGCCGCTGGGAACTCCCCGGCGGCAAGCTCGAACCGGGCGAGAGCCCCGAAGAGGCCCTCGTCCGCGAACTGCGCGAAGAGCTCGGCGTCGAGGTCGAGCCGGGCGAGCGGATCCCCGGCGAGTGGCCGCTGAAGCCCGGATACGTCCTCCGGGTCTGGACGGCCCGACTGCTCTCGGGCGAACCGCGCCCGCTGGAGGACCACGACGCCCTGCGCTGGCTCACCCGGTCCGAGCTGGACTCGGTCGACTGGCTCGACCAGGACCGCCCCGCCGTCGCCGAGGCCGCGCGGAGGTTCCCGGCGGCGCCCGGCACCGGAGCGCAGGGCTGACTTTCTACGCCGTTCGTGCCACCGTGCGCCCGCTGCTGCGCCCAGCGCGATATCCCGCCCCATATTCCGGGTATGTCCTGATTGACCCCTTGAAAGAGGACGTGGGCCTTCCTGCTGACGCACGGCTGGGGAAGTGATCGGGTGTGATCGACACCGACGGCGACCGCGCCGAGTGGAACTTCCCCGCGGAGGCGAACGCCGTGCGCACGGCTCGCCATGCCGTGCGCGAGACGCTGCGTGCCTGGGACCTCGACTCGGCCCTCGGTGATGTGACCGTCCTGCTGGTCAGCGAGCTGGTGACCAACTCCCTGCGGTACGCGTCCGGACCGATCGGGGTCCGCCTCGTCCGCCCCCGATTCGACGGCAGCGACCCCACCCGTCAGCCCGCGCTGCTCGTGGAGGTTTCCGATCCGCTTCCGGATCCCCCCACCGCGCGCGCCCCCGGACCCGAGGACGAAGGGGGCCGCGGACTCGGTCTGGTGGCCTGTTCCGCACGCCGCTGGGGCACTCGTAAAGGCAGGACCGGCAAAACCGTATGGTTCGAGCTGGCTCTCCCTGGTGAGTAAACAGGGTGGGACAACGATCACCGGTACTCGGCGCGAAGCGAACGAGACCACCCTGTGATCGTGAACGTCGTGCCGTCGGGGCCTGCCGTATTGAATACTGCGGGCATGGCCGGTCCGGTGCGGTGAGCTGGAGGGGACGGTCGCGTGAGCGAGATACCTGAGAAGGCGAGTGGCGGCGTCGTGTGGCAGAGCAGCCCGCCCGGCTCCATCTATGACTACATCCGGGTGGCGTCCTTCTCCATCGGGCCCGACGGACTCGTCGAGCAGTGGAGCCGACGGGCCGTGGACCTCTTCGGAGTCACCGCGGAGCAGGCCAGGGGCAAGGACCCCGTCGAGGCCTTCATGCCCGCCGACCTGCGCGAGCGCGGTCACCGACGGGTCCGGGAGATCCTCGACGGCAAGGAGTGGACAGGTCTCGTCCCCTTCCGGATTCCCGGCGAGGACCGGCCCCACGGCATCGCCGAGATGTACGTCATGCCGAGCGAGACGCAGACCGGGGAACGGGCCGCGCTCTGCATCGTCGTCGACGTCCGCGCCCTGCGCCGCATCGAGACGGACCTCGCCGCCTCCCAGGCGATATTCGGCCAATCCCCCTTCGGCTTTCTCCTCTTCGGCACCGACCTCACCGTGAAGCGGGCCAACCGGCGCTTCGCCACCGTCTTCGGCGGCTCCGCCGAAGACCACCGTGGCCGCACCGTCCACGACTACCTCAACCTGCCCGAGGCCGACCGGATGACCGCGGCCCTCCGCAGCGTCCTGGAGACCGGGGAGTCCGTCACCGACTTCGAGATCGTCGGCGCCGCACCCGGCTCCCGGGACCGCCGCCACTGGTCCATCAACCTCTACCGCGTGCACAGCGGATCCGGCCGCCCGATCGGCGTCGCCGGCCTCGGCATCGACGTGACCCGCCGCCACAACGCCGCCAGGGAAGCCGCCAGCGCCCGCCGCAACCTCGCCCTTCTCAACGAGGCCGGCGCCCGCATCGGCAACTCCCTCGACCTGGAGGCCACCGCCCGCGAGCTGCTCGACGTCGCCGTCCCCGGCTTCTGCGACCTCGCCTCCGTCGACCTCTACCAGGGCCTGCTCACCGGCGACGAGGCACCGCCCGGCCGATGGGGCAGCTCCCACGACATCGGCTACGGGGCCGGCAGCGCCGAACTCCGCAGGGTCGCCTTCGCCAGCGCCGTCTCCGACACCCCGCTCAGAACCGACGAGGGCCACGGGCCGGGCAGCGGCTGTTGCGGACCCGAACCGATCGAGGTCGGCGCCGTCCACCGCTACCCCTTCAACTCGCCGTGCGCCGGGGCGTTGCGCACCGGCCGCCTCCGCACCGTGCCCGGCGCCGACGGCGAACTCGTCCAGACCACCCTGGTCGTCCCGATGGTCGCGCACGACACCGTCGTCGGACTCGTCCAGTTCTCCCGCACCAAGGGCAGCGAGTCCTTCGGGGAGCGCGACCGCGCCCTCGCCGTCGAACTCGCCGCCCGCGCAGCCGTCTGCATCGACAACGCCCGCCTCTACCGCCGCGAGCACGAGCGGGCGCTGATCCTCCAGCGCAGCCTGCTCCCGCCCGGCGACCCCGAGGCGGCCGGCCTCGACATCGCCTGCCGCTACCTCCCCGGCACCGCCGCCACCGAGGTCGGCGGCGACTGGTTCGACGTCATCGAACTCCCCGGCCATCGCACCGCCCTCGTCATCGGGGACGTCATGGGCCGCGGCCTGCGCGCCGCCGTCGCCATGGGCGAACTGCGCACCGCCGTCCGTACCCTCGCCCAGCTCGACCTGGAGCCGGCCGAAGTCCTCTCCCACCTCGACGAGATCGCCCGCGGCCTCGGCGCCCCCATCGGCGCCCAGCAGTCCCGCGGCCACAAGTCCCGCGGCCCCGAACTCTCCGAGGTCTACCTCGCGACCTGCGTCTACGCCGTCTACGACCCGGTCACCCGCCGCTGCACCTTCGCCAACGCCGGCCATCTCCCGCCGGTGCTCGTCGAACCCGGCGAAGAGGCACTGCTGCTCGACGTACCCCCGGGGATGCCGCTCGGGGTCGGCGGCGAACCCTTCGAGGAGGTCGAGGTCGAACTCCCCGAAGGAGCCCTCCTCGCCCTCTACACCGACGGGCTCGTCGAATCCCGCGACCATCCCCTCGACGAGGGCCTGAGCGCCTTCCGACGCGCCCTCACCGACCCCGCCCGTCCCCTGGAGGACGTCTGCGACCGGGTCCTGACCAGCCTGGAGACAGGACACGGCGAGGACGACATCGCCCTCCTCATGGCCAGGATCCAGGGACTGCCCAGTGAGGCCGTCGGCGACTGGCGGCTGCCCAGGGAACCCCGCTCGGTCGGCCGGGCCCGTGAACTCGCCCGCACCCAGCTCAAGGCCTGGGAGCTCGAACCGCTCGTCGACACCGTCGAACTCCTCGTCAGCGAGCTCGTCACCAACGCACTGCGCTACGGCGAGGGCGAGATCCGGCTGCGGCTGCTCCGCGACCGCACCCTCGTCTGTGAGGTCTGGGACGCCGGCCTGGTGCAGCCCCGGCGGCGCCGCGCCAAGGACACCGACGAGGGGGGCCGGGGCCTCCAGCTGGTAGGGCTGCTCAGTTCCTCCTGGGGCTCCCGTCGCACCCCGCGAGGCAAGACCGTCTGGTTCGAACTGGCGCTGCCGGACGGCGAGGGGGCCGCGGAACCCACGGTGGAACAGCTCCTCAGCATGTTCTGACGCACGCCGCACCCACCCGGCCGCACGCCGCACCCACCCGGCCGCGCGGCTGAGCCGACACCCGGCCCCGGCCGTGCGGGCAACCCCGGACCGGCGACCGGTCAGCCCTTGAGCGCCGCCAGCCGGGCCTCGATCTCGGCACTGTCGCCCAGCGCGTCCAGCTGCTCGAACTGGGCGTCCAGGGAGGACGCGGCGAGCTCCTGCTTGCCCATCGCCCGCGCCTCCTCCCGGCGTACCTTGTCCTCGAACCGGCTCAGTTCGCTGGTCGGGTCGAGCACGTCGATGTTCTTCACGGCGTCCAGCATCGTGTTCTGCGCCTGCGCCGACTTCGCACGCGCCACCAGCTCGTCGCGCTTCGCCTGCAACTCGCCGAGCTTGGCCTTCATCTGGTCGAGGCCCGTCCTGAGCTTCGACACCACCTCGGTCTGCGCGGCGATCGTCGGCTCCGCCGTCCGCGCC
>NZ_LIPQ01000089.1 GCF_001418135.1 Streptomyces aureus
GCAGCTCGCGGCGCCGCTCCGGCCCCGGGAGTGCGGCTTCCGGGCGGAGCGGCGCCGCGAGCTGCGGGAGCAAGCGCGGTTGTCGAAGGCGCAGGTGGCCCGGGCGATGGGGGTGAGCCCGAGCACCGTCGCCGGCTGGGAGAGCGGCCGGGACCCGGTAGGCGAGGTACGGGCCAAGTACGCGTATCTCCTGGACGGACTGGCCGCCAAACTCACTCACGACACCGCCCCGTCGACCCCGTCGACCTCACAGGCCACGTCGACCCCACCGGTCAAGTCGGCCTCACCAGCCACGTCGACCCCACAGGCCCCGCCGGTACCGCCTGCCACCAACCCGGCCGCGCCACAGCCTCCTGCCGCGGCTGCTACTCCTCGGCCTTCCTCAGCACCTGAGGGAGGCGGCGACGGCGATGGAGCGAAGACGCCCGACACGCCCGCCTCGGGTCCGAAGACGCTCGCGGCCCCGTCCCCGGCGCCCGCCGCTCCGGCGGCCGCGCAGGCCCCCCGGCTCGTGGCGGCACCCAGCCCGGCGGGCGCGGCTTCCGCCCGTCCGACGGCAGCCCGGCGTCCGGGCGCGCGGAATGCCGCCCGGACGAGCATCCCGCCCACGGCCGGGGGCGACCCCGGGTTCGCCAACGGCCCCCTCGCGGTCATCGACGTCACCGGCGAGGGCGAGGTCCTCGCGTACTGCGTCGGCGGTCTGGTCCTGGACGTGCCCGCGGGAACCCTGCCGTCGCTGGTGGAGTGGACGCTGACCGAGGCGAAGCTGGGGGCGGAGCGGCTGAACGGTTCGGGCAAGGACGCCGACCCACTGCTTGTCCTCACCCCGTCCGCACTCCAGCGCTTCGGCCTGCCCGTCGAGCTGACCGAAGAGGAGCGCCTCGCCGGACGGCTCCCGGACCACCACAGGGCGATCACCCAGCTCACGCGGGCGCAGTGGCAGCTGACGAAACGGGGCCTGGGCCCCTGGGCTCGGATCTACCGCCCCGCCCAGGGCGCCCGCCGCGCCTGTGTGCAGCTGTGCATCCCGTCGTGGAACGCCCTTGACAGGCGCAGCTGGGGCCACGCCGCGGACCTGCCGCCGGCCGAACTCGCCTCTGTTCTCGGTACGTACGCCACCCGGGTGCTGACCCCACGCGGCTCCACCGCCGTCACCGGCCTGGAACTGATGACCGCCCTGCACCCGCCGACCCGCGCTTCTGCTCCCGATGCCGCCGGCCGCCGGCACAGCGTCCACAACCCCGGCTCGCTGGGCACCGAGCCGATGGACCCGGCCCCGTGCGAGGCGACCGACGGCCACCCCGTCCTCGCCCACCTGCCGCGCTTCCACGTACGCGGCCCCGGCGAGAAGCTGTTCGAAGAGGCCTACGACTGGGCACGCCCGCTCACGGACGACGAGTGCATGCGACGCCAGCTGGTCGGTATCGACGTGAACATGGCCTTCGCCGCCGGTGCCAACGGTGCCGTTGTCGGCCTCGCCACCCCACCCGTCCACGTCACCAATCCCGCCTTCGACCCCAAAACCCCCGGAGCGTGGCTGGCCGACCTCTCCCACGTCGACCTGTCCCGGGTGAAGGTCGGCAAGCAGTGGACCCATCTCCAGGGCGACCTGCTGCCGAGCCCCTTCACCCCGACAGGTGAGACCCCGGACGGCCCGGCCTGGTACGCCACCCCGACCATCGCCTACGCCGTCGAGCTCGGCTACGACGTCGCCCCCCTCGAAGCGTGGATCCGACCGGAGTCGGGCCGCTACCTCGACGACTGGTACAAGCGGCTCCGCGACGCCTACGTGAAGACGATGGCAGACCTGGGCGTCGACGAGAAGCTGGACCCGGCCGGGTACCTGGCGGCGATGGACGGCTACAAGCAGCGTGACCCTGCGATGGCGATCGTCCTGGACGCGGTCAAGTCGACGGTGAAGAACGGCATCGGAAAGTTCCAGGAGAAAGCACGCGGTGGAGGCTGGCGCCCGGGGCAGCCCTGGCCGGCTCTCGCCAGGCCGACATGGCGCCCCGACATCCGGGCCGTCATCATCTCCCGGGCCCGGATCAACATGCACCGCAAGATGGTGGCGCTCGCCGCCGCCACCGGCCGTTACCCGGTCGCGGTCCTGTCTGACTGCGCCGTCTACGCAGCCGACGGCCCTTCTCCGCTCGACGTCCTGCCCTACGACGAGGCCGGCAAGACCGTGCCCGGATCCTTCCGACTCGGTGTCTCACCGGGAATGGTCAAGCACGAAGGCACCCAGACGACGCTGTGGGCCGAGGAACTCCGTGAACGGGCCCAGGCTCCCGAGCTCAACCTGGCCCGCTACATCAAGACCGGCGAGACCACCGCCGCCGACACCGGAGAGTAGAGGCAGGCGATGACGAAGTCGGTCGGCGAAGGACTCGACAAGGCACTTGAGCTGGTGGTCACGCGCCCGGCGCCCAAGAGCGCGGGTGCGCGGATGCGTTTCCTGGTCAAGCAGCTGAAGGGCACCAAGGCCGTCGCCCAGGCGCTCGGGATCTCCCAGCGCACCGTCGAGCGGTACGTGAAGGACCAGATCAAGAAGCCCCGCCCCGACCTTGCGGTCCGCATGGCCGGCGAGGTGAACAAGCGGTGGCAGCCCCAGGTGAAGGCGAAGGCCAAGAAAGCCGCCGGAACCAGCAACGGCATCGTCATCGACGTCCAGGCCCGCCTCGGTTACAGCGCTCCGGTCGGCACCACCGACGAAGCCCGCGAGCGCCACCTCACCGTGGCCCTGCCACCCCGCTTCGCCGAGCGTCTGTTCACCGCCCGGGACCGGGGCGACTCCGATGCCGCCCTTCGGCAGATCGCCGCCGAAGGGCTCAAGGAGGTGTACTTCCAGCAGCTCGGCACCCGCGCGGGGAGTCTGGAGGACGTACGCATGCTCGACGTCCGGAACATCGAGTTCGGCCTGTGACGGCAGCGGGGAGCACGCCTCGCAGTCCCTTCCCGTGAGAGCGGCTCATCGGCCAGTGGAGCGTCGCGGCCGGCCGCATCGGCCCTCTCGCGCACGCCTGATGAAGGTGGCCTGGTACTGGGGGTGCCGTGGGTGGCGTAGTGTGGTGTGCACCGACGCGGGGTGGAGCAGCTCGGTAGCTCGCTGGGCTCATAACCCAGAGGTCGCAGGTTCAAACCCTGTCCCCGCTACTGACGTGACATGAGGCCCGGATCCTGTGGATCCGGGCCTCGTGCGTGCCGACTCCGGCGAGCGCCTCGGCCTTCACTGCCAGACGATTGACGTCCTGTGCCGGGGCGGCGTGGACGGTACCCATCCCTCCGATACCCAGACGGTTCATGATCCGGCACGAGCCGCCGTGAGCAGGAGCGCCGGGAAGTGAGGGAAATCCGAGCGGTCGCCTTCTCCCTTGGCGCGGGCCGATGTCCGCGTCTGTGCGGACGCGCAGAGCCACGTACGGGTGAACGGGCTCTGGCGCTGATCTTGTGACGTTGGAGCTGTTCGATCGTTTCGGATAGATGTGCGGTTCAGGGGGGGTGCGGAAGGCTCTGCCGCACCTGGCGGACGTTGTGGTCGAGTCGATGCGCCGGGACGTGGGTGTGGTCGTGCTGCGTGCACGATCCCGTAGGCGTTCGGTGCGGTGTCCGGGGTGCGGAAGGTTCTCGGGCCGAATACACGGCCGGTACGAACGACGGCTCGCGGACGCGCCTTTGGGCGGACTGCCGGTGGTGATCGTGGTGCTGATAAGGCGGTTCAAGTGCCTGACGACCGAGTGCCCGGCGGTCACGTTCGCCGAGCAGCTCCCGGGCTTGACCCGACCGCACGCCCGGCATACGCCCGTGCTGCGGGACCTGCTCAGCCGCGTCGCTCAGGTGCTGGCGGGTCGGCCTGGGGCCCGGCTCGCCCGAAGGCTGGGCATGACCGCGGCGAAGGACACTCTTCTGAGGTTGCTGCGGACCGCAGCGCTGACCGGGGCCGGGTCCGTCCGGGTCCTGGGCATTGACGACTTCGCCCTACTCAAGGGCCACACCTATGCCACGTTGCTGGTCGACCTGGAGGCGCGCTGGCCGATCGACGTGCTGCCCGGCCGCGAGGCTGCACCGGTGGCCCGCTGGCTGGCCGGTCACCCCGAGGTACAGATCATCTGCCGGGACGGCGCCTCTGCCTACGCAGAAGCCGCCAGGAAGGCCGCCCCTCAGGCCGTCCGGGTCGCCGACGCCTGGCACCTGTGGAACAACCTCACCAAGGCCGTGGAGAAGACCGTCACCAGCCACTACGGCTGCCTCCGCGCAGCCCACCAGGCCGCACACCAGCGCGGAGAGCCACAGCCACCGGCGGAGCCGGACGGCATGCTCGACGGCCGCGGCCGGCCCCGCCGAATCGTCGCCACCATCCGCGAACGCCACCGCGCAGTCCAGGAACTCCTCACCCAGGGCCGGTCCCTTCGAGGGATCAGCCGCGACCTGGACCTGGACTACTGCGCCGTCCGCCGATACGCCCGGACCGCGGACGTCGACGAGCTGCTGGTGATGGTGACCCAGCGCCGAACTCTGCTGGACGACTACAAGCCCTACTTCTACCAGCGCTTCGCCCAGGGGCGCCGCAACGCCAGCCAGCTCCGCCGGGAAGTACGCGACCAAGGCATCCCCGGAGACAGGAGCGTGGTCAACTCCTACGTCCGTCTGCTGAAGCAAGGCACCGTCACAGCGCCACCACCCCCGGCACTGCCAAAGCCCAGGAGAGCCCTACGCTGGATCATGACCCGCCCCGACCGCCTTCGCCCGACGAGGCCGTCGGCCTGAAGGAGATCCGGGCAGCCTGCCCCGAACTCGACGCCGCCATCGACCACGTCCGAGCCTTCGCCGTGCTCATGCACGAGCACCGCGGCGAAGACCTCGACGAATGGATCGAACAGGTCAGGCAGCACGATCTACCCGCCCTTCGGCAGTTCGCCGACGGCCTCCTCCGCACCCGCATTCTCCTCCGGTCTTGAGCCGCGCAAGGATCTTCCACCGCATTGCCGAAGGTACGCCAAGATCTCTTCATGGACGACCTCCTGAAGTTCCTTCACGCCCGCTACGAGGCGGACAACCATGCGTATGCCGACGTGGCCTACCGCTTTGGGGCCGACGCCCTCCTCGACAGCCACCTGCCGATGCTCGACCTCGTCGACATGCTGGTGCGGGACTACGAGGCAATGGATCCGTCCGACGCGCGCTTCCTCGGTCTCGGACATGCCCTTCGCGTGCTCGCACAGTCGCACGCCGAGCACCCCGACTACCGGGAGGAGTGGCGACCATAGAACCTGGTCCAGGTGGGACCGGGAGCGTCACAAGATCAGCGACAGAGCCGGCGAAAAAACGTGCAAGAGGAACGTGGTGTGCCTGCGTACCGTTTCGAGGACGCTGCTGTCTGATCGGGCTACCGACGAGGACGGCCTGACCTCGGACAAGAGCTTCAGCGCGTTCGGACAGGTCTTCGGATGCGAAGTCCTCGCCACCGCGCCCCTTGACCGGCTCCTCCACCACCGCGACGTCGTCCCGATCAACGGTCCAGTCACCGCCTCACCCCCTCATCGAGGGTGAGCCGACGTCGCCTGACAGAGCGTCCGAATGGTCTCGCTCCTGACGGTCAGCAGGGCGATGTCTCAACCGCCACCCTGACTGATCGCTGACGGAGCCGGGCGGCGATGAGTTCCATCTCGACCAACGTTCCCACCAGCCCGGTCGACTTCAACTCATCTGCCCAGGCCCTTGCTTGCGTGAGCGTCAAGCCAGGCACCTCACGAAGAGCGCGCAGTACGGCCACCGGGCTTGTCTCGGGCCCCATCAGGCGGAGCCGGGCAGCTCCGTGTTCGGACAGAAGCGCCTGGCGGATCTCCTCCGGAGTCTCGCCACCGCTGTCCTCTTCGCACCACGCGACGGTGCATGACGTGCAGACACCTTCAGTCCCCCAGCACAGGAGTCCGCGGTCGATGAACTGGCCCATGCCGCGTATCAGCACGCCGCCGCAGGCATCGCATCGCGTTGCGATCTTCACACCCTGGGTGATCACCTGGCTCCTTCTCGTCGACCCCGCCCCGAATGGTGCTGCCACAGCATCCATTCGTCGATCGCTTATCTTCGCCGATCGCACTCCGCACGATCAGCCGTGCTTCGCTCTGCACATTGACGAGTACCCCGACACCTGATGAGGCGTGTTGAGAATCTTTTGTCCTTCCGGGTGTTGACCGGCATTCCGCTGGCCAAGCGTGAAGTCGCCTCCGCTGCAATAGAGATGACATGTCGTGTTCTCTGCTTGGTGGAGGTGCCAGATGCACGTCGGTGATGGGGTTGATCGAGGAGCGGGAGGTCGCTGCCCGGCAGCCGGTGGAGTTGTTGCGGAACGAGCTGGACCCTCTTGTTTCCGACCTGGGGGAGGCGGAGCCGCCGGGGGATCGCCTGGTGACCGCGAAGGAAACGGTGAGCGAGGTGCCGTCCGAGGCCGGCGAATCCAAGGACGTGCGAGTTTCCTCTGCCCGGCCGGTTGAGCCGGAACCGGCGGTGTTCCGGGCGGTGCCCGGCTCGGTGGTGCCGTCGCGGCGGGAAGGGCTGGACGTGACGGTGCTGCCGCCGGACTATCAGCGGATCTGCACGTCCTGGCCGATCGTGAGCGGGCCGGCGAAGGGGCTGCGGTCGTGGAACTCCTCGACCAGGCCCTTGTCCCGTGGGCGGCGGGAGCACGTAGACCAACCGAGTATCCAAGTTCGACCCGCAACCGAACCTCTCGGTACGACAAAAGATACTTACGCGTCGGAACGCTCCGGCAGGGCGAGCCAGTCCGACCAGGAGATCTCTCGGCCCAGGAAGCGCGGCTGCTCGAACGGCCAGTCGGCGGCGATCCACTGCGGCACCAGGTCATCGAGGGCCTGCTCGACCTTGCTGTCCACCAGCTCGTCCACCACCCACCAGGAGATCTCGCCGTCCGCGCCGGCCCTCTCCGGTGGGTCGATGTAGACGCAGCCGAGCAGAGCTGTCTCCGCCGCGTCGAACAGCGCGTAGTTGAAAGACTGGTGTGCGGCGATCTCCTTCTCGTGCCGCAACAGGTCGGCCTGGTCGGCCTCGTAGGTCATGGTGGCCGCAGGCCAGCCCCAGGCTGGGCCGAAGATGGTCCACAGCCGCTCGCGCGACCCCATCACAGCCGGATAGTCGAGCGGGGTGTCCGCCTCCCGGATCGGCCGCAGGTGATGACCACTGCCCGGCAGCGGTACCAGGACGGGATGGACGAAGTTGTCGGGGAGCCAGCTCATAGCGCCCGACCGTAGCAGCGCGCGGCCCTCCGTCCCTTTGGATTTTGCCCGTATACCGCCAGGACCGGCTCTCATGCCGGGTAGTGCCCGCGATCACCCGATCGAGACTCCCGGTCGATCGACAGATTCCATGATCGGTATGGCAACGGTTTCTACCCGGTCGGGCCTGGAGCTGGCCGTCGCTGTGGTCGTGGTTTTTGTTCAGGGGGTCAGCGGGGCGTGAGGAGGCAGAATTCGTTGCCTTCTGGGTCGGCGAGAACCGTCCAGGGGATGGTGGACTGGTCGATACCGGGGTCGGTGGCGCCCAGGGCGCGCAGTCGGGTTTCTTCTCTGTGCAGGTCGTCACCGGGGTAGGGGCTGATGTCGAGGTGGACGCGGTTCCACACGCTCTTGGTGCCGGGGGTACGGAGGAATTCCAGGTAGGGGCCGACGCCGTGGGCGGATCGCATGGAGGCGTGGTCGTCGGTGACCTCGTGCAGCGTCCAGTCCATTGTCTGGTCCCAGAAACGGGCCATCTCTCGTGGATCGGTGCAGTCGACCACCACCGCGGCGATCGGCCCGGTGTCCTGGTAGAGCGGACGGGGTTCCAGGACGCAGAACTCGTTGCCTTCCGGGTCGGCCATGACCGTCCAGGGGACGTCGCCCTGACCTACGTCGGCGAGCGTCGCGCCGAGATCCTCCAGGCGCGCGACCAACTCCGCCTGATGGGCCCTGGAGGTGGTGGCCAGATCGAGGTGCACCCGGTTCTTCACCGTTTTGGGTTCGGGGCCGGCGACGATGTCGATGCAGACGGCCGCGGGGTCGGGGTAGGAGAAGCCCACGGGTTCGAGGTTGGTCACGCCGGGTCCCTCGCTGTCGACGCCCCAGCCGAGTGCCTGCGCCCAGAACCGGCCGAGCGCAGCGTCGTTGTGGGCCTTCATGTTGATCTGCACGAGTCTTGTCGCCATGCCGCAGATCCTAGAAGCTGCCGCCGGTCTGGGCGGCCGAGTTCCGGCCCCCGGGCGATCGTGATCCGGCATGTGCTCGCCTCCGGTGCTGGTCATGGGCGGCCTCGTCCAGAGAGGAACTGCCCCCACACCGCGGCAGTTGGGGTGTGGGGGCAGGCCGGCACCTCATGCCCAGCCCGCAGAGGACCACCCGACCCGCTCGTCACGGCCCGACTCGCCTGTCATGGACCGGCGCGCCGGACGCTGTGGCCGCGACGCCTTCGTACGGCGGCCGTCGCAGTGACCAGGGCTGCGAATACCAGCCACGCCGGACCCGAGGTCAGCGCCATGATGAGGACGGCGAGGCGCACATGCGCCATTTCCGGGAGCGGGGAACAGGCGCCGCTCCCGGACGAGCAGGACAGGGCATGGACCGTCGCGGCCAGCAACAACGGAGCCATCGCCCCACAGCCCAGAATCGCCACCATGGCCCGGGCCAGCCGTAGCGGCGCGTGGTCGCGGGTGGCCCACAGTGCGGCCCCCACCTGCGCGAGACCGAACACCACGGGAACGACCCACCACGCGGCCGGGACCGGGCCCAGCATCACGACCACGGCCGCGGCGGCCGCCACCGCCCCGGCGGGGATGCCCAGCCGGACCATACGTCCTGCGGTCGGAAGAGCCGGGCCGAAGCCCAGTGCGGGTCTTCGTCTGGCCAGCCGGCGGGCCAGCGCGTACCCGGTCACCGGCACGAATGCCCCGGTCAGTACGAGGGGGAGCAGCAGCGTGGTCAGCCGGTCCGAGAGCAGCTGAGCGGACCCCCAGAAGAACAGCACGGCCCCAGGCATGGTCGGGGCGACGAAAGCCGAACCGTAGATCAACAGCCCCGGCAGCTTCAGGAGGAACCCGATCGGGCCGAACAGCCCGGCCGCCGACCCCGCCAGGACCGCGGCCAGGATGAGCCGCGGCCGGCCGCTGGCCTCCAGGACCGGCTGCCACGACACAGCCACCGCCGCCAGCCAGCGCACCAGGCCCCAGCCCGCCAGGCACATCACGGCCGTGTACGGCAGGACGTATGAGAGCCCCGCACCGCCGATCCCGAAACCGAGCCATACGACGTACGTGGCCAGGAGGTTGGACACGCACACGCCCAGGCCGAGACCGAGCCCGGCGGCCCGAGTCCGCGGCATGCCGTCCTCGGCGGCGGCCCGCCACACCACCGTGCCCGCCGCGACGAGCAGCAACAAGGCCGCCGAGGCCGGGCCCGTCAGCTCATTCCAGGCGGTCTGCGAGGCGGTGTGGCGGAAGGTGCCGCCACCAGGGCCGAGCTTGAGCAGGTAGAAGAGGAAGGCCACGGCCGCGCCGACCGCGGCCATGTCCCAGAACCCGGGCGGCGCTTGCGGCCGCCCCTGTGCCAGGGCAAGGAGCCGCTGCCCCGTCGTGGGGTGCACCCGGCGCAGCTCCGCCAAGCGGCCCCGCCCGCCGGCCCGCCGCACGGGGCCGTCCGCGGCGTACGTCGTGAACAGGTGTCGCAACCCTTCCGCCGAGCCCTCCCACTCGCGGACGCGGGCATCGGCGTACAGCTCGCGGCTGCGCAGAACGGCGCTGCTGAGCAGCGTGACCAGGAGCCCCATCAGGCCCAGCAGGACCGCGAAGGCGACGATCGCGGCGGCCCGTTCCGCCCCGACCACCGCGGGGGCGAGGAGGACCGCCAGGGCGGTGACCGCCAGCATGGGCGGCCCGAAGGTCCGCCACGCGATCAGGGTCACGAAGCCGATGTCGATGTCACGGTTGCGGATGTGGGCCAGTTCGTGGAGAACCACCACCCGGAAGGCCGCACGGTCCCGGCCGTACAGGGCGATCAGGCCGCCGCTGAGCACGACCTGCCGTCGTCCGGCCCGGCCGAAGGCCAGGGCGGAGACGGTCGGGTCCAGCAAATCCGCCAGAAACGTCACCCGCGCCCGTACCCCGGTGCCGGCCAGCAACCCGGCGACAGCGGCCGTCAGTTCCGGCATCCCGGTCAGCGGCTGGTAGCCGCGGCGGGCGACGCGCCAGCGGGGCAGGGCCACGTAGCCGACGGCCAGGGCGACCAGCAAGCCCACGGTGGCGGCCCCGGGGAGGAGCAGTCCGGCGAGGGGGCGGGGGTCCGGGCAGGCGTCCGGTGATCCGTCGGGGAGCGGGACGGCGACGCCCTCGGCCCGGCGGCGGGCGGCCTCCTCGCTGGTCCGTTCCAGGCATTCCAGGAATGCCTGGGCCCCCTCCAGGTCCACGGCGTGCACAGCGCCCGCGGCGAACGTGGTGGCGGTCATGACCGTCAGAGTGGCGACGGCCGCGATGAGCAGGATGAACCGGACAGTGGTCCCTGAGGACAGGGCGAACACCCCGGCCGGCACGGGTCTGCGAGGCACCCCCGGTCCGGTACTCGCCCCTCTCACCCTGCGGCGCCCGCTCCGGTGGGTGCCGCCCCGGGCCCGTCGGGCGCGTTGGCGTCCACCACGGCGACTGCGTCCCCGGCGGCCGTGCCGGGTCCGGCGATGGGCTCGGCGATGGGCGTGGGGGTTGCTACGTCGCTGGGCCCGGCGTCGGCCGCAGCGAGGGCGGAACCGGTTCCTGTGTCCGCGTCAGGACTGGCGGCGGCCACGGTGGCCGTGCCATGGCCGACGCACGCACCTGTCCCGCCAGGCCCGGGACCGGAGGCCGGTTCCGCAACGGCCCCTGTTTCCGGGCCGGATGTCCCCGGATCCGGCTCCCCGGTGGCGGCGGCGAGCTCCGCGACGATGCCGTCCGCGATGGCCCGGGCCGCGTCCTCCGGCACCCGCAGCCGCAGGGCCGTCTCCCGCGCGACCCGGCGCAGCTCCGCAAGCTGGGCCGCGGTCAACGGCTCCCGGGAAGGCAGCGCGGCGGCAGCCTCTTGTTCTGGTTCCCCGCCATGGCGCCGGCGCCGCAGGCGGCTCAGTAGTCCCTGCCGCGTCGTGTCCACCACGTGGCCCGCGGCCTGCTGGGCCATATGGTCCAGGACCTGCACCGCCGCCGCCAACGCCACCGTGCCCAGCAGCGCCGCCACGGTCTCCAGTCCCAGGCCGAGCGGTTCGCCGGCCCGAGACCCGCCGCCGAACCGCCGGTGTGGCGGGACGCTGTGGAAAGCCCGCGCCGTCAGCTCGAACTGCGCAAGCTCCTCGGGCGCGGCCATGGCCACCGCCCGCCGCGCCAGCCGTGTCGCCAGTTCCCGGTCGTAAGTGCCCGTCCCGATCGCCATCCTGATCGCCGCCCCCGCCGCGTCGCAGTACCGTCCGGTGCGCGCAGGCTACCTCCCGCCCGGCTGCCGGCCGACCGAATTCCGGCGAGACGTCCAGAACCAGCCCCCTCTTGGCGAGGACCGGCCGTGAGGTCGCGCCGAAAGTGTTCGGAAGGGGGTGAAGTGCCTTGCCCTTCGGCGGGGTGTTTCGACCTGACCCGGCGACGCCGTAGCGGTGGTCCCTCCGGTCGTGCGGACGAGCGCGCCCGCTCTTCCACTCGGTCGTGCGCACGAGCGCGCCCGTCTCTCGCACTTCCCGGTTCTCCCGCTGTACGCCGCGTGGCCGCCGTACACCGCGCGGCCGCCGCCCAAGCCATCGCTTTACGAGGCCGGCTACGACCGGAGAGCGTGTGACGGAGGCACCGGCCGCGCAGCACGACGATGTCTGATTGACGCCAGCAAGGTCCCGTGGCGGTGCTCATGCTGGAGACATGACGATGGCATCCACTACGGAATCAGTGACAGTTCTCACCGGCATGTATGCAGCCGAGGCGGAGTACCTGGCGGCGGGAGGCCCTGATGAGGCTTCGTTCGACCTCCTCGCCCCCTTCTTCGCGCCGGATGTCGAGCTGCACCAAGCAGATGCTCTGCCCTACGGAGGCATGTGGCGTGGGCACAACGGCATGAAGCAGTTCTTCCTCATGATGGGACAGGCATGGGAGTCGTTCGACATGGTGGAACAGGAGTTCCTCGCCACCGGTGAGACTGCGGTGGTCCTCACACAGGTCCGCGCTCGCGCTCGCGCGACCGGCCGCGAACTCACCTTCCCCATTCTGCAGGCGATCACGGTCAAGGACGGGCGGATCACCGAGGTCCGTCCGTTCTACTGGGACACGCGGGCCATCGCCGACGCCTGCACCATGCCGACACAGACACAGACACCGACACCGGCGCCGGCACCGACAGGCTGAGGTCGATGACGAAACACCCGTCGTCCACAGCAGGTTGCTGAGGAATGCCGCCAGTACGGTCGCCTCGTACGGGACGGCGGGCATGGCCGTATCTCGTGGCCACGGCTCCACAGCGCCGGCCCTCGGGATCAGCCGACGCCCGGCGGAAGATGGGTGCCGGTGAGAAGCGGCAGTCCAGACCTGTTTCAGGGCTGGACTGCGCGGACGTGGCCGGCTGAGAGGTGGAGTTCGTACGGCAGGCAGCAGTCGGAGCAGAGGGTCGCGACGAAGGTTCCGCAGGCACACATCTGGTTCATTCCGCCGTCCGGGGTCGCTCCGCAACAGGCGGAGGAGACGTGCCGCAGCGTCAGGCCGCGCGCGTCGTCCGGATTGATGACGATGTTGCCTCGCGGACCGTGCGACACCAGCCATTGCCCGTGACGGTCGGTCTTCGTCCCGCGACGCGGCATCGCCGGGCCGGGGATGCCGGTGGCTACCAAGGGGGCGCCGTAAGGCTCCGTCTCGATGGCGTAGCAGCCCGACGGCACGGTCGCCGGCGACGGACCCGGTTCGTCCGCGTCCCACCACGCGTAGAACGGCGGCTGGGGAACTGCGGGCAGCCGGGTGAGCGGTTGCGTCAAGGGGACCTCACACGCCGCGCACACGAATAGCACCGCACCGGACGCCGCGGCCCCGTCAGCAGGCGCGTCGGCGGCCCGCCGTGGTGAGGGCTCGGGCTCGGCACCGCCCGGATTCTGGTCCTGCTCATCGCGCATACGCCGACCGTACGCGGCGCGCACCCCGGCTCCGAGGCCACCCCCACCACCGAACGCACGGCACCCGCCGGATCTACGGAACCGTACTCGTCGACGTCGAGACGTGCCGGCCGGTGGACCTCCTGCCGGACCGGGAAGCGGACACCCTGGCCTGGCTGTCCGAACGGCCCGAAATCGAGATCATCTGCTCGGGAACGCGCCCTCTTCCACGCCGAGGGGCGCCACCCGCGGCGCCCCTCAAGATGCTGCAGCGCCAGATGTTCGGCCGTGCTGGCTGCGAACTCCTCCGCAAGTGCGTCCCGCTCTGCTCCCGAGCCTGCCGTTCAGCCTTCGGCGTCCGGCGAAGGTGGTTGGTCATCGGCAGCAAGGGTGACGTGGGCGGTCCATGCCCATGCCTCCCGGGGCGGATCCCAGGTCACCTCCACGTCGGTGCCGTGGAAGTCGCGCGCGAGTTCCGTCACCATCACCGCCGCCGCGGCTCGCGCGTCTTGCGGGTCGGTGTTGACCGGCACGTCCAGTCGCCCGCAGAGCGTTCCGCTGTCGGTGAGGACGCTGGTGCGCCAGCCTTCCGGCGTCGCCAACAGGACGATCCCCTTCGGAATGCCCCAGGCGGGCCGCTTCTTCTTCTTCTTCTTGCGTCTCACCATGCCGCTGTCAACATCGTCGAGTTCATGGTGATGAGTCTGACTGGAGAGTCAACCGCTGGGCACGGTTGGGTGCCTGCTGTGGACGGCAAGCTGAAATCCTTCAGGACAGATCGTCGATGAGCCCGAAGCTCTCCGGGAACTCCTCCAGGAACTCACGGCGAGCGGGGTTGGTCTCGGCAGCTGCCATCTCCCGGAGCAGGATGATCAGCTCCTGCTGCTGATCACTCGACAGCGTGCTGACCACGTGGGCGGCGCCCTCCGTCACCTTGACCGCGTCGTCCTGATCCATCTGCTCGTCCTCGCTGCCGTCGATGAACCACAGGACATCGACCAACGCCTCGGCCAAGGCGCGAGTCAGAGACGGATACGAGGACGTCACGACGGTCTCCCAGCAGATCGACGGCAGAGTCCGGCAATCCCACCACACACCACTGACATCACTATCCGTGAGCCTCCACGGAGAGGAGACCAGAGCCACCACTGGCTGACCAGGCCAGGCGGATTCCACTACAAGAGCGCCTCCCCGCCAACGGCGGGTTCCACTCTCGAGTCCGCGCTCACTCCGCCCCGTGCACGGCGATACCCAGCACGAGCACGGCGACCGACAGCACCAGCATGACGAGCGCCCCGCCGATCCGGAGGTCACCGACCCGCAGATGCGCACCGACCGCCCCGAGGAAGTACAGCACCAGCCCCACCCCCGCCGCCGTTCCGACCCACGGGAGGGCGATCCCCGCCACCAGCCCCGCCGAACCCGCCGCCAGACACGCCCCCAACGGCACCATCCACGTCCGCGGCACGCTCACCCGGTCCGCGATCGCGGCGATCGACGGGTGCCGGACGAAGTCCAGGCACGCGCCGTACGCGAGG
>NZ_LIPQ01000009.1 GCF_001418135.1 Streptomyces aureus
TCCGCACGATCTTCGGCGTCGGCGGCTGTGTCGACGCCGAAGATCGTGCGGACGGCGACGAGTTGGGTGAGGGCCGCCATCTCCTTCTTGATGTCGATGTGCTGCCCGTCGGTCCACCGGTCGGCGAGGGCGACGGCGCATTCGGACATGGTCGCCGCGTAGGAGCGGACCTGTTTCGGCCGGACGGAGGGCTGCACGAGGGAGCGCTTGCGGCGCCAGTCGGCTCCCTTGGAGACGATGACGCCGTTGCCGAGGAGGGTGCGGAAGGCGATGCCGAGGTCGGGCTGGTCGAAGCTGCGCTCGACCTCGGTGAGGAGTTCGCCGACGGTGTCGGGGTGGGCGATGAAGAGGGAGGGCTTGCGGCCGAAGCGCCAGCGGACGATGTCGCCGCGGTCCCGGAGTTGTTCGAAGAAGGCCAGCGGGTTCTTCCCGAAGGCGGGGAGGCTGCCGAGGAGGGGGACGCCTCGCGGCCCGTCGACGACAACCGGAACCGCGGTCGGGAGTGCTGCCGGAGTCTCTGGCGGTGTCTCCGTCGGTTGCCCCTCGTCGTGCTTCGCGGCGTGGGATTGCCCCTCGTCCTGCGCCCCCGCGTGTGAATGACCGGCTTGCGTGGTCATGGATGTCCCCTCCCCAACTGGCCTTCCCTGCTTGTGAGTCCATGCAATCGGAACGGCTCCGCCGGCGCCACCCCTGTGGACGACGGCCTGTGGACAAGGGGTGAGCCGACGACCCGAGTACGACAATCGGAAGTCCGAAAAAGGCCGAGTGCCCGTGGCGTGATCGCCACGGGCACTCGGCCCCGCACGTGAAGGACGAGGGTCCGTCAGCCCACCGAGCTGTAGGCGACGACACCTCGCAGCAGCGCGTCCACGGCCTTGCGGGCGTTCTTGGCGACGGTGCTGTTCTCCTTGGGCGCCGCCGCCGCGATCTGTCCGAGGACGTCGATGACCTGCTTGCACCAGCGGACGAAGTCTCCGGCCGGCATCTCGGCCTCGCGCAGGACTTCGTCGAGGCTCTTGTCGGAGGCCCACTGGTAGGCGGCCCAGGCGAAGCCGAGGTCGGGTTCGCGCTGGCCGACCCCCTCCGCCTGGTTGATCTTGAATTCCTCCTCGAGGGCGTCGAGCCGGCCCCAGATCCTGATCATCTCGCCGAGCGCGGCCTTGGCGTTGCCCGCGGGCAGCTTGGGTGCGACGGCGTCGTCGGACTGACGCGCCTCGAACACCAACGCCGAGACGCAGGCGGCCAGTTCGGGCGGGGTGAGGCCCTCCCAGACACCGTCGCGGAGGCATTCGCTGGCCAGCAGGTCGAGTTCGCCGTAGAGCCGGGCGAGCCGCTTGCCGTTCTCCGTGACCTCGTTGCCGCGCAGGTAGTCGAGCTCGGTGAGGAGCGCGACGATCCGGTCGAAGGTGCGCGCGATGGTGTTGGTGCGGCCCTCGATGCGCCGCTCCAGCTGCTGGGTGTCGCGCTGGAGACGGTGGTAGCGCTCGGCCCAGCGGGCGTGGTCCTCGCGCTCGTCGCAGCCGTGGCAGGGATGGGCGCGGATCTCGGTGCGCAGCCGGGCGATCTCGCGGTCGTCGGCGGCGGCCGAGCGCTGCTTGTGGTGGCGCTCGGGGTTGATGTGTCCGGCCTTGCTCCGCAGGGCGGAGGCGAGGTCGCGACGGGACTGCGGGGAGCGCGGGTTGAAGGACTTGGGGATCCTCATCCGCTCCAGGGCCTCGACCGGGACGGGGAAGTCGATGGAGGCGAGCCTCTTGACCTGTCGCTCGGCGGTGAGGACGAGGGGGCGGGGCCCGTCGTGGTGCTCGAAGCCGCGGTGGCCGTGGGTGCGGCCGGCCGGGATGCCCGGGTCGAGGACGAGGGCGAGTCCGGCGAACTTGCCGGTGGGCACGTGGATGACGTCGCCGGGCTTGAGCTTCTCCAGGGAGCCTGCGGCCTGGGCGCGGCGCTGGGCGGCGCCCTGGCGGGCCAGTTCGGTCTCGCGGTCCTTGAGGTCGCGGCGGAGCCGCGCGTACTCCTCGAAGTTGCCGAGGTGGCAGGTCATGCCCTCGCGGTAGCCTTCGAGGCCTTCCTCGTTCTTCTGCACCTGCCGGGAGATGCCGACGACGGAGCGGTCGGCCTGGAACTGTGCGAAGGACGTTTCGAGGAGCTCGCGGGAGCGGTGCCGGCCGAATCCTTCGACGAGGTTGACCGCCATGTTGTACGAGGGCTTGAAGCTGGAGCGCAGCGGGTACGTGCGGGTGCCGGCGAGTCCGGCGAGGTGGTCGGGGTCGAGACCTCGCTGCCAGAGGACGACGGCGTGGCCCTCGACGTCGATGCCGCGGCGGCCGGCACGTCCGGTGAGCTGGGTGTACTCGCCGGGGGTGATGTCGGCGTGCTGCTCGCCGTTCCACTTGACGAGCTTCTCCAGGATGACGGTGCGCGCGGGCATGTTGATGCCCAGGGCGAGCGTCTCGGTGGCGAAGACGGCCTTGACGAGGCCCTTCACGAAGAGGTCTTCGACGACCTCCTTGAAGGTGGGGAGCATGCCGGCGTGGTGGGCGGCGATGCCGCGCTCCAGCGCTTCGAGCCATTCGTAGTAGCCGAGGACGTGGAGGTCTTCGGTGGGGATGGCGGCGGTGCGCTCCTCGACGATCTCGCGGACGCGGCGGCGCCCCTCGTCGTCGTTGAGGCGGAGTCCGGCGTAGAGGCACTGCTGGACGGCGGCCTCGCAGCCGGCGCGGCTGAAGATGAAGGTGATGGCGGGCAGGAGGCCTTCGGCGTCGAGCCGCTCGATGACCTCGGGACGCCCGGGGGTCCAGATACGGGAGCGCTGGCGGCGCTCGCGCTCGCGGTCGGCCTCGCGGATCATCTTGCCGCGGCGCCGGTCGCGCGGGTTGTACGTGCGCGTGTTCTCGGTGCGGGCGAGACGCTGGAGGTCGGGGTTGACCTCGCGGCGGGAGGCCCCGCGGCCGCCGTGGTCGGTCTCTTCCTCGAAGAGGTCGTACATCCGGCGTCCGGCGAGGACGTGCTGCCAGAGGGGGACGGGACGGCTCTCCGAGACGATGACCTCGGTGTCGCCGCGGACGGTGTCGAGCCAGTCGCCGAACTCCTCGGCGTTGGACACGGTCGCGGAGAGTGAGACGAGGGTGACCGATTCGGGGAGGTGGATGATCACCTCCTCCCAGACGGCGCCGCGGAAGCGGTCGGAGAGGTAGTGGACCTCGTCCATGACGACGTAGCCGAGGCCGGAGAGGGCCTGGGATCCCGCGTACAGCATGTTACGGAGGACTTCGGTCGTCATGACCACGATCGGGGCGTCGCCGTTGACGCTGTTGTCGCCGGTGAGCAGGCCGACCTTGTCGTTGCCGTACCGCCTGACGAGGTCGGCGTACTTCTGGTTCGACAGCGCCTTGATCGGGGTCGTGTAGAAGCACTTGCGGCCCTGGTTGAGGGCGAGGTGGACGGCGAACTCGCCGACGATGGTCTTGCCGGAGCCCGTGGGCGCGGCGACGAGTACGCCCTTGCCCGCTTCGAGGGCCTGGCATGCCTCGATCTGGAAGGGGTCCAGACCGAACTCGTACATCTCGCGGAAGGGGGCCAGCGCGGTGGCCGCATCGGCGTTGCGGGCACGGGCGGCCGCGTACGCCTCGGCTGGGGTGAGGTCCTCTGTCATCTTGTTCTCGAGCCTACCCGCCCCCTGTGACAGTGACGCGATCTTTATCGAGGGGATGTGGAGGGGCCCGCTCCGGGCTCGTCGCCAGGCGCCGGGGCGGGGACGCGCAGGGCGCCGGGGACGCAGCTCACGGTGAGGGGGAGTCTGCCGAGGGGCTCGCCGTCGGCGTGCCCGGTGGTGTCGGGGGCTTCGAGGGTGACGGTGCGGACCCGGTACGTGGTGACCTTCGGGTGGCTGAGATGGGTGCCCTTGTAGACGCGGGGGAAGACCTTGAGCAGCGTCCTGCGGTCGCAGTCGCCGACGACGGTGACGTCGAGGTATGCGTCGTCGAGGCGGGCGTCGGCGCAGATGCGCATGCCGCCCGCCGTACGAGCTGCCGTTGCGACGGCGACGAGGACGCCGCCGGTCCGGGTCCGTCCCAGGTCGACGCTCCGGGCGCCCGTCGTCCTGAGGATCCGTGCCGTGACGCGTGCCGCGGCGGCCGGGTCGCGGACGGGCAGGCCGAGTGCGCGGGCGACGTCGTTGCCGGTGCCCGTGGGGATGATCCCGAGTGGGGTACGGGTCCCGGCGACCGCGTGGAGCGCGAGGGAGATCATGCCGTCGCCGCCGACGGCGATCAGGGCGCCGGTGCCCGCCGCGCCCGCCGCGCGGGCGCGTCGCAGGGCGTCGTCGGCGTCGTGTCCGAGGACCGTTCGTACGGAGAATCCGGCGTCCCGCAGGGCGCGGGCGGCGTTCTGGGCGGCGTGGACGCCGCGGCCGCGGCCCGCGGTGGGGTTGACGAAGAGGGTGAGCTCGCTGGTCATGGGGGTCCCCCCGGACGGAGTCCGGGGGGACCCTACAAGATCAGGTGATGTCGTCGTAACCGTTCGCACGCTGTACGGCGGCACCGCCGGGTTCACCGGTGGCCTGCTCGGGCAGGGCCCGGGAGGCGCCGACCGGCTCGATGGCTCCGACGGCCTGCGGGGTCAGGTCCAGCTGCGACGCCTCGTCGTCGTCGAGCTCGGCGTCGGGGTTGTTGCGCTTGCGCCGCCGGTCGTTGAGGAGGGAGAAGCCGACGGCCCCGAAGTACAGGACGGTGATGGGTCCGGCGAGGGCGATCATGCCGACGGGGTCGGTGGTCGGGGTGATGACGGCGCCGAAGACGAAGACGCCCATGATCACGCCGCGCCACCAGCCGGCCATCCGGCGGCCGGTGAGGACACCGGTGAGGTTGAGCATCACCAGGACCAGCGGCAGCTCGAAGGCCAGGCCGAAGACGAGCACCATGCGCAGGGTGAAGTCGAGGACGTCACCGAGCGAGAGGATGTTCGCGGAGCCCTCGGGCGTGAGGCTGATGAGGACCTTCACGCTGATGGGGAGGATCAGGTACGCGAGGTAGGCGCCGGCGGAGAAGAGCGGCACGGCGGCGCCGACGAAGGCGTACGTGTACTTCTTCTCGCTCTTGTGCAGGCCGGGCGCGACGAAGGCCCACAGCTGGTAGAGCCAGATGGGGCTCGCGACGACGAGGCCCGCGGTCAGCGACAACTGGATCGTCGTGCTGAACGGGGCCATCAGCGTGTTGAAGGAGACGATCGCGCAGTTGCCACCGTTGCTGGTGACGTTCGGGCCGCAGGTGGGCACCGACTTCGTCAGGAACTGCATCAGCTCCTCGCTGTACACGAGGGCCACGATCGTCACCGCGGCGACGGCGAGGAGACCTTTCGCCAGTCGGTTGCGGAGTTCACGCAGGTGCTCCACGAGGGGCATCCGGCCCTCGGGATCCTTCTCCTGCTTGCGGGCAGACTTGGGCAACCCACGTCCTCATCTCGTGCGGCAGGCCGCCGCACGGTGCGGCGGCCGCGGCGGACCGGGTCAGCGCTTGGTGGTGTCCGAGGGCTCGGTCACGGGACGCGCGCTGGTCACGTCACCGGGAGCGGCCTGGATGGTGCGCGGGGCGGGCTCCTGGGCGGCGGTGCCGGCGACGGGCGGGTCGGCGGGGGCACTCTGCTGGTCGTCCGACTTCATCGCCTTGGCCTCGCTCTTGAGGATGCGGGCCGACTTGCCGAGGGAGCGGGCCATGTCCGGGAGCTTCTTGGCGCCGAACAGCAGGATGATGACGACGAGGATGAGAATGATCTCGGTGGGGCCGAGCCTACCCATAGCTGTTTACCTTCTTCACCGAGGCGACATGGAGTGCGGTGCCCGGCGGGTCGGACAGGTGTCCGGCCACCGCGCTGTCTGCGATCGTAACCCGCAGGAGTAAACGCGGGGCAATGCCCGTGCATACTCCCGATTGCGTCCCGCGCGCCCGGTTCAGGGCCGCTTCACGCAGCGTACGGCACGGACTCAGCGCAGCGACTCGCCCGTTCGGGCCAGACCGACGGCGGCCGTTTCGAGGTCTTCGGCGGCCTGGCTGATCCGCTGTGTGGTGTGGGCCACTTGACGGCCGAGGCGCTGGACCTCGAGGAAGACCCGGACGGCGAGGACGCCGAGGACGGCGATGCCGAGGAAGCCGAGGGCGATGGCGAGCATGGGCCAGAACATGTGCTGAGCCTAGACGTTGCATGCGGCGGACCCGGCGTCCGGGCCGCGCGCTCAGACGGTCGTGTGGAGTCTCAGGGTCCGGACGCCGCCGCCGGTGAGGAGTTCGACGATGCGCTCGCCGGCGGGCTTGCGGACGGAGCTGCCGCACTCGGGGCAGGTGAAGGAGTAGAAGGTGGTGCGGCGGCTGGCCCCGATGGCGAGGCGCAGGGCGCTCGCGGACAGTTCGAAGCGGGAGCGGCAGTCGGGGCAGGCGGCCTTGAAGAGGACCGGGGCCACTGTCGCCGTAAAACCGTGCATCACGGACATTTCCCTCATCTCTTGACTCCCGCACCCCACGCGCCACGGGACGCGAGGCACGTACCTCCGCACCTGCCTCGGCGCGCCGTGTCCGTCACGTCACCACACCGGTCACCACGTCAGTGACGTCACCACGTCAGTAACAGCGTCCCCCGGGCGGGGAACGTCACTCGCCCTCGTACGCGGCGAGTGCGGCGGCCGCCGCCGTCCTGGCGTTGTCGGCGAGCTCCTGCGGCGCGACGATCCGCCCGTCGCTGCCCAGCCGCAGCGCGAGCCGGCGCAGCGAGGCCGGGTCCGGCGTCCGCAGGGTGATCCGCAGCCCGCCGTCGGGCAGCTCGTCCGCCCGGTCGTGCGGGTAGTACTCGGCGACCCAGCGCCCGCCGGGACCGACCTCGACGACGACTTCGGGGTCGTCGGCGGAGGGCTGGACCAGACCCGCGGAGAGGTCACGCAGCTCCAGCTCGGGCGGCGCCGCGTGCTCGTCGAGGATGCGGATCTCGGCCACGCGGTCGAGCCGGAAGGTGCGGCGCGCCTCGGAGAGCCGGCACCACGCCTCCATATAGGTGTGGCCGACGGCGAAGAGCCTGATCGGGTCGACCTCGCGCTCGGTGAGCTCGTCGCGGGCGGGCGAGTAGTAGCGCACCCAGAGGCGGCGGCGCTCGGAGATCGCGCGGTCGACCTCGGCGAAGACCCCGCCCTCGGACTCGAAGGTCACCGAGAGCCGGGAGCTGGCCCCGGCGGCCTCGCCGGCGGCGGCCTCCAGCTTGGCGGTGGCGCGGAGCAGCGCCTCGCGGTCGCTCTCCCGGAGCCCGGGGAGGGTGGCGACGGCGCGGGCGGCGACCAGGAGGGCGGTCGCCTCGTCGGCGGCGAGCCGCAGCGGCGCGGCGACGTCGTCCGGGTTGTGCCACCAGATCCGGTCGCCGTCGGTGTCGATGTCGAGGAGGTCTCCGCCACGGAAGCTGGTGCCGCACATGGGCAGCACGTCCAGGTCGGAGATCAGCTCGTCCTCGGTGATCCCGAAGGCGCGGGCGACATCGGCGACGTGGGCGCCGGGGCGCTCACGGAGATAGGTGACGAGCGAGAGCATCCGCCTCGTCTGGTCGATCGCGTTGGCAGCCATGCGGTACGTCTCCCCCTCAGCCCTTGGCGACGGCGCGCAGCCGGTCCACCACGTCGGCCCGCAGATCGGCCGGTTCCAGTACGACGACATCGGGGCCGAACTCGACGAGCCAGGCGTCGAGGCCGTGCCCGTACGGGATCTCCAGGTCGTCCCAGCCGTCGGTGCCCTCGGTCACGGACTGGGCGCGGGCGCGCAGCGGGTAGCCGCAGCCGGTGCGCAGCCGGATCCGGGCGGAGCGGGTGGCGGTCTCGCCGGCCCAGCTCTCCACGGTCTCGCGGACGGTGACGACGTCGGGCACGGGCGCGGTGAAGGCGCCGGCCCGGGAGCGGACCTTGCCGGTGATGCGGGAGAGCCGGAAGACGCGCTCGGCGCCGCGGTCGCGGTCCCAGCCGGCCAGGTACCAGTGGCCGCGCCAGCATTCGAGGGTCCAGGGTTCGACCTGGCGGGCCTCGGGGCGGGCGGCGTTGGCCTTGCGGTAGTCGAAGGTGACGGGCCGGCGGTCGCGGCAGGCCAGCATCAGCGGTTCGAAGGCGGCCTCGTGGACGGGGATCCGCGGTTCGAGGGCGCTGGGCTGGGTGTCGTACGAGTCCTCCGCCTCCGGCATGCCGGCGGCGCGGAGCTTCTGCAGGGCGCCGCTGGCGGCCCCGGCGAGGCGGGCCTGCTGCCAGACCTTGGCGGCGAGGCCGAGCGCGGCGGCCTCCTCGGCGTCCAGGGTGATGGGTGGCAGCCGGTTGGAGTCGCGGCGGGCCAGGTAGCCGGTCTCGCCCTCCAGGTTCTCGACGGTCTCGATGACGAGGCCGAGCTCGCGGAGATCGTCCTTGTCGCGCTCGAACATGCGGTTGAACGCGTCGTCACCGCTCGCTTCGAGGTAGGCCTCGATGGAGCCGCGGAGCTCCCGCTTGCTCAGCGGGCGGCGTGTCCCGAGCAGGCACAGCGCGAGATTCATCAGCCGCTCGGACTTGGCAATCGCCATCGACGCCCCGCACCCCTTCGCCGGTTCCACTTCTCGGACGTCCGACCGTACCGCCCCGGGGTGTCGGGACCAAAGCCGGGACCGGAGCCTGGAGCACGGCCGAGGGCCCCCGCCGGCGATGGCGGGGGCCCTCGGAGCGACCGGAACCGGTCGGGGTGCGCGGGTCAGCGCTTGGTGACGCCCACGAGGTCGCAGACGAAGATCAGCGTCTCGCCCGGGGCGATCTTGCCGCCGGCACCGCGGTCGCCGTAGGCGAGGTGCGCGGGGATGACCAGCTGGCGGCGGCCGCCGACCTTCATGCCCTGGACGCCCTGGTCCCAGCCCTGGATGACCTGGCCGGCACCGAGGTGGAAGTCGAGCGGGGCACCGCGGTTCCAGGAGGCGTCGAACTCCTCGCCGGAGTCGAAGGACACACCGACGTAGTGGACCTTCACGAAGTCACCGGCTTCGGCGAGGTCGCCGTCGCCCTCCCAGATGTCCTTGATCTCCAGGTCCTTCGGCGGCTCGCCACCCGGGAAGTCGATCTCGGGCTTCTCGATGCTCACTGAACTGCTCCTCATGCTGATGAACTGCGTGATCGGGACAGTCTTACATCTTCGTCAGGATGTCCACGGCGAACACCAGCGTGGAGTTCTTCGGGATGCCCTGCTGCTCCTTGTCGCCGAACGCCTCGGACGGCGGGGCGACGATGAGGACGCGGCTGCCGACCGTCTTGCCGACGAGACCGTCCTTGAGGCCCTTCAGCGTGAGCTGCGAGAGCGGGAAGTTCGCGGGCTTGCCCGAGGTGTACGTCGAGTCGAAGACCTTGCCGTCCTTCCACAGGGCGGCGACGTAGTTCACGACGACCGTGTCGGTGGCCGTCACGGCCTCGCCCTTGGCCTCGAGCACGTAGTTCGAGACGAGCTTGGTCGGCGGGTCGACCTTGGGGACCGTCAGCGAGGGGGCCTTGCCGTCGGTGTTCGTGCCGACCTTCGGCAGGTCCTTGTTGTCCTGGGCGACCGGCGTGCCGGTGGCGGACTTGGGGATCGTGACGGACTTCAGGATGTCCACGACGAAGACGAGGGTGGCGTTCGGCTGGATGCTCGGCGGCGAACCCTTCTCGCCGTAGCCGAGCTCCGGCGGGATGCCGACCTCGATGCGGCTGCCGACCTTCTGTCCTTCGAGGGCCTGCTCCCAGCCCTTGATGACCTGGCCCTCGCCCAGCGTCACGCTGAAGGGCTCGCCACGGTCGAAGCTGTTGTCGAAGGGGGTGGTGGAGTCCCAGGCCTGACCCAGGTAGTTCACCGAGAGCGCGTCGCCCTTCTTCGTCACCGCGCCCTTGCCCTCGCTGATGACGTTGACCTTGAGTTCCTTGGGCGGGGCGCCCTCGCCCTTGGCGAGGGTCGGCTTCTCGCCGAACTTGGCCCCCGCGGTGATGGCGGGCAGCCCGTTCGTCATCGAAGCGGAATCGGAGCCCTTGTCGTCGCTGCCGCACGCCGCTGTGGAGAGCAGCAGCAGCGGGACGACGAGAAGGCCGGCAAGTCGGCGCACGTGTTCCTCAGATCTCAGACGGCACAGTAGTTGTCCCGACACTCTAGGGGACCCTCCTGTCACGTCGAGGGCCCCGCACGCCAAACGTGCGGGGCCCACAGGTGCTGGTGCGACCGGCCTACATTCCGGCGATCAGCTTTTCGACGCGGTCGTCGACGGAGCGGAACGGGTCCTTGCACAACACCGTGCGCTGTGCCTGGTCGTTCAGCTTGAGGTGGACCCAGTCGACGGTGAAGTCCCGTCGCTGCTCCTGGGCGCGGCGGATGAAGTCGCCGCGGAGCCGGGCCCGAGTGGTCTGCGGGGGCACCGACTTGCCCTCGAAGATCTTCATGTCGTTGCAGATCCGAGCCGCCTGGCCGTTCTTCTGCAGCAGGTAGTACAGCCCACGACGGCGGTGGATGTCGTGGTAGGCGAGGTCTATCTGCGCGACCCTCGGGTTCGACATGGTCATGTTGTGCTTGGCCCGGTAGCGCTCGATGAGCCGGTGCTTCATGACCCAGTCGATCTCGGTCTCGATCCTGTCGAGGCGCTCGCTCTCGATCGCGTCGAGCGTGCGGCCCCACAGCTCCAGGACCTGGGCGACGGTGCCGTTTCGGATCCCGCGGCGGTCGACGAAGTCGACGGCCTTCTCGTAGTACTCGCGCTGGACCTCCAGGGCGGAGGCCTCGCGGCCGCTGGCGAGCCGGACCTTGCGCTGTCCGGTGATGTCGTGGCTGACCTCGCGGATGGCCCGGATCGGGTTCTCCAGGGTCAGGTCGCGCATCACGGTGCCGGCCTCGATCATGCGGAGCACCAGGTCGGTGGCGCCGACCTTGAGCAGCATGGTCGTCTCCGACATGTTCGAGTCGCCCACGATGACGTGCAGCCGGCGGTAGCGCTCGGCGTCCGCGTGCGGCTCGTCGCGGGTGTTGATGATGGGGCGTGAGCGGGTGGTCGCGGAGCTGACGCCCTCCCAGATGTGCTCGGCGCGCTGGGAGACGCAGAACACCGCTCCGCGCGGGGTCTGGAGGACCTTTCCCGCGCCGCAGATGAGCTGCCGGGTGACCAGGAACGGAATGAGGATGTCCGCGAGCCGGGAGAACTCTCCGTGGCGGGCGACGAGATAGTTCTCGTGGCAGCCGTAGGAGTTTCCGGCCGAGTCGGTGTTGTTCTTGAAGAGGTAGACGTCGCCCGCGATTCCCTCCTCGTGCAGGCGGCGTTCGGCGTCGACGAGCAGGCCCTCGAGAATGCGCTCACCGGCCTTGTCGTGGGTGACCAGTTCGGTCACGTTGTCGCATTCCGGTGTGGCGTATTCCGGATGCGATCCCACGTCCAGGTACAGGCGGGCGCCGTTCCGCAGGAAGACATTGCTGCTGCGGCCCCATGACACGACACGGCGGAAGAGGTAGCGCGCCACTTCGTCAGGAGACAGTCGGCGCTGTCCCCTGAACGTGCACGTGACGCCGTACTCGTTCTCCAGCCCGAAAATGCGGCGGTCCATGTCTGAACATTACGCCTGACGGCCTGCGCTGAAACCGGGTTGGACGTTCCCGTTTCGATCATTTTCCGATCAGTGCGTGTTCTTTTCCGTGTGTACGGAGGTGGGAACGCCCGCACCCACGGCGTGTCGCGGCTCGGCCCCGGGGGTTCCGGGGGCCGCGGGCACGTGGAGGACACGGCCGGTGGCGAGCAGGACGAGGAGGGCGACCAGGCCGCCCGCCCCGGCGACGGCGAATCCGGCGACCGTCCCGGCGAGTTCGATGGCGGGGCCCGCCACGGCGGAGCCGAGGGCCGAACCGACGCCGAAGGTGGTGACGAGCCAGGAGAAGGCCTCGGTGACCGTGCCGCGCGGCGCGTGCCGGTCCACGACGATGAACGCGCAGGCGAGGACGGGCGCCAGGAAGAGCCCGGCGAGGGCCGCGAGGCCGGCCATGGCGACGGGGCCCGGGGTGAGCACCAGCGGCAGGTAGCAGACCGCGAGGAGCAGGACGAGGACGCGCAGCCGCCGCTCGGGGGCTCCGGACCACTGCCGGGCACCGTAGGTGACACCGCCGACGAGGGCGCCGAGGCCGAGCGCGGCCATCAGCCAGCCGTAGACGGACGGGGTGCCCCGGTCGTCGGCGTAGGCGACGGCGGCGACGGTGATGGAGCCGAGCGCGAGGCCGACGAAGAAGAACGAGCCGAGGAGGGCGAGGAGGCCCGGGGAGCGCAGGGCGCCCAGCCAGTGGGCCTCGCGGGGCGCGGAACGCCAGGTGCGGGAGGGCTCGGAGAGGACGACGGCGAGGGCGCCGAGGACGCCGAGGAGGTTGATGACCAGGAGGGCGGCGGCGGGCGACCGGAGGGAGACCAGGAGGGTCAGCAGCAGCGGGCCGACGGTGAACATGACCTCCTGTGCGACCGCGTCCATGGCGTACGCGCGGTGGACCCGGTCCTCGCGGCCGAGGACGCTCGGCCACAGGGCCCGCAGCCCGCCCTCCAGGGGCGGTGTGAAGAGTCCGGCGACGACGACGGCCGCGTAGGCGAGGCCGAGGTGGCCGATGCCGGTCAGGGCGAGCAGGGCCATGCCGAGGGCGGAGAGGACCGCGGCGGGCAGCTGGACGCGGGGCTGGCCCTTGAGGTCGACGGCGCGGCCGAGGAGGGGCTGGCCGACGGCGGTGGCGACGCCGTAGGCGGCGATGAGGCCGCCGGCCAGGGTGTAGCTGCCGCCCTGGTCGCGGACGAAGAGGGTGATGGCGATGGGGCCGACGCCGTTGGGCAGGCGCCCCACGAGGGTGCCGGCGAGCAGCCGGGCCGCGTGCGGCGCCCGGAGTATGTCGAGATAGCCGCCTCGTGCCGGGGCCTCGGTGGCCATGTGGTCTCCCCTCGCCTCGGACCGCGCCGAGGTTTTACGTATAACTTCCGTGGTCATACGTACCATGTCGGCAGCGCGCGGGTCCACCCCGCGCCCAGTGACCGGTTCGTGGACCGCCCGACGCGGAGGCTTGTGTGCAGACCCCGGAGCCGCTCGGCGGCACCCGCCCCACCAGCCGGGACGTCGCCCGGACCGCGGGTGTCTCCCAGGCCACCGTCTCCCTCGTCCTCGGCGACAAATGGCGCGGCCGTGTGTCGGAACGCACCGCCGGGGCGGTGCGCGCGGCCGCCCGGGAGCTCGGCTACCGGCCCAACCTGGCCGCCCGTAACCTGCGCCTCGGCCGCACCCGCACCGCCATGCTCGTCGTCCCGGCCCTCACCAACGAGTTCTTCGCGCACGTCTACACGGGAGCGGCCGCCGCCGCGGCCCGGCACGGCTTCGGCGTGGTCCTCTACCCCTCCCCCGACGGCCTGGGCCCCGCTCGGGACCCCTTCGCCTCGGCGCAGGCCGCCCTCGACGGGGTGATCGCCTCCTCGATGGCGACCGGCGCCCTGGAGGCCTTCCGGGGCACCGACCTCCCGCTCGTCATGCTCGACAGCGACCCGGCCGGCCCGGGGGCCGCCGCCCATGTGAACCTCGACGTCGCCGACGGCATGCGCCGGGTGACCGACCACCTGCTCGGCCTCGGCCACCGCCGCTTCCTGCACCTGGCCTCCGCGGCCCCGTCCTGGACCTTCGACGTGCGGGCCGCCACCCTCGCCCACGCCCTGCGCGGCACGGAGGTGCGCACCGAGCGGTCGCCGCTGAACGTCGCGGACGCGTGGGAGGCCGCGGGCCGGGCCCTCGACGCCCCCGGGCCCCGGCCCACGGCGGTGATCTGCGACGACGACATCCTCGCGGTCGGCGTCTGCAAGGCCGCGCGCCGACTGGGACTGCGGGTCCCCGATGACCTGTCGGTGACCGGCTTCGACGACATGGCCCTGGCGACGGTGGTCGAGCCGGAACTCACCACCGTGCGGCTGCCCGCCGAGGAGTTCGGCCGGCGGGGCATGGAGGCCCTCCTCGCCGTCCTCGCGGGCGAACGGCCCCGGCCGGACACCCTTCCCGTCTCCCTGGTCCCCCGGGGCTCCTCGGGGCCCGCACCGGCCGCCTGAGGGCGGACACGCCGGAGGGGCCCCGACCGCGCACACGCGGACCGGGGCCCCTCCGGGCCGTGCCGACTACTCCTCGGGAGCCTCGTCCGAGGGCTCGTCCGTCTTCGCCACCGCCGCGTTGTCCGCCTCCAGGAGACGCGACAGCTGACGGCCGACGATCCGCTTGAACTTGCGCTGCTGCGGCCGCGTACGGTCCAGGACCGCCACCTCCAGGCGCTCCGCGGGGATCTCCCGCTCGCTGCCGTTGGTGTCCCGCGAGAGCGCCTGTACGGCCAGTCTCAGGGCCTCGGCCAGGGACATGCCGTCCCGGTGCCGCTGGTCCAGGAAGGAGCCGATCTGCTCGGCGTTCCCGCCGACCGCGACCGAGCCGTGCTCGTCCACGATCGAGCCGTCGTGCGGCAGCCGGTAGATCTGGTCGCCCGACGGCTCGGTGCCGACCTCGGCGACGACCAGTTCCACCTCGTAGGGCTTCTCCCCCGCGCTGGAGAAGATCGTGCCGAGCGTCTGGGCGTAGACGTTGGCCAGGCCGCGCGCGGTGACGTCGTCCCGGTCGTAGGTGTAGCCCCGCAGGTCGGCGTAGCGCACGCCGCCGATGCGGAGGTTCTCGTACTCGTTGTACTTGCCGGCGGCCGCGAAACCGATCCGGTCGTAGATCTCGCTGAACTTGTGCAGCGCGCGGGACGGGTTCTCACCGACGAAGACGATCCCGTCGGTGTACTGGAGGACGACAAGGCTGCGGCCTCGGGCGATGCCCTTGCGGGCGTACTCCGCCCGGTCGGCCATGGCCTGCTGGGGTGAGACGTAGAACGGAGTGGACACCGGCGGTCCGTCCCTTTCTTCTGGGCTTCAGTCGGGCGACGAGTGGTCAGAGCAGGGCGGCGCGGGGCCCGTCGGGCTCCTCGAGGCGCCGCTCGGTGACCGACCGGGCCAGCGCGGAGGACTCCCCCTCCGTGAGCCTGCGGTAGCCCTCGTCCGTGATGACCGTGACGATCGGGAAGATCCGGCGCGCCATGTCCGGGCCCCCGGTCGCCGAGTCGTCGTCCGCCGCGTCGTAGAGCGCCTGCACGACCAGCGTGGTGGCCTCCTGCTCGGTCAGGTCGGCGCGGTAGAGCTTCTTCATCGAGCCGCGCGCGAAGATCGAGCCGGAGCCGGTGGCGGCGTATCCGTGCTCCTCGGAGCGGCCGCCGGTCACGTCGTAGGAGAAGATCCGCCCCTTCTCCTTGCCCTCGTCCCAGCCCGCGAAGAGCGGCACGACGGCGAGCCCCTGCATGGCCATGCCGAGGTTGCCCCGGATCATGGTGGAGAGGCGGTTCGCCTTGCCCTCCAGGGAGAGCGTGACGCCCTCCACCTTCTCGAAGTGCTCCAGCTCCAGCTGGAACAGCTTGACCATCTCCACTGCGAGGCCGGCGGTGCCGGCGATGCCGACCGCGGAGTACTCGTCGGCAGGGAAGACCTTCTCGATGTCCCGCTGCGCGATCATGTTGCCCATGGTGGCCCGCCGGTCACCGGCGAGCACGACCCCGCCGGGGAACGTGGCCGCCACGATGGTCGTCCCGTGCGGGGCCTCGACGACCCCGTCGGGGAGCTTCCGCCCGCCCGGCAGCATCTCCGGCGAGTGGTCCGCCAGGAAGTCGATGAACGAGGACGAGCCCGGCGTCAGGAAGGCCGCCGGCAGACGCCCGGTGCTACGAGGGTTGGCTTCCACGCGATTCCTTCCGGGTGGGAGAGTCGGCCCGCCGTGGGAAGCGCCGGCCGATCTTGCTTGCTGTGCACGGACCTTACCCGTGCCACCGCTTGTCATCCGTCCCCGGGCCCGCGGCTTTCGCCGGGGCTCCGGGGACGGGGACGACTGACGCGCCGTGCGGCTACTCGCCGCCCTTTTGCACAAACGACCGAACGAAGTCCTCGGCATTCTCCTCGAGGACGTCGTCGATCTCGTCCAGGACGGAGTCCACGTCGTCGCTCAGCTTCTCCTGGCGCTCCTGGAGGTCGGAGCTCGCCTCCGTGGTGGTCTCCTCGACCTCCTCAGTGGAACGCGTCGCCTTCTGCTGTCCGCCGCCGGTGTCCTTGGTCGCCATATCCCTCACCCCGCTCGAATCGGCCCGCTCGGTTGAGTCCGTACAAGATCAGACCCTATAGGGCGGGTCCGACTTCGGCCCCGCAGTTTCGACAACGCCCGGGCACTGCTTCCATGATTCCCAGTGCCGGGGTATTTCAGGCCCCCGCGGGGCCTCCGATCAGCCGCCGGACAGGACCCGCACCAGTTCCTCGGCGGTCCTGCAGCGGTCCAGGAGCGACTTCACATGGGCTTTGGTGCCCCGCAGCGGCTCCAGGGTGGGGACACGCTGGAGGGAGTCCCGGCCGGGCAGGTCGAAGATCACCGAGTCCCAGGAGGCCGCCGCGACGTCGTCGGCGTACTGCTCCAGGCACCGGCCCCGGAAATAGGCCCGGGTGTCCTCCGGAGGCGCCGTCTCGGCCCGCTCCACCTCGGCCTCGTCCAGGAGCCGCTTCATGCGCCCACGGGCCACCAGACGGTTGTAGAGGCCCTTCTCGGGGCGTACGTCCGCGTACTGGAGGTCCACCAGGTGCAGCCGGGCGGCGTCCCAGTCCAGGTCGTCCCGGCGCCGGTAGCCCTCCATGAGCTCCCGCTTGGCGATCCAGTCGAGCTCGCCGGCCAGGCTCATGGGGTCGTTCTCGAGCCGGTTGAGCGTGTCCTCCCAGCGGATCAGGACGTCCTTGGTCTGCTCGTCGGCGTCCACGCCGTACCGCTCCTCCACGTACTTCCTGGCCAGCTCGAAGTACTCCATCTGGAGCTGCACCGCGGTGAGTGTCCGGCCGCTGCGCAGCGTGACCAGGTACTGGAGGGTCGGGTCGTGCGAGACCTGGTGGAGGGTCCGTACCGGCTGGTCGACGGCGAGGTCGACGGTGATGAAGCCGTCCTCGATCATCGAGAGGACCAGGGCGGTGCTGCCCAGCTTGAGGTAGGTCGAGATCTCCGAGAGGTTCGCGTCGCCGATGATCACGTGGAGACGCCGGTACTTCTCGGCGTCGGCGTGGGGCTCGTCCCGGGTGTTGATGATGGGCCGCTTGAGGGTGGTCTCCAGGCCGACCTCGACCTCGAAGTAGTCGGCGCGCTGGCTGATCTGGAAGCCGTTCTCCCGGCCGTCCTGTCCGATGCCGACCCGTCCCGCGCCGGTCACGACCTGGCGGGAGACGAAGAAGGGGGTGAGGTGGCGCACGATGTCCGAGAAGGGGGTCTCCCGCTTCATCAGGTAGTTCTCGTGCGTGCCGTAGGAGGCGCCCTTGTTGTCGGTGTTGTTCTTGTAGAGGTGGATCGGCTGGGCTCCGGGGAGCTGGGCGGCCCGTTCGGCGGCCTCAGCCATGATCCGCTCGCCGGCCTTGTCCCAGAGGACGGCGTCGCGCGGGTTGGTGACCTCGGGCGCGCTGTACTCGGGGTGGGCGTGGTCCACGTAGAGGCGGGCCCCGTTGGTGAGGATCACGTTGGCCAGGCCGATGTCCTCGTCGGTGAGCTGGCTGGAGTCGGCGGCCTCGCGGGCGAGGTCGAAGCCGCGGGCGTCCCGCAGCGGGTTCTCCTCCTCGAAGTCCCAGCGGGCGCGGCGCGCCCGGTGCATCGCCGCCGCGTAGGCGTTGACGATCTGGGACGAGGTGAGCATGGCATTGGCGTTCGGGTGTCCCGGGACGGAGATCCCGTACTCCGTCTCGATGCCCATTACTCGCCGTACGGTCATGCGGCCCTCCTTGCCCGGCGGCGCTCACTGTGCGCGACTCGGCGGTACCGATGAGCCTAGAGCGGCTCCGCGCTGGTGGGGAGATCAGTTGCGTATTTCCCTGTGATGCCGGGGGAAATGCTGGATGGAATGCGTCGGCTGCGGATGCCCGGTTTCCGGACATCCGCAGCCGGTGGGCGTTTTACAGGTACTGACCGGTATTGGCCACCGTGTCGATGGAGCGCCCGGTGTCCGCGCCCTGCTTTCCGGTGACGAGGGTGCGGATGAACACGATCCGCTCGCCCTTCTTTCCGGAGATCCGGGCCCAGTCGTCGGGGTTGGTGGTGTTGGGCAGGTCCTCGTTCTCCTTGAACTCGTCCACGCACGCCTGGAGGAGGTGGGAGACCCGGATGCCCTTCTGGTTGTGGTCGAGGAAGGCCTTGATGGCCATCTTCTTGGCCCGGTCGACGATGTTCTGGATCATCGCGCCGGAGTTGAAGTCCTTGAAGTAGAGGACTTCCTTGTCGCCGTTGGCGTACGTGACTTCGAGGAAGCGGTTCTCCTCGGATTCGGCGTACATCTGCTCGACGACGGACTGGATCATTCCGTGGGCGGCCGCCGCCTTGGAACCGCTGTGCTCGGAGATGTCGTCCGAGTGGAGCGGCAGGGTGGCGGTGAGGTACTTCGCGAAGATGTCCTTCGCGGCCTCGGCGTCCGGACGCTCGATCTTGATCTTGACGTCGAGCCGGCCGGGTCGCAGGATCGCGGGGTCGATCATGTCCTCGCGGTTGGAGGCGCCGATGACGATGACGTTCTCCAGGCCCTCCACACCGTCGATCTCGGCGAGCAGCTGGGGGACGATGGTGTTCTCCACGTCCGAGCTGACACCGGATCCGCGGGTGCGGAAGAGGGATTCCATCTCGTCGAAGAAGACGATGACGGGGGTGCCCTCGCTCGCCTTCTCCCGGGCACGCTGGAAGACGAGGCGGATGTGCCGCTCGGTCTCACCGACGTACTTGTTGAGGAGCTCGGGGCCCTTGATGTTGAGGAAGTAGGACTTCCCCGCGGGCTGGCCGGTCACCTCGGCGACCTTCTTGGCCAGGGAGTTGGCCACGGCCTTCGCGATCAGCGTCTTGCCGCAGCCGGGCGGGCCGTAGAGCAGGATGCCCTTGGGCGGACGCAGTTCGTGCTCCTTGAAGAGGTCCGGGTAGAGGTAGGGGAGCTCGACCGCGTCCCTGATCAGCTCGATCTGGTTGCCCAGGCCGCCGATCTTGGTGTAGTCGACGTCCGGGACCTCTTCCAGAACGAGCTCTTCGACCTCGCTCTTGGGGACCACCTCGTACACGTAGCCGGACCTGGAGTCGAGCAGCAGGGCGTCGCCGGGGCGGATGGTGACGTCCAGCAGAGGCTCGGCGAGCCTCACCACCCGCTCCTCGTCGGTGTGCCCGACCACCAGGGCGCGCTCGCCGTCCTCGAGGATCTCCTTGAGGGTGACGATGTCCCCGGCGCGCTCGAACTCCATGGCCTCGACCACGTTGAGCGCTTCGTTGAGCATGACTTCCTGGCCGCGCTTGAGCTCTTCGAGCTCGATGCTCGGGCTGACGTTCACCCGGAGCTTGCGGCCCCCGGTGAAGATGTCGCACGTGCCGTCCTCATTGGCCTGCAGGAAGACACCGAAGCCGGCCGGCGGCTGCGCGAGCCGGTCGACTTCCTCCTTGAGGGCCACGATCTGGTCGCGGGCCTCACGGAGCGTGTTCGCCAGTCGTTCGTTCTGCGCGGACACGCCGGCCAGGCTGGTCTGCAGCTCGACGATCCGCTCTTCGAGAATCCTCGTGTGTCGCGGAGAGTCGGCGAGCTTGCGGCGCAGGACGGCGATTTCCTGCTCGAGATAGGCAACCTGACCGGCGGGGTCTTCAGACCCCCGCCCCGGCCGGATGCCGCGGTTGATGTCGTCGTCGTGGGCTGCCACGGTCCTCACCTCCTCCAAGGGGAGCTGGACGCTTCCTGACCCTACCTGCGTGGGTGGTGATTGAAACCCCTAGATCAAAAAGACTCCGAGGTGTGTCCGATCTTCACCCTTGCGCTTCCCCTGTCGACAGGGGAATACCCACCCTTCGCTGCTTGAAAGCGGGCGGTTGTATCGTCGTCTTGGGTCAACACCCGTCAGAGGTGGCCCGACTTACCCGCGAGAAGCGACACGAGAAGCAGAAACGGCAGGAGATATGACCGTGCAGCACGAGGCTCCGTCCACGGGCGCCGCAGAGGCGCTGGAGGTCTGGATCGACCAGGACCTGTGCACCGGGGACGGGATCTGCGCGCAGTACGCTCCCGAGGTCTTCGAGCTGGACATCGACGGGCTCGCTTATGTGAAGAGCGCCGACGACGAGCTCCTCCAGGACACCGGTGCCACGACGCCGGTCCCGCTGACGCTGCTCCAGGACGTGGTGGACTCGGCGAAGGAGTGCCCGGGCGACTGCATCCATGTGCGCCGGGTCACGGACAAGGTCGAGGTGTACGGCCCCGACGCGGAGTGACGGGTCAGGCGCCGCGCGCTTCGGTCTGTCCTGTACGTACGAAGGCGCCGCCCTTCCAGTGCCAGCTGACCTGCTCCTTCTCGTCGGGGCAGCAGCTGGGGACGTCGGGGGACGAGTAGCCGAGCAGGGTGGCGTGCACCGCTCCTTCGCGTACGGAGAAGTCGGTGACGCTCTTGAGGAGCTCGGGCGCGACGAGGGTGGCCACCACGCGCGCGGGTGCGCCGGCGGGCTTGCCCCGGGTGAGGACGTAGACGCCGCTCGGCGGCGTGCCGGAGCCCGCTTCGCAGTGCACGACCGCAACGGTCTCGGGATTCCCGTCTCCGTCGAGGTCTCCGGAGGCCCGCTTCGCGACCTTGTGGGGCGCTCCCCCGCAGTCCAGGGGGTAGGCGGCGCCGGCGGCCTCGGGAGCCGGTGCGGGGCTCGGTGCGGTGGCCCGGGTCGCGGTGGCTCCGGCGGGGCCGGGCTGGAGCAGGCCCGCGAGGGCGACGACCGCGGCGGTCGCGGTGGCGGTGGCGAGCCAGTGGGCCGGCCGGGCGTGGGTGTGTGCGAGGTCCGCGAGGTCCGGGGCGGCGGAGGGCTGCACGCGAGACGTCTCCTGAGGGGGTGGTGCGGCGGGTTTCCGGCATCGTGCCACACGTCACAGGGGGACGGAACCGTCGGGGTCGGCCTCGTGGGGGGCCGGGGGCCCGCCGAACATGAGGACGCCGCCGTCGAGTTCCCCGCAGTGGGCGGGAACTCGACGGCGGCGCACCGTGGATGTCGGGACGTCAGCCCTTGTTGGGGCCTTCGTAGTCCTCGCCGTAGGCGCCCTTGGCGGGGCGGCGGCGGCGCATCGGGGGCTCGACGCCGTCCGCGAGGCGGCGGGCGGTGACGAGGAAGCCGGTGTGGCCGATCATGCGGTGATCGGGGCGGACGGCGAGGCCCTCGACGTGCCAGTTGCGGATCATGGATTCCCAGGGCTGCGGCTCGGCGTAACAGCCGAACTCGCGGATGGATTCCACGGTGCGGGCGAGCTGGGTGGTGGTCGCCACGTAGCAGCAGAGGATGCCGCCGGGGACGAGTGCCTTGGAGACGGCCTCCAGGCACTCCCAGGGGGCGAGCATGTCCAGGATGACGCGGTCGACGTCGGTGTCGGACAGGTTGTCCTGGAGGTCGCCGACGGTCAGCTGCCACGCGGGGTGGGGGCCGCCGAAGTAGCGTTCGACGTTGCCCTTCGCGATCTCGGCGAAGTCCTCGCGGCGCTCGTAGGAGTGCAGCATGCCACTATCTCCGATGGCGCGCAGGAGGAAGCTGCTCAGCGAGCCCGAGCCCACTCCCGCTTCCACGACGCGGGCGCCGGGGAAGATGTCGGCGAAGGCCAGGATCTGCCCCGCGTCCTTGGGGTAGACCACGGCGGCGCCGCGGGGCATGGACAGGACGTAGTCGGGGAGCAGGGGGCGCAGCGCGAGGTAGGCGACGTTTCCGGTGGTGCGGACAACGCTGCCCTCGGGGGCGCCGATCAGTTCGTCGTGCGGGAAAGAACCCTTGTGGGTGTGGAAGTTCTTTCCCTCTTCGAGCGTGAACGTGTAGTGACGGCCCTTGGGGTCGGTCAGCTGAACCTGGTCCCCGACCTTGAAGGGCCCGCGTCGGCGGGCGGCACCGGTCGGTTCGGACATGTGACCAGAGTACAAGGACTACGAGGAGGGTCGTGCCATGGCCTGGACGAAGGCGCGCTCGACGTCGGTGGTGGAGAGGACTCCGTAGATCTCGCCGGTGTCCTCGACGACGAGGTATTCGGTGGCCGGGCTGGCGCGGAGGTGGTCGAGGAGGGGCTGGCCGGTGAGTTCGGCGGGGACGCGCATGCCGTCGGTGAGGTCCTGGGCGAGGGTGCTGACGGCGACCCAGGGGCGGCGGTGTTGGGGGACGGCGGCGATGGCGGCCTCGCGGACGATGCCGGTGGGGTCGCCGTGGCCGTCGACGACGACGAGGGCGCGGGCGCCCGCCTCGTTGGCGCGGCGGAGGGCCTCGGAGAGGGGCGTGACGGGCTCGACGGGGATGGCGCGGCGGGTGAGGCTGCGGGCGCGGAGCTCGGGGAGGTGTTCGCGGAGGCGGGCCATGCGGAGGCTGTTGCCGGCGCCGGTCCAGATGATGGCGGCGAGGATCGCGGCGAGCAGGGCGTCGGTGACGGTGTTGAGTCCGCTGATGTCGTCGGTGGAGTTGCCGAGGAAGCCGGTGCGGGTGAGCAGGGGCAGGCCGACGAGGACGAGGACGGCGAGGGCGCGGCCGACCCAGGCGGCGGCGATGGTGCCGCTCATGGGCTTGCCGGTGATCTTCCAGACGACGGCGCGGAGCATGCGGCCGCCGTCGAGGGGGAGCCCGGGGAGCAGGTTGAAGATCGCGACGATGAGGTTGGAGATCATCAGGCCGGCGAGGAGGACGCCGGGGACGGTGCCGGGCTCGACGGCGTACATCGAGAGATAGAACACGCCGGCGAGGACGAGGGAGAGGAGGGGGCCGACGAAGGCGAGGACGAATTCGCGGCCGGGGGTCTCGGTCTCCTTCTCGATCTCGGAGACGCCGCCGAAGAACTGGAGCTGGATGCGGCGCACCGGGAGTTTGAAGCGGAGCGCGGCGATGGTGTGGGCCAGTTCGTGGACGAGTACGGAGGCGTAGAAGGCGACGGCGAAGAAGAGGGAGACGAGGTAGCGGGCGGCGCCGAGTTCGGGCAGTACGCGCTCGATCTGGTCGCCGAAGACCCAGGTGATGAGGGCGGCGACGAGGAACCAGCTGGGGGCGACGTAGACGGGCACGCCGAAGGGGCGGCCCATGAGGATGCCGCCGCCGGGCTCCTCGGTCCGCTGCGGCTTGGGCTCGTCCTGGTTCACGGGTTCCTTTCGTCGCGGAGGGTGACCCACGTCGGTGTGTCACGGTTCGATCATGCAGTGCGACGGGGTCCCAGGTCGATGGTATTCCGCTCGCTGTCGGTGGCGGGTCGTAGGGTCTTCGTCATGAGTACGAGCGAGCAGGTGCCGGCGGAGCCCCGGGCGCCCATGTCGTTGTCGCCCTCCCGGGCGAGCGATTTCATGCAGTGTCCGCTGCTGTACCGGTTCCGGGTGATCGACCGGCTGCCGGAGAAGCCGAGCGAGGCGGCGACGCGGGGGACGCTGGTGCACGCGGTGCTCGAGCGGCTCTTCGACGATCCGGCGGTGGAGCGGACGGCTCCGCGGGCGCGGGCGATGGTTCCGGGGCAGTGGGACCGGCTTCTGGAGTCGAAGCCGGAGCTGGGTGAGCTGTTCGCGGAGGATCCGGAGGGCGAGCGTCTCGCGGGCTGGCTGGGTGAGGCGGAGCGGCTGGTCGAGCGGTGGTTCACGCTGGAGGATCCGACGCGTCTGGAGCCCGCCGAGCGTGAGCTGTTCGTGGAGACGGAGCTGGATTCGGGGCTGCGGTTGCGCGGGGTGATCGACCGGATCGATGTGGCGCCTTCGGGCGAGGTGCGGATCGTCGACTACAAGACGGGCAAGGCGCCGCGGCCGGAGTACCGGGACGGCGCGCTGTTCCAGATGACGTTCTACGCGCTGGTGGTGTGGCGGCTGCGGCAGGTGATCCCGCGGCGGCTGCAGCTGGTGTATCTGGGCAGCGGGGAGGTGCTGACGTACGACCCGGTGGAGGCGGATCTGCTGCGGGTGGAGCGGAAGCTGCTGGCGCTGTGGGACGCGATCCGGCTGGCGACGGAGACGGGTGACTGGCGGCCGCGGCCGACGAAGCTGTGCGGCTGGTGTGACCATCAGGCGGTCTGTCCGGAGTTCGGGGGGACTCCCCCGGTCTATCCGTTGAAGATCGTTTCGGTGCGCCCGCCGGAGTCGGGCGATTCGGGGCAGGGCAGAATGGACCTGGCCCCGCCGGCGCCGTAGTGCCGGTGTACCTCGTGAGCTCAGCCCCGTGAAGGAGCCCCTGTGACGATCCGCGTCCTCTTGGTCGACGATCAGCCGCTGTTGCGCACCGGCTTCCGGATGATTCTGGAGGCGGAGCAGGACATCGCGGTGGTGGGTGAGGCCGGGGACGGTCTCCAGGCGCAGGACCAGGTGCGGGCCCTGCAGCCGGACGTGGTGCTGATGGACATCCGGATGCCGCGGATGGACGGGGTGGAGGCGACCCGGCAGATCACGGGTCCTGGCCGGGACGGTCCGGCGAAGGTCCTGGTGCTGACGACCTTCGATCTCGACGAGTACGTGGTCGAGGCGCTGCGGGCGGGGGCGAGCGGTTTCCTCCTGAAGGACGCCCCGGCGAACGAGCTGGTGCAGGCGATCCGGGTGGTGGCGGCCGGTGAGGCGATGCTGGCGCCGTCCATCACGCGACGGCTGCTCGACAAGTACTCGGCGCATCTGCCGACGGGCGAGGAGCAGATGCCGGACACGCTGAACACCTTGACGGACCGTGAGGTCGAGGTGCTGAAGCTGGTGGCGCGGGGCCTGTCCAACGCGGAGATCGCGGCGGACCTGTTCGTCAGCGAGACGACGGTGAAGACGCATGTGGGCCATGTACTGACGAAGCTGGGCCTGCGCGACCGGGTGCAGGCCGCGGTGTACGCGTACGAGAGCGGTCTGGTGCGTCCGGGGGCCAACGGGCAGTAGCCCCGGCGGGTACGAGGGCGGCAGGTACGACGGAGGGGCCCGGTGCGCGTGACGCGCGCCGGGCCCCTCCGTCGTGTCCGTGGGCGGGTCAGCCCTTGCGGATCTCCCAGAAGCGGAAGACCGTCGAGGCGTCGAGGGTCCATTCGAGGCCCGTGACGTCCTGGCGGGCGACGGCGTACTGCTTGCCCTGCCAGAGGGGCAGGAGGGGCAGCTGCTCGGCGACGAGGTTCTGGAGCTTGCCGTACTCGTCGGCGGTGGCGGCGCGGTCCGGGGCGGCGGCGGTCCTGGGGAGGAGGCTGCCGGTGATGGTGGCGTTCTCGTAGTGGTTGCCGAGGACGTTGCCCTCGCCGAAGAACGGGGTGGTGAAGTTGTCGGCGTCGGGGTAGTCGGGGACCCAGCCCTTGACGTAGACGCCGTACTTGCCGGCGGCGATGTCCTTCTCGTACTGGTCGTAGGCGACGGACTGGACGTCGGCGTCGAAGAGGCCGCTGGCGTTGAGCTGCTCGGCGATGGCCTTGAGCTCCTGGTCGGTGGACGGGCCGTAGCGGCTGGGCGTGGACCAGAGGGTGAGCTTCACCTTGGCGGTGATGCCGGCGGAGCGCAGGGCCTTCTTGGCCTTCGCCTTGTCGGGGGCGCCGTAGGTGTCGTAGAAGGCGGTGTTGTGTCCGGCGATGCCGGCCGGGACGATCGAGTACAGCGGCGTGGCCGTCGACTTGTAGACGCCTTCGACGAGGGCTTCGCGGTCGACGAGGTGGGCGATGGCCTGGCGGACGCCGAGCTTGCCGGCGACCGGGTCCTTCATGTTGAACACGAGGTGCTGGACCTCGGCGCTGCTGCCCTGGACGACCTCGATGCCCTTGTCGTCCGTGGTGTCGGAGGTCTCGAGGGTCACGATGTCCTCGGCGGAGAGGCCTCGGTAGGCGACGTCGACGTCTCCGTCGGTGAGGGCCTTGGAGAGGGCGGAGCGGTCGCCGCCGTAGAGCTTGAGGGTGATGGCGTCGTTCTTGCGCTGCGCGGTGCCCTTGTAGCCGGGGTTGGCGGAGAAGGTGGCCTCGGTGGCGCTGAAGGAGTCCAGCTTGTAGGGGCCGGAGCCGGTGGCCTTGCCGTCGGTGCGCAGGGCGTCGGCGGGGTACTCGCGGTGGTCGACGATGGAGCCGGCACCGGAGGCGATCTTGCTGGGGAAGGTGGCGTCGGGGACCTTGAGGTGGAAGACGACGGTCTTCTCGTCCGGGGTCTCGATGCTCTTGATGGTGGCCAGCAGCGGCGCGGGGCCCGAGGGGTCGGCGATCTTGAGGGCGCGCTCGAAGGAGAACTTGACGTCCTCCGAGGTGAGCTTGTTGCCGTTGGAGAAGGTGAGGCCGTCGCGCAGGGTGCAGCTGTACACGGTGCTGCCGGTGGCGAAGCCGCACTTGTCGGCGGCCTCGGGCTCGGGCTCGGAGCCGCCCTTGGGGAAGGCCAGCAGGGACTGGAAGACGTTGTTGAACAGCAGCCAGGAGCCGGGGTCGTAGCCGGCCGCGGGGTCGGTGGCGACGATCTCGTCGGACATGCCGACGCGTATGCCGTTGCCGGAGTCGCCCGAGCCTCCCTGCTCGGTGCCGCAGCCGCTGAGGAGGGCGGCGGACAGACCGGCGGCGAGGGGGGCCGTCAGCCACTTGTTGTGCGTCTTCACAGAACGTGCCTCGTGATCTCTTGTCAGGCCGGCCGCGCGCGGGTGCGCGGCCGGTGTAACCGATCCAGTCGACGGGGTTATGCGGTACCGCGGCCCAGTTCCCAGAGCAGGAGGTCGGAGGACGTGTTGAGGGCGTACTCGACTCCGTTGAGGTCGTCGCGCGCGGCGACGTACTGCTTGCCCTGCCACAGCGGCAGGACGGGTACGTCCTCGGCGACGATCTTCTGGATCTGGTTGAAGACGGGGCTCGCGGCGGTGCGGTCGGCCTGGCGGCGCGAGCGCGGGATGAGCTGGTCGCGGACGACCTTGTTCACGTACGGGGTGTTGAGGAAGTTGTCGCTGTCGAGGAACGGCGCGATGTAGTTGTCCGGGTCCGGGTAGTCCGGGAACCAGCCGAGTCCGTAGACGGCGTAGTCGCCGCGCTTCTGGGCGGTGCGGAACGTCGACCACTCGGCGCCCTGGACGGTGACGTCGAAGAGTTCGCTGGCGACGAGCTGCTTCTTGAGCGCGTCGAACTCCTCGGCGGTCTCGGCGCCGTAGTGGTCGGTGGTGTAGTTCAGCGTCAGCTTGACCGGGGTCTTGACGCCGGCGGCCTTGAGGAGCTTGGCGGCACGGGCCTGGTCGGGCTCGCCGTACGCGTCGAAGAAGGGGGTGGTGTGGCCGGTGATGCTGGAGGGGATCAGCGAGTACAGCGGCTCGGCGGTGGTGCCGTAGACCCGGTTGACGAGGGCGCCGCGGTCGACGACGGCGGCCATGGCCTGGCGGACGGCCTTCTCCTGGACGGCGGGGGCCTTGGTGTTGAAGCCGAGGTAGCGGATCTCGAGGCCGGGGACCTCGATGACCTCGATGCCGTCCTTGGGCGTCTCGGTGAGGTCCTTGATCTGCTGCCGGGACAGGGAGCGGGCCATCATGTCGATGTCGTCGCTCTCCAGGGCCCGGCCCATGGTGTTCGCGTCGGCGTAGGGGCGCAGCTCGACCTTCTCGTTGCGCAGGGTGATGTCGCCCTTGTAGGCCGGGTTCTTGGTGAAGACGAAGCGGGTGGCCTTGTCGCCCTCGCGCTCGACCTTCATGGTGTACGGGCCCGAGCCATCGACGTCGAATCCGTCGCGGAGCTTTCCGGCCTCGTACTTGTCCTTGCTGAGGATGCCGGCGACCGGGGTGGAGAGCTTGTACGGGAAGGTGGCGTCGGGGGTCTTCAGGTGGAAGACGACCTCGTCGGCGCCCTTGGTCTCGATGGTGTCGATGTTCGAGAGGAGGGCGGCGGTGCCGTTGTCCGACTTGATCTTCAGCACGCGCTCGATGGAGAACTTGACGTCCTCGGCGGTGATCGGGGTGCCGTCGGCGAAGGTGAGGCCGGCGCGCAGCTTGCAGCGGTAGCTCTCACTGGCCTTGTCGGAGAACCCGCAGTTCTCGGCTGCCTCGGGGACGGGCTCGCCGCTGTCGCGGGGCACGTGCATCAGGGTCTGCACGGTCTGCCGCAGGATGTTCCACGCGCCGGTGTCGTAGGCGAAGGCCGGGTCGAGTGGCGCGGGGGCGTCCGCGGTGGCGATGAACTGGTCCGTGGTGCCGACGACGATCGCTCCGCCTTCCTCCGCGCCGCCGCAGGCGGCGAGCAGGGGGGCGAGCAGTCCGGCCACGGCCGGCAGCACCAGGGTCTTGCGGTTCATCAGGGACGATCTCCTCATCCGGCACTGGGATACAGCGGTCAGTGGAACTCCGCCGCCGGCCGCCCGGTCGGGGCGGGAGCGATCGGGCCGGGTGTTGCGATCGGTCCTGTGTTCACGGCGACTTGGGTGTGCGCCGGTGCACGCGGGTTATGCGGCGAAGTACTCGCGAAAGATTAGTGGGCGGCACGGCTATTGCCTGACCACGGGCGGCCGTGGGGGTAATCGCACAGTGATCATGAATGCGGGAGTGTCGATAGTCATGCGCCGGAGGATGCGGACGGCGGCGATCGAATCGGGACACAGGGGGCGCCGAAATGCGCGGTAACCGGACAGGTGACGCGCGAAGGCCACCCGCCGTCCGGCACTCTGCGTGACCAACGTCACGCAGAGGCCTTTTCGGCGAATGGCCTGATCGTTTTCCCGGGACGTTCCCCGGGTGCACCTCGGGTGTCCCCGGAGGTGCTCGGCGAGGCGCCTCCCGGGCGAAATCGCATTCCGCCCGGGAGAAGCTCAGATAAAGCTCAGATTCCGGTGATCAATGTGCGGAGGAAGGGCACGTCGACCTCTTCGAGGGAACGCACGACGACCCGTCCCGGGGAAGGCGCGATCGGGGCGACCGAGGGCACCGCGACGACCCGGCAGCCGGCCGCCTCGGCGGCCGCCACACCGGTCGCGGTGTCCTCGACGACGGCACAGAGCGCGGGGTCGGCCCCGACCCCCTGGGCGGCCGTCAGGTACGGCTCCGGGTGCGGCTTGGTCCGTACGACCTCGTCGCCCGCGACGGTGAGCGAGAAGCGGTCACGGCCGAGCGAGTGGAGGACCTTGTCGATGATCCGCCGGTGCGAGGCGGAGACCAGCGCGGTCGGGATGGAGTGCCGGGCCAGCTCGGCGAGGAGCCGTTCGGCGCCGGGCATCAGGGGCACGCCGAGCTCGATGCGCTGCTCGAACTTCTCGTTGAGCAGGACGGTCAGCTCGGCGACGGTGATGTCGGCGCCGGTGGACTCGATGAGGTAGCCCGCGCTGCGCGTCATCGGGCCGCCGACGACGACGTCCCGCCAGGCGTCGTCCAGCCGGTGTCCGAGGTCGGCGAAGACCTCGACCTCCGCGTCCCACCAGAAGCCCTCCGTGTCGACGAGAGTGCCGTCCATGTCGAGGAAGACCGCCTGCAGGGCGGAGCTTCCGTTGGTACGGATCAGGGACGCGGGGACCGTACTGGTCATCCGGCACACCTCCATGGAGGGACGAGAAGGCCGGCCCCCCTCCCCGGTACGGGGAGGAAGACCGGCCTGCACTGGACCGACAAGTGTACGTCCGGATCACCGAAAGGGCGCGGATTTGCCCCGGGGGTCCCCCGGACGCCGTCCGGGGGTGTCCCGCCGGACGGATTCCGGGCGCCCCGCCCCGTCACCGAGCGTTGAAGTACTTCGCCTCCGGGTGATGGATCACGATGGCGTCGGTGGACTGCTCGGGGTGGAGCTGGAACTCCTCGGAGAGGTGCACGCCGATGCGCTCCGGACGCAGCAGCTCCGCGATCTTCGCGCGGTCCTCCAGGTCGGGGCAGGCGCCGTAGCCGAGGGAGAAGCGAGCGCCGCGGTACTTGAGGTCGAACATGTCCTCGACCGCGTCCGGGTCCTCGCCGCCGAAGCCGAGCTCGGCGCGGACGCGGGCGTGCCAGTACTCGGCCATGGCCTCGGCGAGCTGGACGGAGAGCCCGTGCAGCTCCAGGTACTCACGGTAGGAGTCGGACTCGAACAGCTTGGCGGTGGCCTCGCCGATCTTCGAGCCGACGGTGACGACCTGGAGGCCGACGACGTCGGTCTCGCCGGACTCCTCCGGACGGAAGAAGTCCGCGAGACAGAGGCGGCGGCCGCGGCGCTGGCGCGGGAAGGTGAAGCGGGTCCGCTCGTTGCCGGCTTCGTCGAGGATGATCAGGTCCTCGCCCTTGGAGACACAGGGGAAGTAGCCGTAGACGACGGCCGCTTCGAGCAGGTTCTCGGTGTGCAGCTTGTCGAGCAGGCCGCGCAGCCGCGGCCGGCCCTCGCTCTCGACGAGCTCCTCGTACGTGGCGCCGCCGACGCGGGCCTGCTTGAGGCCCCACTGGCCCTTGAAGAGGGCGCCCTCGTCGAGCCAGGAGGCGTAGTCCTTGAGCGGGATGCCCTTGACGACGCGGGTTCCCCAGAACGGCGGGGTGGGGACGGGGTTGTCGACGGCGACGTCGGAACGGCCGCCCGGCTCGTCCGCCTCCTCCACTTGGAGGACCGGGGTGTCCCGCTTGGGGACGCGGCGCTGCTTGAGCTCGGGGAGCTTCGCGCCGGGGACGCCGCGCTTGACGGCGACGAGGGCGTCCATGAGGCGCAGGCCCTCGAAGGCGTCGCGGGCGTAGCGGACCTCGCCCTGGTAGATCTCGTGGAGGTCCTGCTCGACGTACGCCCTGGTGAGGGCGGCGCCGCCGAGGATCACGGGGTACTTGGCGGCCAGCTCGCGCTGGTTCAGCTCCTCCAGGTTCTCCTTCATGATCACGGTGGATTTCACGAGGAGGCCGGACATGCCGATCACGTCGGCGCTGTGCTCTTCGGCGGCCTCCAGGATCGCGGAGACGGGCTGCTTGATGCCGATGTTGACGACGTTGTAGCCGTTGTTGGAGAGGATGATGTCGACGAGGTTCTTGCCGATGTCGTGGACGTCGCCGCGGACGGTGGCGAGGACGATCGTGCCCTTGCCGTCGTCGTCCGTCTTCTCCATGTGGGGTTCGAGGTAGGCCACCGCGGTCTTCATGACCTCGGCGGACTGGAGCACGAACGGCAGCTGCATCTGGCCGGAGCCGAACAGCTCGCCGACCGTCTTCATGCCGTCGAGCAGGATCTCGTTGACGATCTCCAGGGCGGGGCGGATCGTCAGGGCCTCGTCGAGGTCGGCCTCAAGGCCGTTCTTCTCGCCGTCGATGATCCGGCGCTTGAGGCGCTCGTCCAGCGGCAGGGCGAGGAGTTCCTCGGTCTTGCCGGCCTTCATCGACTTGGTGTTGACGCCCTCGAAGAGGGCCATCAGCTTCTGCAGCGGGTCGTAGCCCTCGGCGCGCCGGTCGTAGATCAGGTCGAGCGCGGTGGTGACCTGTTCGTCGTCGAACCGGGCGATCGGCAGGATCTTCGAGGCGTGGACGATCGCCGAGTCGAGGCCGGCCTTGACGCACTCGTCGAGGAAGACGGAGTTGAGGAGGATGCGCGCGGCCGGGTTCAGACCGAAGGAGATGTTGGAGAGGCCCAGGGTGGTCTGGACGTCCGGGTGGCGGCGCTTGAGCTCGCGGATCGCCTCGATCGTGGCGATGCCGTCCTTGCGCGACTCCTCCTGGCCGGTGCAGATGGTGAAGGTCAGGGTGTCGATGAGGATGTCGGACTCGTGGATGCCCCAGTTGCCGGTGAGGTCCTCGATGAGCCGCTCGGCGATGGCGACCTTGTGCTCGGGGGTACGGGCCTGGCCCTCCTCGTCGATGGTGAGGGCGATGAGGGCGGCGCCGTGCTCCTGGGCCAGCCGGGTGACCTTGGCGAAGCGGGACTCGGGGCCGTCGCCGTCCTCGTAGTTGACGGAGTTGATGACGGCCCGGCCGCCGAGCTTCTCCAGACCGGCCTGCAGCACGTCCACCTCGGTGGAGTCGAGGACGATCGGCAGGGTGGAGGCGGTGGCGAAGCGGCCGGCGAGCTCCCGCATGTCGGCGACGCCGTCGCGGCCCACGTAGTCGACGCAGAGGTCGAGCATGTGCGCGCCCTCGCGGATCTGGTCGCGGGCCATCTCGACGCAGTCGTCCCAGCGGGCCTCCAGCATGGCCTCGCGGAACTTCTTCGAGCCGTTGGCGTTGGTGCGCTCGCCGATGGCCATGTACGCGGTGTCCTGGCGGAACGGCACGGTCTGGTAGAGCGAGGCGGCGCCGGGCTCGGGGTGCGGCTCGCGGACGGCGGGGGTGAGGTCCCGGACGCGCTCGACGACCTGGCGCAGGTGCTCGGGGGTGGTACCGCAGCAGCCGCCGATCAGGGAGAGGCCGTACTCGCGGACGAAGGTCTCCTGGGCGTCGGCGAGCTCGGCGGGGCTGAGCGGGTAGTGGGCACCGTCGGAGGTGAGGACGGGCAGGCCGGCGTTGGGCATGCAGGAGAGCGGGATGCGCGAGTGGCGGGCGAGGTAGCGGAGGTGCTCGCTCATCTCGGCGGGGCCGGTGGCGCAGTTCAGGCCGATCATGTCGATGCCGAGCGGCTCCAGGGCCGTCAGGGCGGCGCCGATCTCGGAGCCGAGGAGCATGGTGCCGGTGGTCTCGACGGTGACGGAGACGATGAGCGGCACGTCGACGCCGAGGACGTCGAGGGCGCGGCGGGCGCCGATGACGGAGGCCTTGGTCTGGAGCAGGTCCTGGGTGGTCTCGACGAGCAGGGCGTCGGCGCCGCCGGCGAGGAGGCCCTCGGCGTTCTGCTGGTAGGCGTCGCGCAGCAGGGTGTACGGGGCGTGGCCGAGGGTCGGCAGCTTGGTGCCGGGGCCGATGGAGCCGAGGACCCAGCGCTGGCGTCCGGTGGAGGCGGTGAAGTCGTCGGCGACCTCGCGGGCGATGCGGGCGCCGGCCTCGGAGAGTTCGTGGACGCGCTCGGGGATGTCGTACTCGCCCAGGGCGGCGTGGTTGGCGCCGAAGGTGTTGGTCTCGACGCAGTCGACGCCGGCGGCGAAGTACTCCTGGTGGACCGAACGGACGATGTCGGGCCTGGTGACGTTCAGGATCTCGTTGCAGCCTTCGAGGTTCTGGAAGTCCTCGAGGGTGGGGTCCTGTGCCTGGAGCATGGTGCCCATGGCGCCGTCGGCGACGACGACTCGGCTGGCGAGTGCCTCGCGGAGGGCTGCGGCGCGGTTCCGGCTGTCTGCGGAAGGGGTCGGCAACGAGGCCATGGATGAGCTCCCTGGGATGCGACGGCTGTCGGCTTTGCACCTTCGGAGGAGGGTGCACGGGGCCAGCGTAACCGCGCTCCGGTCGGGGTGGACACGGCGTCTCGCGGGGCGGACGGCATCCTGTGTGCGGGGACTCCCGGTTCTGCCCGTTCTTGACTGACACTGTCAGGTGGCACGCAAGGTCGGCATCGACCGATAGTGTTCAGCATTGTCGAACAGCGTGAGAGGGAGAAGGGGTCGGGCGATGGCGAAGAACATCCAGTCGCTTGAACGGGCGGCGGCCATGCTGCGACTGCTCGCGGGCGGCGAGCGCCGGCTGGGCCTGTCCGACATCGCGTCCTCGCTGGGACTCGCCAAGGGCACCGCCCACGGCATCCTGCGCACGCTCCAGGCGGAGGGTTTCGTGGAGCAGGAGGCGGCTTCGGGCCGCTATCAGCTCGGCGCGGAGCTGCTGCGGCTCGGCAACAGCTACCTCGACGTGCACGAGCTGCGCGCGCGGGCGCTGGTCTGGACGGACGACCTGGCGCGGTCCAGCGGCGAGAGCGTGCACCTGGGGGTGCTGCACCAGCAGGGCGTCCTGATCGTGCACCACGTCTTCCGGCCGGACGACAGCCGTCAGGTCCTGGAGGTGGGGGCGATGCAGCCGCTGCACTCCACGGCGCTCGGCAAGGTCCTGTCGGCGTACGACCCGGTGGCGCACAGCGAGGTCCTGGAGGTCGAGCGGGAGCCGTTCACGCCCCGGACGACCACGGAGCTGGCGGAGTTCGAGTCGCTGCTCGACATGACCCGGGCCAAGGGCTGGGCGGCCGACGTGGAGGAGACCTGGGAGGGGGTCGCCTCGGTGGCGGCGCCGATCCACGACCGGCGGCGGATGCCGGTGGGCGCGGTGGCGGTGACGGGCGCCGTGGAGCGGCTGTGCCCGGCCGGGGAGCTGCGTCCCGAACTCGTCGCGGCGGTGCGGGACTGCGCCCGCGCGGTCTCCCGGGATCTGGGAGCCGGGCGCTTCTGACCCTGCGCCACCGCGCACACCGACCTGAGTGAACCCGCCGGTAACGATCGCGTTATCGGCGGGTTTTTCGCTTCCCGGGGCCTTGACGCGCTGTTAACCCGGGGGCAAAACTTCCGTTCATCGGTCGGCAATGCCGAACACCTAACGGCAATACACGCTAAGGTGTGGCAGTGCCAAGGGCCGGAAACAGCCCTCACACGAGGGTGCGGACCTCCGGAGGGACCCGGAGTCCGCCGTTCCCCTGGACGAAGGACAAAGGAGTCGCGGGTGTCCAGCTCCGACATCTTCCTCGGCGAGACCATCGGTACCGCCGTTCTGATTCTGCTCGGCGGCGGCGTGTGCGCCGCCGTCACGCTCAAGGGCTCCAAGGCCCGCAACGCGGGCTGGCTCGCGATCACCTTCGGGTGGGGCTTCGCGGTCATGACGGCCGTCTACATGACGGCTTCCCTCTCGGGTGCCCATCTGAACCCCGCCGTCACGGTCGGCATCGCGATCAAGGACGGCGAGTGGGGCGACGTCCCCGTCTACATCGCCGGCCAGATGCTCGGCGCCATGATCGGCGCGGCGCTGGTCTGGGTGGCCTACTACGGCCAGTTCCAGGCGCACCTCGCCGACCCCGAGGCCTCGGGCAAGAAGCCGATCGAGGGCCCCGGCCCGGTGCTCGGCGTCTTCTCCACCGGCCCCGAGATCCGTAACACCTGGCAGAACCTGGCCACCGAGATCATCGGCACCGTCGTGCTCGTCCTGGCCGTGCTCACGCAGGGTCTCAACGACAGCGGCAAGGGCCTCGGCGTCATAGGCGCCCTGATCACCGCGTTCGTCGTGGTCTCCATCGGCCTCTCGCTCGGCGGCCCGACCGGCTACGCGATCAACCCGGCCCGTGACCTCGGCCCGCGCATCGTGCACGCCCTGCTCCCGCTGAAGCACAAGGGCACCTCCGACTGGAGCTACGCCTGGATCCCGGTGGCCGGTCCGCTGATCGGTGGCGCCATCGCCGCGGGTATCTACAACATCGCGTTCGCCTGAGCCGTCCTTCTCCCAGACCTCCCTTGGAGCCAACCGTGACCGACGCACACACCTCCGGCCCGTTCATCGCGGCCATCGACCAGGGCACCACCTCCTCCCGCTGCATCGTCTTCGACAAGGACGGCCGGATCGTCTCGGTCGACCAGAAGGAGCACGAGCAGATCTTCCCGAAGCCGGGCTGGGTCGAGCACGACGCCGCCGAGATCTGGACCAACGTCCAGGAGGTCGTCGCCGGCGCCCTGACGAAGGGCGGCATCGCCGCCGCCGACGTCAAGGCCATCGGCATCACCAACCAGCGCGAGACCACGCTGCTCTGGGACAAGAACACCGGCGAGCCCGTCCACAACGCCCTCGTCTGGCAGGACACCCGCACCGACGCCCTCTGCAAGGAGCTCGGCCGCAACGTCGGCCAGGACCGCTTCCGCCGCGAGACCGGCCTGCCGCTGGCGAGCTACTTCGCCGGCCCGAAGATCCGCTGGATGCTCGACAACGTCGAGGGGCTGCGCGAGCGCGCCGAGGCAGGCGACATCCTCTTCGGCACCATGGACTCGTGGGTCATCTGGAACCTCACGGGTGGCCCCGACGGCGGCGTGCACGTCACCGACGTCACCAACGCCTCGCGCACCATGCTGATGAACCTGCACACCCTGGCCTGGGACGAGAAGATCGCGGAGTCGATGGGGGTCCCCCTCAACGTCCTCCCCGAGATCCGGTCCTCCGCAGAGGTCTACGGCCACGTCAAGGACGGCGTCCTCGCCGGTGTCCCGGTCGCCTCGGCGCTCGGCGACCAGCAGGCCGCCCTGTTCGGCCAGACCTGCTTCGCCGAGGGCGAGGCCAAGTCCACGTACGGCACCGGCACCTTCATGCTGATGAACACCGGTGACAAGATCATCAACTCCTACAGCGGCCTGCTGACCACGGTCGGCTACCAGATCGGCGACCAGCAGCCGGTCTACGCGCTGGAGGGCTCGATCGCCGTCACCGGTTCGCTGGTGCAGTGGATGCGCGACCAGATGGGCCTCATCAAGTCCGCCGCCGAGATCGAGACCCTCGCGTCCTCGGTCGAGGACAACGGCGGCGCCTACTTCGTGCCGGCCTTCTCCGGCCTGTTCGCCCCGTACTGGCGCTCCGACGCCCGCGGTGTGATCGCCGGCCTCACCCGGTACGTCACCAAGGCGCACATCGCCCGCGCCGTCCTGGAGGCCACCGCCTGGCAGACCCGCGAGATCACCGACGCCATGACCAAGGACTCCGGCGTCGAGCTGACCGCGCTCAAGGTCGACGGCGGCATGACCTCCAACAACCTGCTGATGCAGACCCTCTCGGACTTCCTGGACGCGCCCGTCGTGCGCCCGATGGTCGCCGAGACCACCTGCCTCGGCGCCGCCTACGCCGCCGGCCTGGCCGTCGGCTTCTGGCCGGACACCGACGCGCTGCGCGCCAACTGGCGCCGGGCGGCGGAATGGACCCCTCGCATGGACGCCGACAGGCGTGACAGCGAGTACAAGAGCTGGCTCAAGGCCGTCGAGCGGACCATGGGCTGGATCGAGGACGAGGAGTAATACGACATGACCACCCTGCAGAGCGTCCCTGCCCTCGGGACGCACCCGGCGTCCGGCTCCCTCCCGAGCCGCGCCGAGACCCGGGACCAGCTTTCCAAGGCGACGTACGACCTCCTGGTGATCGGCGGCGGCATCCTGGGCATCTCCACCGCCTGGCACGCCGCGCAGTCGGGCCTGCGGGTGGCCCTGGTGGACGCCGGCGACTTCGCCGGCGCCACCTCCTCCGCCTCCTCGAAGCTGCTCCACGGCGGTCTGCGCTACCTGCAGACCGGCGCGGTGAAGCTGGTCGCGGAGAACCACTTCGAGCGGCGTGCGGTCTCCCGTCAGGTGGCACCGCACCTCGCCAACCCCCTCACCTTCTACCTGCCCGTCTACAAGGGCGGCCCGCACGGCGCGGCCAAGCTCGGTGCCGGCGTCTTCGCCTACAGCGCCCTCTCGGCGTTCGGTGACGGCGTCGGGCACCTGCTCTCCCCCGCCAAGGCCGCACAGGACGTGCCGGAGCTGCGCACCGACAACCTCAAGGCCGTGGCCGTCTACGGCGACGACCAGATGAACGACGCCCGCATGGCGCTGATGACGGTCCGCGCCGCTGTCGACGCCGGCGCCACCGTCCTCAACCACGCCGAGGTCACCGGGCTGCGCTTCACCAAGGGCCGGGTCACCGGCGCCGAGCTCAAGGACCGCACCAGCGGCGACGAGTTCGGTGTCACCGCCCGTCTCGTGCTCAACGCCACCGGCCCGTGGGTCGACCACCTGCGCCGGATGGAGGACCCGAACGCGGCCCCCTCCATCCGCCTCTCCAAGGGCGCGCACCTGGTCCTCCGGCGGACCTCGCCGTGGAAGGCCGCCCTGGCCACCCCGATCGACAAGTACCGCATCACCTTCGCCCTCCCCTGGGAGGACATGCTGCTGCTCGGTACCACCGACGAGGAGTACGAGGGTGACCCCGGCCAGGTCGAGGTCACCGAGAAGGACACCGCCCAGATCCTGGACGAGGCCGCCTTCTCCATCCGCGACCAGCAGCTGTCGCGCGATCTGATCACCTACGCCTTCGCCGGTCTGCGGGTGCTCCCGGGCGGTCCCGGCGACACCTCGAAGGCCAAGCGCGAGACGGTCGTCACCGAGGGCCGCGGCGGCATGCTGTCGGTGGCCGGCGGCAAGTGGACGACCTTCCGCCACATCGGCCGTACGGTGATGAGGAAGCTGGAGCAGCTCCCGGGCCATCCGCTGGGCGAGGACTACGAGTCGGTGTCGACGCTGCCGAAGCGGCTGCCGCTGCCCGGTATCGCCAACCCGAACGCCGTCGCGCACCGGCTGCTCGTCGACGGTCCGGCGCCCGGCCCGCGGATGGCCGCCGACACCGCCAAGCACCTGGCGACGCACTACGGCTCGCTCTCCTTCGACATCGCCCGCATGGCGAACGAGAACCCGGAGCTGGCCCGGCGCATACACCCGGACGCGCCGGAGATCTGGGCGCAGGTCGCCTACGCCCGCGACCACGAGTGGGCCGAGACGGCGGACGACGTGCTGCGCCGCCGTACGACCCTGACCATCCGCGGCCTCGCGACGGACGAGATCCGCGCGGACGTCGAGAAGATGCTGAACAAGTAGCACCGGGAGGCGACTCCCGTACGCACAGGGGCGGTTCTCTCCGGAGGGCCGCCCCTGAGGCGTGCCACACGCCGTCCACACCGCCGCAACACTCGGCGCGCAGAGTGGAGCGCATGAAATTCCAGGTGCTCTCGATCGTCCACCACTCCCCGCACCCGCTCACCGGCGAACTCCTGTCCGCCGCCGACCGGTTGGAGCAGGTCGTCGCACTCGGCGAGACCGCCGAACGGCTCGGCTTCGACGCGTACGCCGTCGGTGAGCGGCACGCCGGCCCGTTCCTCTCCTCCGCCCCGACCGTGCTGCTCGCCGCGCTCGCCGCCCGCACCACCCGGATCAGGCTGCTCACCGGTGTCACCGTCGTCGCGATCCTCGACCCGGTCCGGGTCGCCGAGGACTACGCCACCCTCGACCAGCTCTCCCGCGGCCGGCTCGAACTCGTCGTCGGCAAGGGCGCCGAGGCCGGCCACTTCGACCTCTTCGGCCTGGACGAGGAGCGGCAGTGGGACCTCCAGAAGGAGAAGTACGAGCTGCTCCGGCGGCTCTGGACGGAGGAGGGCGTCGACTGGGAGGGCGAGTTCCGGCCCGCACTGAAGAACGTCACCACGGTGCCGCGCCCGTACGCGGGACCGCCCCGGATCTGGCACGGCTCGGCCACCAGCCTCAACTCCCCCGAACTCGCCGCGAAGCACGGCGACCCGCTCTTCACCGCCAACGCGATCCAGCCCCGCGAGGCGTACGCGCGGCTCATCGCCCACTACCGGGAGAAGTTCGAGGAGTACGGGCACGACCCGGCACACGCGCGCGTGGCGGCCGGTTCCGGCGGCCTGCTCATCGCCGACACCACCGAGGAGGCGATCGCCCGCTACAGGGACCTGTACGAGGCGAAGGTACGGCAGAGCTTCAAGCCGCACCTGGAGGGCAAGGCCGGATACAACACCCCGTTCCGCACGATCGAGGACGCCGTCGCGGACGGCCCGCAGCTGATCGGCTCCCCGCAGCGGATCATCGACAAGATCCTCGGCTATCACGCCCATTACGGGCACGACCTGCAGTCCGTCACGGTCGACGCCTTCGGTCAGTCGACGGCGGAGCAGATCGAGACGCTCCAGCGCTTCGCCGAGGAGATCGCGCCGGTGGTCCGGAGGGAGGCGCCGAGCACGCTCTGGGAGGAGTGAGACCGCCGTGTGCGGAGGCGAGTTCCTGGGTAGTCGATCAAGGCCGCACGGGTTTTCGGGGATGTCCGGGGGCTGCGGACGGACCTGGAGAAAGCCGTAAGGTTGGTCCGTACGACAGGAACTTCGAAAAGGAGGCGCTGGGTGATCGAGCTCGAGGGGGTACCCGAGCTGATCGACCCGGTCATGGTGGCCGCGTTCGAAGGCTGGAACGACGCCGGCGACGCCGCCTCCACCGCGGTCGCCCATCTGGACCGGGAATGGAAGGGCGAGGTGTTCGCGGCGCTCGACGCCGAGGACTACTACGACTTCCAGGTCAACCGGCCCACGGTCTTCCTGGACAACGGCGTCAGGAAGATCACCTGGCCGACGACCCGGCTCTCCGTGGTCCGGGTCGGCGGCGACAAACCCCGTGACCTGGTGCTCGTGCGCGGGATCGAGCCGTCGATGCGCTGGCGCTCCTTCTGCAACGAGATCCTCGCCTTCGCCCACGAGCTGGGCGTGGAGATGGTCGTGATCCTGGGCGCGCTGCTCGGGGACACCCCGCACACCCGGCCGGTCCCGGTCAGCGGCGTGACCTCGGACCCGGACCTGGCGCGCACGATGGACCTGGAGGAGACCCGGTACGAGGGCCCGACGGGCATCGTGGGCATCCTCCAGGAGGCGTGCACCCACGCGGGCGTGCCCGCGGTGAGCCTGTGGGCCGCGGTGCCGCACTACGTGTCGCAGCCGCCGAACCCGAAGGCGACCCTGGCACTCCTCAACCGGCTCGAGGACCTGGTGGGGCTGCGCATCCCGCTGGGCGAGCTGCCCGAGGACGCGCGGGCCTGGCAGGTGGGCGTGGACCAGCTGGCCGCCGAGGACAGCGAGGTCGCCGAGTACGTGCAGACCCTTGAGGAGGCCCGGGACACGGCGGAGCTGCCGGAGGCCTCGGGCGAGGCGATCGCCCGCGAGTTCGAGCGGTATCTGCGGCGGCGTGAGCCGGGCTCGGGTCCTGGCGGTCCCGGTGTGGCGATGGAGGGCGGCGACGCTCCGTTCCTCCGGGACACCGGGAGCGGCCGTACGCGCCCTCCGAAGCCGGAGCAGCCGGGACCGGAGGCGGTCCCTGGTGCGGAGGCGGCCGAGGGGGCCGATGTGGCGGAGGAGCCGGACGCTCCCGAGGCGCCGCAGGGGCCCGCCGACGGTTCACCGGGCAGGGGCAGGGACACGGGCAAGGACACGGCCCCTGATCCGAGCACGGACACCGCCGCGGACGGCGACGCCGGCACGGACACCGGCACGGACGGCGAGTCCGACAAGTAGCCGCCTCCGCCGGGGAGTCGTGACGGAACGGGAGGGGAGCCCGAGGGCGCCCCTCCCGTCGTCGCGTCGGGCGCGGATCAGATCAGATCAGATCACGCGTCAGGCGCAGCCGAACCGGGCCGCCGCCCAGTCCCCGTGGTCGCCGCTCTTCGACCCGTTGGTGTCCGTGATCCTCAGCCGGACGTGCCGCGCCCCGGTCACGTCGACGTTCACGGGCAGGGTCGCGGAGGCGCCGGTGAGCCGGGGTGAGGTCCACAGGACCTTGCCGTCGGCCTCGACGGAGAAGGCCACGTCGCCGTATCCGTTGATCTCGTCGTCGATGCCGACGTCGGCGGTGAAGGTGGTGCAGCGGCCGCCGAGGTAGACCTCGATGTCGGAGTCGGCGTGGGCGCCGATGCCCTTCTCGTAGGTCGTGCCCGCCAGGGTGAGGGTCCGGCCGTCGGCGGCGCCGGACTCGCCGTTGGAGCGGTCGCGTTCGGGCGGTCCCCAGCCGTTGCTGGAGCGCAGCCAGACGAGGTCGCTCGCCCAGGCGTCGCCGGTGGGCGGCGGGGGCATCACGCCGACCGCGAACCGCTGGGTGGCGGTGCGGTCGGTGCCCGCGGCGCTGTGCCGGGCGGTGGCGGTGAGGGTGGCCTCGCCGGGCTTCGCGTCCGGCGCTGGGGTGACGGTGACCTCGACCCGGCGGGTGGTTCCGGCCGGGACGCGGCCGATCGGCGCGGCCGGGGTGACCTGCCAGCCGGCCGGGGCGGCCAGGGAGACCCGTACGTCGGTGGCGTCGCGGGTGCCGGCGGTGACGTCCACGGCGACGGTGCCGGGCACTCCGGCGCCGAGCTCCTGCGCCGTGGGGACGGCGAGGGTGGCGGAGGCGCCCGGTACCGCGCCGCCGACCGCGCTGGTGTCGCTCAGCCGCAGCTCGAAGTCGCGGGCGGTGGAGAGGGCGGCCGTCTTGACCCGGACCACTCCCCCGCGCTCGTCGCGGTCGTACCACCAGCCCTGGGAGGCCGCGTCGAAGGCGGCGCGGGAGGTGAGGGCGGGCAGCTTGCGCCCGTCGAGGCGGACGGCGCCGGGGGCGTCACCGGTGTGGACGGTGAAGGCGTACGGCCGGGCGGTCGGCTTTCCGGTGTAGGTGCCCTTGCTCGCGCCGATGCGGACGGTGACGTCGCCGGCGCCGTGCTGCGGGGCGCGGACCTCGGCGCGCTGGGTGGCGTACCGGCCGGTGCGGTGTTCGCGGGTGACGCCGTCGTCCTCGTACAGCTCGAAGGAGGAGTCGCCCTTCGGGTAGATGTCCCAGGCGATCGGGTCGCCGGGGGCGCGGTCCGTGTACGAGCGGATGTCGCCGGGCCACATGGGGACGGTCGCCCCGGCCCGTACGAACAGGGGCAGGGTGTCGAGCGGGGCGCTGTAGTCGTCGACGGTGACGGGGCCTTCGTAGGTGCGGCCGCTCCAGTAGTCGATCCAGGTGCCCTTGGGGAGGTAGATGCCGTCGCGCTCCACGGCGTCCTGGTAGACGGGGGCGACCAGGAAGTCCTCGCCGCTGAGGAACTCGTACTTGGCGGCGTCGGTGGCGGCCCTGGGGTCGTCCGGGTATTCCAGGGCGAGCGGCCGGGCGAGGCCGACGCCGGTCTTCGTGGCCTGGTGGGCGTGGCTGTAGATGTACGGGAGCAGGGCCTCGTGGAGCTTGAGGGAGGCGCGGTTGATGCTGGTGTAGGGCTCGCCGTAGCGGAACGGCTGCTTGTCGGCGGCGGCCCAGCCGTCCATCGTCATGGTGACCGGGAGGAAGGTCTTCCACTGCAGGTCGCGGGTGTAGGTCTTGGCGCTGCCGCCGAAGATGCCGTCGACGTCACCGGTGGTGTACGCGAGTCCCGACATGGACGCGCCCGCGTAGGTGGGGATCTGCCAGCGGATGTACTCCCAGCTGCCGGACTGGTCGCCGGACCACTGGACGCCGCAGCGCTGGGCGCCGGACCAGCTCTCGGGCGCCCAGGTGAAGCCGCGGGCGTCGCTGTGGGCCTCGATGCCGGCGTGGGCGTCCTTGCAGCCGTCGAGGGCGAACTTGTAGCCCTCGCCGACCCAGGCGACGTCGAGCTTGGCGACCCGCTGGCCGGCCTTGACCTGCTCTTCGAGCTTGTCGATGCCGTCCTCGGTCCAGAGGCCGAGCTTCATGCCGCGCTCGCCGAGTCCCGCGGAGGCCTCGGCGAGGTTCTCGTAGCCGCAGCCGTAGCCGTCGTTGACGAGCATCCAGCCGTTGGGCATGTCGTTCTCGACGTAGCCGTCGGCGACCTTCAGGGCGTCGAGGGTGCGGCGCTCGCCCCGGTTGGCGTTGTGGAGGTAGCAGTCGGCGTCGCCGATCTCCAGGCCGTACACGGGTGGCAGGAAGGGCTTGCCGGTGAGCCGGGTGTACTGGCCGATGACGTCCTTGGCGGCGTCGCCGCCGGTGCCGGCGAAGTAGTAGGCGTCGAAGCGCCGTTCCGCGGCGGTGGTGGTGACGGGTTCGGTGAAGGCGTAGGTGTTCGGCGCGTAGGTGTTGCGGTAGACGCCGTATCCGGCGGAGGAGAGGTAGAACGGGACGGAGTTGGGGTGGCCGCCGTCGTTCCAGTTGTAGTCGACGCCGACCTCGACGGTCTTGCCGCGGTGGGAGGTGTTGCCGCGGCCGTTCTGCATGCCGGCGCCGTAGAACTGCTCGGTGGCACCGCGGGCGAGGGTCTGGGTGGTGCGGTCGGCGGTCCAGCTGATGCCGCGGGACTCGCTCCAGAGCGGGGTGCCGTCGGCGCGCAGGGCGGCGAAGCGGAGCGGTGACTTGTAGGCGCGCAGGGTCACCGCGGCGCTGCTCAGTTCGTAGCGGTCGCCCAGGTCGCGCCAGCGGGTGGCCGGGGGCGGGCCCTGGGGCAGCGTGATGTCGCTGCCGGTGGGGTCGGTGAACGTGCCGTCGGGGGCGAGTTCGATGCGGAAGGTGTCGGCGGTGACGAAGCTGACCCTGGCCTGGGCCTGGCCGGCGGTCAGCCGGTAGACGGACCCGGCGGCGGCGAACCCGGTGAGGTCGCCGACCGTGGTGTCGGGCTCCTGTGCCGTGGTGCCGGCCTTGTCGGCGCTGTCGGTGGGGAGGGCGGACGCGGTGGTGCCGGGTCCCGCGAAGGCCGCGAGGAGCCCGAGGACGGCTCCGGCGAGTGCAACTTTCATGCGCGATGATGATTGCATGGAGCTTATTTAGCGCAGGAACGGGCATTGCCGCCAGGACAAAACGGAACCGCCCCCGGACTTCGGCGAGAAGTCCAAGGGCGGTTGCCTGAATGGGAGTTGCGCGGTACTGCTCGTTACAGGGCCACACCGAGCAGTGCGTCGACGGCGCGGGAGACGAGACCGGGAGCGGAGTCGTCGGTGCCGCCCCCGGCCGTCTGGAGGACGGCCCAGCGGTCGACGGCGGCGAGCGCGGTGGGGGTGTCGAGATCGTCGGACAGGGCCTCGCGGAGCTCCTCGACGAGCGCGTCGGCGGACGGGCCGTCGGGGCGCGACACGGCGGCGCGCCACCGGCCGAGACGCTCCACGGCGTCCTGGAGGACCTGGTCGGTCCACTCCCAGTCGTCGCGGTAGCGGTGGGAGAGCAGCGCGAGCCGGATCGCGGCCGGGTCGACGCCGTCGCGGCGGAGCTTCGAGACGAAGACCAGGTTGCCCCGGGACTTGGACATCTTCTCGCCGTCGAGGGCGACCATGCCGGCGTGGACGTACGCCTTCGCCATGGGGAACTCGCCGGTGAGGGTCTGGGCGTGGGAGGCGCCCATCTCGTGGTGCGGGAAGATCAGGTCGGAGCCGCCGCCCTGCACGTCGAAGCCCATGCCGAGGTGGTCGAGGGCGATGGCGACGCACTCGATGTGCCAGCCGGGGCGGCCGGGGCCGAGGCTCGCGCCGTCCCAGCTCGGCTCGCCCTCACGGGCGGCCATCCAGAGCATGGGGTCGAGCGGGTTCTTCTTGCCCGGACGGTCCGGGTCCCCGCCGCGCTCGGCGGAGAGGTGACGCATCAGCTCGGTGGTGTAGTTCGAGACCTGCCCGAAGTGCGGGTCGGCGTCGACGGAGAAGTAGATGTCCCCTTCGAGCTCGTAGGCGGCTCCGGAGTCCCGGAGGCGCTCGACGAGCGGGACGATGCCGGGTATGGCCTCGACGGCGCCGATGTAGTGCTGCGGGGGCAGCATCCGCAGGGCGGTCATGTCCTCGCGGAAGAGGGCGGTCTCCCGCTCGGCGAGGCCGACCCAGTCGATGCCGTCGCGGATCGCGCGCTCCAGGAGCGGGTCGTCCACGTCCGTGACGTTCTGGACGTAGTGCACCTGCCGCTTGGTGTCGAGCCACACGCGCTGAACGAGGTCGAACGCGTTGTAGGTCGCCGCGTGACCCATGTGGGTCGCGTCGTACGGCGTGATGCCGCAGACGTAGATACGGGCGACGGGGCCGGGGGCGAGGGTCACTCGTCCACCGGTCGCGGTGTCGTGGATCCGGAGGTCGCGGCCCTTGCCGGGAAGGGCGGGGACCTCAGAAGCGGGCCAGGCATGCATGACCCGAGCGTAACCGGACAGGTGTTCCGGATACGAACCGGATCCGGGATCTTGACCTATTAGGCGCTCTTGCGGGTCGGAGGCCTGCGTGCATACCCCCCAGGGGTGCACGGCCCCGGGAAGGCCGTCCCCGGGGATGGCCGAAACCTTTCGGTCCCGTCAGACGGGCGGCCAGGGGATCGCCGGCCACTGTCCCGAGGGCTCCGGGTGCCGTCCCGTGGTCCGCAGCGCCTCCACGCGGGCGCGTACGGCCGTCACCTCGGCATCCGTGAGCAGTTCCGCCAGACGGGCGGCGAGCGGCGCTCCCGGGGCCAGGGAGCGACCGAGGCCGTCGAGCACCCCGGCGGCCTCCGCGGGCAGCTCCTCGCCCGCCCAGCCCCACAGGAGGGTGCGCAGTTTGTCGTCGACGTGGAAGGTGACCCCGTGGTCGATGCCGTAGAGGTGTCCGCCGGACGCGGGCAGCAGGTGTCCGCCCTTCCGGTCGCCGTTGTTGATGACGGCGTCAAGGACGGCGAGCCGCCGCAGGTCGGGGGTGTCCGCGTGGACGAGGAGCGCGGTGCGGTCCTCGGCGACCTGGGCGGGACCGACGGCCTTCCAGCCCTCGCCCGCCTCGTCGTCCTCGGTCAGGGCGAGCAGACGTGCCCCGGGATCGGCCTCGATCCACAGCTGCACCATGCCCTCCCCGTACGGACCGTCGCGGAGCACGGTCGGCGGGACCAGGCCCCAGCCGGTGGCCTCGGAGATCTCGTACGCGGCGACCTCGCGCTGGGCGAGCGTGCCGTCGGGGAAGTCCCACAGCGGCTGCTCCCCCGCGACCGGCTTGTAGACGCAGGCCGCTTCCCGCCCCTCGTACGCGACGGAGCAGTAGAGCACGGCGTTGGAGGCCTCGCGGACCTGGCCACGCACGGTCAGCTCGCCGTGGGCGAGCAGCTCGGCGTCGGGCGGCGTCGGGGGGCTGCTGCTCATGCTCCGCGGCGGTATCCGTTCTGGCGCGGGCAGACGTGGCCCTCGGGGTCGAGCGGCAGGCTGCAGAGCGGGCAGGGCGGACGGCCGGCGTTGACCACGTCCAGGGCCCGCTTCGCGAAGGCGCGGGCCTGGGCGCCGCTCAGGCGGACCCGGAGCATCGGCGGGCCGTTCTCCTCGTCCTGGAGCAGCCGCTCCTCGGCCTCGGCGAGGTCCTCCTCGGACTCCACGTCGAGTTCGACGAGCGCCTGCGCCTCGACGATCATGCGCTGCTCCTCGCCGTCCCAGGCGAGCGCCATGGTCCCGACCCGGAACTCCTCCTCGACGGGTACGTCGAGGGGGGCGGTGTCGGCCACCTCGACGGGCGCGACGGCGGGGACCGGGGCGTTGCCCCCGGTGCGGCGGACGACCTCGTCGAGGAGTTCGTCCATGCGCTCGGCGAGCGCGGCGACCTGTGTCTTCTCCAGGGCGACGCTGGTGACCCGGCCGGCGGCGGACGCCTGGAGGAAGAACGTACGGCGGCCAGGCAGCCCGACCGTACCGGCCACGAAACGCTCCGGTGGGTCGTAGAGGAACACCTGACGGGACACGTTTCCCGGCTCCTTGCGTCTCGACAGTCGTACTACAGCGGCGCGTCCACCCTACTGCGCGAGGGGATCACGGTGCGCCCGCACCGCCCCCGACCTCAGCGGTCCCGCTGCTGTCGGGGTGCTCGCGCGGGGCGAGGCCGGCGAAGTCCCCGGTGTCGCCGAGCCGGACGAGGAAGGGACGCAGACGCGTGTAGCGGATGACGGTGACCGAGCACGGGTCGACGTGGACGCGCTGGAAGAGGTCGAGGTGGAGGCCGAGCGCGTCCGCCACGACCGACTTGACGATGTCGCCGTGCGAGCACATGACGTAGGCGGCGTCCTCGCCGTACTCGGCCTCGATCCGCGCGTTCCAGTCGTGCACGGCGTCGACGGCGCGGGCCTGCATCGCGCGCATGGACTCGCCGCCGGGGAAGGCCGCGGCGGAGGCGTGCGCCTGCACGACCTCCATCAGGGGTTCGTCGTTGAGCTCGGCCAGCTTCCGGCCGGACCAGTCGCCGTAGTCGCACTCGTTGATCCGGTCCTCGACGTGCAGCGGGAGGTCCGGGCGGGCGTCGAGGAGGGGCCGTACGGTCTCCCGGCAGCGCTGGAGGGGGCTGGAGACGACGGCGGCGAGCGGGACGTCCGCCAGCCGCCCGGGGAGCGCGGCGGCCTGCGCGGCGCCCCGCTCGTCGAGGGAGATCCCGGGGGTGCGCCCGGCGAGGACCCCGGAGGTGTTGGCGGTGGAGCGTCCGTGCCGGACGAGGATCAGCGTGGCCATGGCGGCCAGCCTAGGCCCTGTCGTCGAACTCCCGTCGTCGCCCGAGGGGCGGGGACGACGGGAGTCCGACAGCAGGGCCTTGGGCGGTGCCCGGAGGTGCCCGACGGGTCCGGGCTCCCGGGGCCGGCGGCCTCCGGGCGGATGCACGCGTGCGTCGCGAGGCCGTTCGATGGAGAATACGGCGCGTGATCGTGGACTCAGCCATCTACCGGGACGGGCGCCGTACGGACGGCCCCGCCGACCTCTCCGACGCGCTCGACGAGGCGCGGGCCGCCGGGGACGCCTTTCTGTGGGTGGGGCTCCACGAACCCACGGAGGCGGAATTCGACCACGTCGCCTCGGAGTTCGCGCTGCACCCGCTGGCCGTCGAGGACGCCCTGAAGGCCCACCAGCGCCCCAAGCTGGAGGTCTACGACGACTCGCTGTTCGCGGTGCTCAAGCCGGTCGACTACGAGCCGGAGAGCGACCGGGTCTCCTCGGGCGAGCTCATGCTGTTCGTGGGCGACTCCTTCGTGGTGACCGTCCGGCACGGCGAGGGCTCTCCGCTCGCGCAGGTGCGCCGACGGCTCGAAGCCGACCCCGAGGTCCTGCGGCACGGCCCGACGGCGGTGCTGTACGCGGTGAGCGACGCGGTCGTGGACCACTACCTCGATGTGGCGGGCGAGCTCCAGGTGGACCTCGAGGAGCTGGAGGCGGACGTCTTCGCGCCCACCGGCGGCAATCCCGCGAACACGGCGGCGCGGATCTACACGGCGAAGCGGCAGGTCCTGGAGTTCCGCCGGGCCAGCGGTCCGCTCGCCGGGCCGATGTCCCGGCTCACGGGCGGTTCGGTGCCCTTCGTGAACGAGAGGTCGCAGCCCTTCTTCCGGGATGTCAACGACCATCTGCTGCGCGCCAACGAGCAGGTGGAGGGGCTCGACCGGCTGCTGTCCGACGTGCTGTCGGCCCACCTCGCGCAGATGGGGGTGCGGCAGAACGACGACATGCGGAAGATCTCGGCGTGGGCGGCCATGGCGGCCGTCCCCACGATGGTCGCGGGCATCTACGGCATGAACTTCGACCACATGCCGGAGCTGCGCTGGGTGGCCTCGTACCCGGTGGTGCTCGTGGCGATGGCGGGCATCGTCCTCACCCTCTACCGGATGTTCAAGCGGCGCGGCTGGATGTGAGCCGCCGGCCCGCCCCCCCGCGGCCCGGCGGTCGCCCCGGAGCGGGTCAGAACGCCGGGGCGGGGGTCGCGGGCCCGCCGAGGGCGTCGAGTCGCTCGGGCATCTTCAGGCCGATCATCCGGTGCCAGCCCGCGGCGCGCTCGTACGCGTACATCCCGCGGATGCCGAGGGCGAGGGCGGCGGCCTTGGGCTTGGGCCAGCGCAGGATCCGCCCCATGTGCCCCATCACCGCGAGGCTGACGTCGCGGTAGACCTGGATCTCGACGAGGGCGGACTCGCGCAGGGTCCGCTGGATGAGCCGGCCGTGTCCGGCGCGCGCGAGGCGCAGCAGTTCCTCGTGGCAGTAGGCGAGGTGGTTCGCCTCGTCGTTGTCGATCATGTGGATGGCCTTGCCGAGTTCGGGATGGTTCCCGAAGTACGTGACCAGCATGTCCATCTGGTCGGCGGCCCGCTGCTCGGTGACCCGGCTGTGGGCCAGGTAGACGATGACGTCCTGCTCGCTCAGCGGCTCGTCGCGGCGCAGCTTGTCGTGCGCGAGGCCGATGCCGCGCTGTTCGAGCAGCATCGTGTAGTCGGTGTCGGGCGGCACCGGGACGGGTTCGAGGCCGCGCTTGCGCATCAGCGCGTTGAAGATCCGGCCGTGCTTGTCCTCGTCGGCGCCGTGCCGGGTGATCTTGGGCGTGAGATCCCTCATCCCGGGGGCGACGAGCGCCGCGATCCGGGCGTTCTCCCACCCGCCCTGGGTCTCGCCGCTCGCCGCTATCGAGCAGAAGAGCGCGAAGGACTCGTCGTTGTCGATGATTTCCTGGAACAGGCCCTTGGCCGTGAGCATCGCCGCCACCTCCGTGCGCATGTCCGCACTCCGTCCGGCCCCCGGGACAACGAGTCAAATGCGGTACGCGGCGAGGGGCAACAGGAGGACCGGGCGGCTCGGCCGAAAGAGTGAGTCCCGAGGGCGTAACCGAGGGCCCCGCGAAGCCGTTGTGCAGCGTGACGGCCGTGGCGGGGAAGACCCCCGAGCCCCCACCACGGCCGCAGAACCTCCTCCCGACGGCGCCCCCTCCGGGTCACGCCAGTCCGGCTCGCTCCATCGCCTCGACGCCCGCCCGCAGCGCCGCCACCCGCTCGTCCAGGGTGAAGCCGGCCGGGGCGAGGGTCAGGGTGGTGACGCCGGCCTCCGCGTAGGCCGTCATCCGCTCGGCGATCCGCTCGACGGAGCCGAGCAGCGAGGTCTGGTCGATCAGACTCCGCGGTACGGCCGCGGCGGCACCCGCCTTGTCGCCAGCCAGGTACTTGTCCTGGATCTCGGCGGCCTCCTTCTCGTAGCCCATGCGCCGCGCGAGCTGGTTGTAGAAGTTCTGCTTGCGGCTGCCCATGCCTCCGACGTACAGCGCGGTGTACGGGCGGAACACGTCGGCGAGGGCGTCGACGTCGTCCCCCAGGGCGAGCGGCACGGTGGGACAGACGTCGAAGCCGTCCATCGTCAGCCCGGCCTTCTCGCGGCCCGCGCGGATGTGCCGGAGCGCGGTCTCCTCCAGGTGGGCGGCGGAGGGGAAGATCAGCAGGGCGCCGTCGGCGATCTCGCCGGTCTGCTCCAGGTTCCTGGGGCCGATCGCGGCGATGTAGAGCGGGATGTGCTCGCGCTCCGGGTGCACGGTGAGCTTGATCGGCTTGCCGGGGCCGCCGGGGAGCGGCAGGGTCCAGTGCTCGCCCTCGTAGCTGAGGCGCTCCCGGGTCATCGCCTTGCGGACGATCTCGACGTACTCGCGGGTCCGGGCCAGCGGCTTGTCGAACTTCACGCCGTACCAGCCCTCGGAGACCTGCGGGCCGGAGACGCCGAGGCCGAGGCGGAAGCGGCCGCCGGTGAGGGAGTCGAGGGTGGCGGCGGTCATGGCCGTCATCGCGGGCTGCCGGGCAGGGATCTGCATGATCGCGGAGCCGACGTCGATCCGCTCCGTCTTCGCCGCGACCCAGGCGAGCACGGTGGGCGCGTCGGAGCCGTAGGCCTCGGCGGCCCAGCAGACGTCGTAGCCGAGGCGGTCCGCCTCCTGGGCGACGGCGAGGTTGTCGCCGTCCATGCCCGCGCCCCAGTAGCCGAGGTTGATGCCGAGCCGCATGTCCACGCACCCCTTACCCATCGGTAACGTTCTTGTGGGCGGGACTCTAGCGCGGGGTCGGGGCATCCGTCAGGACGCGGTTGTCCACAGGCTCTCTCCGCGTGGTGCCCTGGCCAGTAATCTCGCGCCCATGGAGCAGAGGCATCTCGGACGTACCGGCCTGCGTGTGTCGCGCATCGGACTCGGCACCCTCACCTGGGGACGGGACACCGACGAGCACGACGCCGCCGAGCAGTTGAAGTCGTTCTGGGACGCGGGCGGCACGCTCGTGGACACCGCCGACGTGTACGGCGGGGGCGAGGCGGAGTATCTGCTCGGCCGTCTCATGGAGCGGCTGGTGCCCCGGCAGGACCTGGTCCTTTCGACCAAGGCGGGCAGTGTGCCGGACCCCGACCGGCGTACGGACGGCTCGCGCGGGCATCTGCTCGCCGCGCTCGACGCCTCCCTCGCCCGGCTCGGCACGGACCACGTGGACCTGTGGCAGTTGCACGCCTTCGACCCGTACACGCCGCTCGAGGAGTCGCTGCAGGCGCTCGACATCGCGGTGCGCAGCGGGCGCGCGCGGTACGCGGGCGTGGCGAACTTCTGCGGTTGGCAGCTCGCCAAGGCGGGGACCTGGCAGCTCGGCGGGGACCGGACCCGGCTCGCGGGGGCGCAGCTGGAGTACTCGCTGCTCCAGCGGGGCGTGGAACGCGAGGTGCTGCCGGCGGCGCAGGACCTGGGGATAGGCCTGCTGCCCTCCTCCCCGCTGGGGCGCGGGGTCCTGACCGGCAAGTACCGGGGCGGGACCCCGTCCGACTCGCGCGGCGCCTCGGAGACGATGGCCCCGTTCGTGGAGCCGTACCTGGACGATGCCGCGAGCAGGATCGTGGACGCGGTCACGACGGCCGCCGACGGCCTCGCCACGACCCCGCTGCACGTGGCGCTCGCCTGGGTCCGGGACCGGCCCGGGGTGACCGCGCCGATCGTCGGCGCGCGCACGGCGCGCCAGCTCACGGCCGCGTTGTCGGTGGAGACCCTTAGTCTTCCTGACGAGATCTGTCGGGCGCTGGACGATGTGTCGGCGCCCGTGCACCGCTATCCGGATCACGACTGGAGCACCTTGTGACCGAGCCTTCCGGGGAGACCGCGCCCGAGGCACCCGAGGACGTGGCACCCACCGAGGACGTCCGGGAGGACGTACGGCAGGGAGCCGCCGAGCCGGAGGAGCCGGGGACGGCCGAGGAGTCGGCACCGGCCGAGGAGCCGGGGACGGCCGAGGAGTCGGCACCGGCCGAGGAG
>NZ_LIPQ01000090.1 GCF_001418135.1 Streptomyces aureus
GGCGCCTCCCGGGGGGAGGAACCGTGTGGAGCCAACACGTCGAGCCCACTGACGCCCTGGGGGGGTCTGTGCAGCAGGGTGAGTTAGTCAGTCCTTTTCCATCGGCGCGCGGGCGCCTGGAGAACGGGCCGATCGGCCGGACCACGATCGACTGGGAGCAGCGGTACCGCCGGGCCGTCATCACCAGTGACACCGTGGCCACCGCCTTGGTGGTGGCCACGATCGGTGGCTTCTTCGGAGCCCGGGACGCGGCCGACTGGCACGAGAAGTGGAGGATTCTCGCCTTCGCCACCGAGCTGCTCGTGCTCGCGGCGCTCGCGGTGAGCAGGTCCTGGTCCCCGGCCGTACTCGGCCAGGGAGCCGAGGAGTTCCGCCGGCTCGGACGCTCACTGTGCACGGCGGCCGTCGTGCTCGCGCTGGTCGGGATCGCCCTGACCTCGCGCAACATCAAGCTCTGGATCTTCGTCGCGATACCGGTGATCGCACTCGTCACCATGACCGAGCGCTATCTCCTCCGCCTCTGGCTGCACAAACAGAGAAAAGAAGGACGGTGTCTGCGTCCGGTGCTCGCCGCCGGGAGCGCGGCCACCGTGCGCGATCTGATCACCAGGACCCGTAAGTTCCCGCACCTCGGCTGGCGCGTGGAGGCGGTGTGCACGGCGGACAGCCCCGGGCTCGGCACCGACCAGGTGGACGGGGTGCCGGTCGTCGGTGAACTGGCCGACGTGGCGGGCCATGTACGCCGCGACGGCTACCGCGTCGTCGCGGTCACCCCCGATCCGCACTGGTCACCGGACCGGCTGCAGCGGCTGGCCTGGAACCTGGAGGGCAGCGACGCCGAGATGGTCGTGGCCCCGGTGCTCATGGAGGTGGCCGGTCCGCGGCTGCACGTCGACGCGGTGCTCGGCATCCCGCTGCTGCGGGTCAGCATGCCGACCTTCACCGGCGGCCGTCGGGCGGTCAAGGAGGTCGTCGACCGGATGGGCGCGGCGGTCCTGCTGATGCTGTTCGCGCCGCTGATGGCGGTGGTCGCGCTGCTCGTACTGGTGGACAGCCGGGGTGGAGCGGTCTACCGCCAGCGCAGGGTCGGCAAGGACGGCCGCGAGTTCACCATTCTCAAGTTCCGCACCATGGTCGTCGGGGCCGACGCGGCACGGGCCGAGCTGGCCCATCGCAACGAGGGCGCCGGCCTGCTGTTCAAGCTCCGCCGCGATCCGCGGGTGACCCGGGTGGGGACGGTGCTGCGCCGGTACTCGCTCGACGAACTGCCGCAGCTCCTCAACGTGCTCACCGGCTCCATGTCGCTGGTCGGCCCGCGGCCTCCGCTGCCGGAGGAGTCCGCCGCGTACGGCCCGGACATCCGGCGGCGTCTCCTCGTGAAGCCCGGCCTCACCGGCCTGTGGCAGATCAGCGGACGCAGCGACCTCTCGTGGGAGGAGGCGGTCCGGCTGGATCTGCGGTACGTGGAGGACTGGTCGCTCGCCCTGGACACGGTGATCTTGTGGAAGACGCTGCGAGCGGTGATCCATGGGAAGGGGGCCTACTGATGCGCGGGGGGCGTCGTCCGGTCGGCTCGGGGACGGCAGGCCACAAGGGCCTGCCCAGGGGGAGGGACAGGGCATGAGAGTCAGCGTCTTCGGGCTCGGCTACGTGGGCTGCGTGTCGGCCGCGTGCCTGGCCAGCCTCGGTCACGAGGTCATCGGAGTGGACGTGAACCAGGTGAAGGTCGACCTGGTCAACGACGGCAAGGCCCCGGTGGTCGAGGAGCGGATCGGCGAGCTCATCGCCGACGTCGTGCGGGCCGACACGTTACGCGCCACCCGGGACGTCCACGAGGCGATCATGGGCAGCGATGTGTCGCTGATCTGCGTGGGCACGCCGTCGGAGCCCAACGGCAGCCTGTGCACCACGTATCTGGAGCGGGTCACCGAGGAGATCGGTGCCGCGGTGGCCGAGCGGGGCGGGCGGCAGACCGTCGTGTTCCGCAGCACCATGCTGCCGGGCACGTGCCTGAACCTGCTGGTACCGATCCTGGAGAAGTTCGCCGGCGGCACGGCCGGGGTGGACTTCGGCGTCGCGGTCAACCCGGAGTTCCTGCGCGAGGGCACGAGCGTGCGGGACTTCTTCGACCCGCCCAAGACCGTCATCGGCGAGCTCGACCGGGCGAGCGGCGACGTCGTGGCGGCGCTGTACGACGGCCTGCCCGGCGAGGTGTTCCGGGTGCCGGTCCCGACGGCCGAGGCGATCAAGTACGCGGACAACGCCTTCCACGGCCTCAAGATCGGCTTCGCGAACGAACTGGGCGCGGTGTGCCAGGCGCTCGGGGTGGACTCGCACCAGGTGATGGACGTCTTCCTGGCCGACCGCAAGCTGAACATCAGCCCCGCCTACCTGCGGCCCGGCTTCGCCTTCGGCGGCTCGTGCCTGCCCAAGGACCTGCGCAGCCTGGTCCACGCGGCGCGGCGGCACGACGTCTCGGTGCCGATCCTCGCCCATGTCCTGCCCTCCAACGCCGACCATCTGCAGCGCGCGGTGGAGCTGGTCGAGCGCACCGGCAAACGACGGGTGGGCATGTTCGGTCTCTCCTTCAAACCCGGCACCGACGACCTCCGCGAGAGCCCGCTCGTCGAACTGGCGGAGCGGCTCTTCGGCAAGGGGTACGACCTGCGGATCTACGACCCCAACGTGAACCTCTCCCGGCTGCTCGGCGCGAACCGCGAGTACATCGAGACCCGGCTGCCGCACCTCGCGCAGCTGCTCGCGGACTCCGTCGACGAGGTGCTCGACCATGCCGAGGTGTGCCTGGTCGGGACCGGGGATCCGGCCGTACTGTCGGCGCTGCCCCATGGCGACGGCCCGGTCATCGTCGATCTCATCCACCTTCCCGACGCCGACGCGCGCCGGGCCGAACCGGGGTACGTGGGCCTTGCTTGGTGACATGACCGGGGGCGACGGGCCGGCTCGGCGCGCACTCGTCCTGGTGGAGAACCTGTCGGTGCCGTTCGACCGGCGGGTGTGGCAGGAGTGCACGACACTGCGCGACGCGGGCTGGGAGGTGCACGTCATCTGCCCCCGCGGGGAGAAGCGGGACACCGAACCGGAGACGGTCATCGACGGGGTGCGGATCCACCGCTACCCCCTGCGCGCCGCCACCGGCGGTCCCGCCGGCTACCTGCGGGAGTACGGGACGGCGTTGTGGCACACCCTCCGGCTGGCCCGCGAGGTCGGACCGGTCGACGTCGTCCACGCCTGCAACCCGCCGGACCTGCTGTTCCTGCCGGCCCGGTGGCTGAAGCGGCGCGGGGCGCGGTTCGTCTTCGACCAGCACGACCTGGTGCCCGAGCTGTACCTCTCCCGGTTCGACCGCGGCGAGGACCTGCTCTACCGCGCCGTGTGCGCGCTGGAACGGATGACCTACCGGGCCGCGGACGTCGTGCTCGCCACGAACGAGAGCTACCGGGACGTCGCGCTGCGCCGCGGGGGCCGGCGGCCGGAGGACGTCTTCGTGGTGCGCAGCGCTCCCGACATCGACCGGTTCCACCCGGTGCCGCCCGAACCGGAACTGAAGCGCGGCAAGCCCCATCTGCTGTGCTACCTCGGCGTCATGGGGCCGCAGGACGGCGTCGACTACGCCTTGCGGGCCCTCGCGAAGCTGCGCGACGAGCTCGGGCGGACCGACTGGCACGCGGTGTTCGTCGGCGCCGGGGACGCCTTCGACGCGATGGTCGAGCTGTCCCTGCGGCTCGGGCTCTCGGACCAGGTGGAGTTCACCGGCCGCGTTCCGGACGCCGACCTGGTGCGCTACCTGTCCACCGCGGACGTGTGCCTCTCCCCCGACCCGCGCAACCCGCTCAACGACGTGTCGACCATGAACAAGGTCCTCGAGTACATGGTGATGGGCCGGCCGATCGTCTCGTTCGACCTCCGCGAGGCGCGGGTCTCCGCCGGTGACGCCGCCGTGTACGCGCCCGCCAACGACGAGAGCGCGTTCGCCGGGCTCGTCGCACGGCTCCTCGACGACCCGGAGGAGCGCGCCCGGATGGGCAAGATCGGCCAGGAACGCATCAGCGGGCAGCTCGCCTGGCGGCACTCGCAGCGGTCGCTGCTGGCCGCCTACGCCGCCGCCTGCCGTGACCACACCCCCGTGTCGGTGAACGGCCCGGTCCGGACGGGGAGAAGGCCGCGCCGTTGAGCGATGACACCATACGTCTGGTCACGATCGGACGGATCCTCCGTCGGCGTGGGCGGCTTCTCACCGTCCTGGCCGTGCTGGGCGCGCTCGTCGGCTACGGCACCTCCCTGCTGATTCCGCCGCGCTACACCACGTCGGCGTCGGTGCTGCTGCCCGGGGCGTGGGAGGAGCGCGAGCTGCTCACCCAGGCGGAGATCGCGACCAGTTCGGTGGTGGTCGACCGCGCGGCCGCCGTGCTCGGCCGGCCCTGGGTCGACGGCATCGAGCTGCGGGACCGGGTGAGCGCCGAGGCCGCCGACGGGAACATCATCAAGATCTCGGGCACGGCCGACACCCCGGAGCGCGCACAGCGCCTCTCCGACACGGTCGCCGAGGAGTTCGTCACCTTCGCCGCGCAGATCGTGGGCGCCGACACCGACCCCGAGGCGGCCGCGCGGCCCGAGGCGCTGCGGCAGCTGGTGGTGACGACCACCCGCCGCATCGACGAGCTCGCCGACGAGGCCGGTCCGGGGCAGAGCGTGGAGAGCGTGCAGACCCGTACCGAGCTGGCGAAGCTGCGCACGGCGCTGCAGGAGGCCGTGGACAAGCTGGACAAGGCCGACACGGCGACCGACCGGCCCGACATGGTCGTCATGGGCCCGGCGGCCCGGCCCGCGGGCGAGGCGCCGCCGACGAGGACGCAGCTCGTCGTCGGCGGGGCGCTGCTGTTCGTCCTGTTCGCGGTCATCGGTCATCTCGCCGCCGCTCGGGTGGGTCGCCGGCCGCGCACCGGGGCGGACATCACCGCGGCACTGGGCTCGACGCTGCTCGGCGCCGTCGACGTACCGGGTGGACGGGCCGCGGACCGGCCGCAGGGCGGTGGCGCCCGTGCCCTGTTCCGCCGGTTGCTCGGCGTCGACGTCCGCTGGGACATCCCGTCCCCCGTGGCCTCCGGCGACGACGAGAGCAGGCAGATCCGCTACCGGCGGGTGTGTGCCCGCCTCCGGGACCGGCTCCCGGCCCCCCGGCGGCTGCTCGTCGTCGTCCCGGACGGCGACGAGATCGCCCGCCGGGCCGCCGCGCAGCTCGTCGCCGAGGCCGAGAACGACTCCTCCCCCGACTCCTCGGGCAGCGGACTCCTCGTGCTGCGCGTCGTGGGGGTCTCGGTGTCCCGGCCGATGGTGCCGGACCGCGCGGGCGAGTCCGGTGCCCTGGTCGTGGTCAGCGCGGGCAGCTGGACGGCGGGGGAACTCGCGGGAATCGCCGAGGCGTGTGCCGACGCCCGGCACGAGGTCGTCGGCACCGTGCTCGCCGGCACGGTCTGGGCCCGTCCGGCCCGCGCCCCCGGCGGTCCCCGCCGTGTCACCGCACCGGTGCTCGCGGGCGGCGGCGACGCGAAGGGTGGTGAACGGTGACGACGCGTACGACGCCGGAGCCGTCGGCCACCGCTCCCCTGCTCGACCTCCAGGTCCTGGTGGTGGCGGTCCGCCGACGACGACGCCTCTGGGGCTCCATGGCCCTCCTCGGGCTGCTCCTCGGCGTGGCGATGGCCGTGCTGCTGCCGCCACCGCCGACGGCGACGACCAAACTCCTGGTCGCGCACCAGGAGGACCAGCCGAACGACCCCGGAACTCTCATCCGGACCGACGCCGCGCTGCTGCAGACCACGCGGATCGCCGACCGGGCACTGCGGTCGCTCGGCTCCCGGGAGAAGCCCGAGGAGTTCATGAAGGACTACGAGGGCGTCGGCCTGACCAACAACCTGCTGCGGATCGATGTGGCGGGTGACAGCGAGGCGGAGGCCGTGGCCCGCGCCCAGGCGCTGGCCGACGCGTTCGTCGCCGACCACGTCCGGCGGATCAGGGAAGCGGCGAACGCCGAGTCCCAGGCCCTGCTCGACCAGCGTGACCGGCTGCGGGACGACCTGGCCCAGGTCGACAGGACCATCGGAGCGGCGTCGTCGGAGAGCGGGCCGAAGGTGTCGGCCGACATGGAGACGCTCTTCGCCCGCCGGGCCGAACTGACGTCGCAGATATCGGACTTCGGCCGACGCGCCGCGGAAGCGCGTATCGGCACGCCCCGGCTCGTCTCCGGCACACAGATCGTGGACGCCCCTCGCGCGGTGCGGCACTCCCTGCCCAGGACGGCCGCCACCAACGCCGCGATCGGGCTCGCCCTGGGGCTCGCCCTCGGGCTCGCGGTGTCCGCGGTCGGCGCGGTGGTGGCGGACCGCCCCGTGCTGCGCCGCGAGATCGCGGCTCACCTCGGTGCCTCCGTCATCGCCGAACTGCCCCGCCGGTCACCGCGGTTGTGGCAGCGCCGCCGCATCCTGGCGGCCCGGACGAGGCTCACCGCGTCCCTGGCGCGCACCGTGCGCGGCTCAGCGGGACCGGTGTCCCTGCTCGAACTGGGCTCCGCGGGCGCCACCACCGGGATCGCGCTGGACCTCGCCGGCGCACTCGCGGCGGACGGGCCCGTGGCCGTCATCGACGGGCTGCCCGGCCTCCCGCTCACCCATCGCTCCCCGAAGCCGGGAGACCCCACCGTGGTCAGCTTCGAGCGGGCCGCTTCCGTCCCGCACCGGCAACGCCGGGTCGGCGTCGGCTCGGTGGCACCCGGTACGGCGTGGACCGACCTCCAGCACCTCGGCACCCGGACCGTCCTCGTCGTGCGCGCCGGGCACGGCAGCGCCGCATGGCTGCACACCGTGGCGCGGCACCTCGCGGACCAGCGCATCGCCGTGATCGGTGTGGTGCTGATCGACCCCGATCCGGGCGACCGTACCGACGGCACGCTGTGGGACGGGCCGCACGCCCCGCCACGCGACGAGGGCGAGCGGCCGGCCCGTCGGAACGGTGGGGGCACCTCCCACGCCGTTCAGGCAGTGGGGGAGGGCCGACGAAGGGCGGAACGGCTGCCGATGTGGGCGGCGCGGGTCAAGGACAGGGACGACGAGGAGGGGCGGTAGGACATGTGTGGCATCGCGGGCACGTACCGATGGCCGGACGGGAAGGTCGTGACCGACCGGCTCACCGACACCCTCGCCCACCGTGGTCCGGACGGGGCGGGCCGGTACAGCCATCGCGCCGGTGACGGCGAGGTGCACCTGGGGCACCGCCGGCTGGCGATCATCGACCTGTCGGAGACCGGCGCCCAGCCGATGGTCTCCGACGGCCTCGTCCTGACGTACAACGGCGAGCTGTACAACGCGCCCGAGCTGCGGGCCGAGCTGGCGGCCGGCGGGGTGCGCTTCCGCGGTACGTCCGACACGGAGGTGCTCCTTGAGGCGTGGCGGCGCTGGGGCACGGACTGTCTGCCCCGGCTGCGCGGCATGTTCGCGTTCGGGATCTTCGACGAGCGCACCGGGGAGCTGGTGCTCGCCCGGGACCAGCTGGGCATCAAGCCGCTCTTCCTGCTGCGGCGCGGTGAGGGCCTGGTGTTCGCCTCCGAGCTGAAGGCGCTGGCCGCCGCCACCGGCGGATCGCTGCAGGTGGACGACGCGGCGCTGGTGGCCTCGCTGCTGTACTACTGGGTGCCGGACTCGCGGTGCGCGTTCCGCGAGGCGGAGAAGCTGCCGCCGGGGAGCTGGCTCCGGTGCCGGCCCGACGGCCGGGTGGAGCGCGGCAGGTTCTGGCACCTCCGGGACGTCGCCGCCGAGGGCCGGGATCGCGCCCTGAGCGGGGAGGTGCCGGATGTCGCCGCCGTCGTCGAGGAGTCGACCAGGCGTCATCTGCTCTCGGACGTACCCGTGGCGACGTTCCTCTCCGGCGGTCTCGACTCCAGCTATCTGACCGCGCTCGCGGCCCGCGACCGGCCCGGGATCTCCGCCTACACGATCGGGTTCCGCGCCGAGGACGCCAAGTTCGAGGCGATGCCGGACGACCTCCGCCATGCGCGTCAGGTGGCCGAGCGGTTCGGCGTCGACCTGCACGAGATCGAGATCGCTCCGAACGTGCTCGATCTGCTGCCGCGGATGACGTACCACCTGGACGAGCCGATCGGCGACCCCGCCGCGATCAACACGTTCCTGATCTGTTCGGCCGCGCGGGAGGCCGGGGTCAAGGTGATGCTCTCGGGGATGGGCGCCGACGAGCTGTTCGCCGGATACCGCAAGCACCTGGCCAACCTGATCGCGCTGCGCTACCAGCGCGTCCCGGGCCCGGTGCGGCGCGGCCTGTCCGCGGCGGTGGACCGGCTGCCGGTCGCGACGGCCCGCCGGGGCTACCGGTCGGTGCGCTTCGCGAAGCGGTTCCTCTCCTTCGCCGACCTGCCGGAGGAGACCGCGTTCCGGCGCAGCTACACCATGTACGACCAGGACGAGCTGATCGCCCTGGTCAATCCGGATCTCGCCGGGACGGTCGGGGACGTGCTGACCGAGCACGCGGATGTCTACGAGGACAACGACCTCGACGACTTCGTCAACCGCATGTGCCTGGGCGACGCCCGGATGTTCCTGCCGGGCCTCAACCTCGCGTACACGGACCGGTCGAGCATGGCCGCGTCGACCGAGGTACGGGTGCCGTACGTGGACGTCGAGGTGGTCAGGGCGGCGTTCGCCGTGCCCGGCGACCGCAAGATCGTCGGACGGCAGGGCAAGGCCGTCCTCAAGGAGGCGGCCGCCTCGGTGCTGCCCCGGGAGATCGTGTACCGGCCCAAGGGCCTGTTCAGCGCCCCGCTGCGCGCCTGGATGAGCCGGGACCTGGCACCGCTGGTGCGCGAGGTGGTGAACGACGGCCTGCTCGTCCGGAACGGCTTCCTGCGCCGCGAGGCGCTGGCGCGCATGGTCGCCGAGGACGCCGCCGGGCAGCGGGACTTCTCCAAGCACCTCTGGCATGTGCTGACCCTCGAGTACTGGTATCGCGGCGCGACCTCCGGGTCCGGCCGGGACACGCACGAGAAGGCTTAGAAACAAGGGGACTTCGGTGAAACAGGTTGTACAGAACTACAAGACCGGCGAACTCGCGGTGCTCGACGTGCCGGTACCGGGGTGCAAGCCGGGCGGCGTGCTGGTCCGCACCTCCTACTCGCTGATCTCGACCGGGACCGAGCTCATGAAGGTCTCCGAGGCCGGCATGTCGATGCTGGGCAAGGCCCGCTCCCGGCCGGACCAGGTGGCCAAGGTCATGCAGAGCGTGGCCACCAACGGGATTCCCGCCACCTACCAGAAGGTGATGGGCAAGCTGGACTCCTACACCCCGCTGGGCTATTCGCTGTGCGGGGTGGTCGAGCAGGTCGGCCCCGGCGTCGACGACGTGAAGGTCGGTGACGTCGTGGCCTGCGCGGGCAACGAGCACGCCCTGCACGCCGAGCTGAACTGGGTGCCGAAGAACCTCTACGCCAGGGTGCCGGACGGCCTCGCGCCGCGGCACGCGGCCTTCGGCACCGTCGGATCGATCGCGATGCAGGGCGTCCGGCAGGGCGAGCCGCAGCTCGGCGAGGTGGCCCTCGTCATCGGTCTCGGACTGATCGGGCAGTTGGTCGTGCAGCTCCTCACCGCCTCGGGCGTCCGTGTCGTCGGGGCCGACCCCGACCCGGCGCGCTGTGGGCTAGCCGAGCGTCTGGGCGCCGTGGCCTGCGGCGATCCCGCGTCCACGGCCGTGGAGGCCGCCGTCGCCGAACTCACCGACGGTCACGGCGTGGACCAGGTGTACCTGGCCGCCGGCGGCGGCAGCAACCAGCCCGTCGAACTGGCCGCCCGGCTGTGCCGGGACCGCGGCCGGGTCGTCGACATCGGCAAGTGCCGTCTGGACCTGCCGTGGAACGCGTACTACGAGAAGGAGCTGGACGTCCGGTTCTCCCGCTCGTACGGCCCCGGGCGCTACGACCCGGAGTACGAGCTCGAGGGGCGGGACTACCCGATCGGCTACGTCCGGTGGACCGAGCGCCGCAACCTGGCGTGCTTCCTCGATCTCGTCGCCCGCGGCAGGGTCGACGTGGAGCCGCTGGTGTCCCACGTCGCCGACTTCGACGACGCCGTCGAGACGTACCGGCGGCTGAAGGACGGCGACCTGAAGGCCGTGGCCGTGCTCTTCCGGTACCCCGGACAGCAGGGGGAGGCGGCACAGGCCCCGGCGGTGACCGTGCCCGCGGTGCGCCGCGGCGCCGGAGTTCCCTCCCCGGCCCGGCCGGCCAAGACGCCGGTGCGCCTCGCGTTCGTCGGCGCCGGGAACTACGCGACGTCGATGCTGCTGCCGCACCTGGTCCGCCGAGACGGCGTCGAGCTGTCCACCGTCGTCACCACGACGGCGCTGTCCGCGGCCAACGCGCAGCGGAAGTTCGGCTTCGCCGAGGCGACCACCGATCTCGACGCCGTGCTCGGTGACACGTCCATCGACGCGGTGTTCGTCGTCACCCGGCACAGCTCGCACGCCGAACTGACCCGCAAGGCGCTCCTCGCCGGCAAGACGGTGTTCGTGGAGAAGCCCCTCGCCCTCTCCGAGGACGAGCTGGCCAAGGTCCTCGCCGCGGTGGAGGAGTCCGGCAACGACCGGCTGCAGGTGGGCTTCAACCGCCGGTTCGCGCCGCTGCTGCAGGAGGCGAAGACGCGGTTCGGCGTCCGGACCGGCCCGGCGCACCTCCGCTACCTGGTCAACGCGGGCCGGTCCGGACGC
>NZ_LIPQ01000091.1 GCF_001418135.1 Streptomyces aureus
CGGATCAGGCAGCGGCGTCTGGTGCCAGGGCTAGAACGGCGGAGGAGGGACCCGACGCCGAGCGTCGGCGACCGACGACACCGCGGCGAGGTGCGACACCAGACGCCGCTCCCTGATCCGGCTCGATCGACAAGACCCCCTGGTCGCCGCCCGACGGCCGGCCGGTGGCGATCTCCGGATCCACCTGGGCCGCGTCCCGGCCCGCCCGGTACGGTGATCGCGACAGCGCCCCGCGCCACCGAAGGGACCGAGTGATCGTGCCGACCGGAACCGCCGACGTACTCCTCCGGACGGAGGGCCGGGCCGGCTTCCTCACCCTGAACCGCCCCCGCGCCATCAACGCGCTCACCCACCCCATGGTCCTCGCCCTCGACGCGGCCCTGACCGCGTGGGAGCACGACCCGGCCGTCACGACCGTCGTCATCGAGGGCGCGGGCGAGCGCGGCCTCTGCGCCGGCGGCGACATCCGCGCCATCCACGACGACGCACGCGCAGGCGGCTCCGCCTCCGCGGCCTTCTGGCGCGACGAGTACCGGCTCAACGCCCGCATCGCCCGCTACCCGAAGCCGTACGTCGCCCTCATGGACGGCATCGTCATGGGCGGCGGCGTCGGCGTCTCCGCGCACGGCTCCGTCCGCGTCGTCACCGAGCGCTCCCGGGTCGCCATGCCGGAGACCGGCATCGGATTCGTCCCCGACGTCGGCGGTACGTACCTCCTCGGGCGCGCCCCCGGCGAGCTCGGCACCCATCTCGCCCTCACCGGCGGCCACGTCGGCGCCGCCGACGCGATCCTCACCGGCCTCGCCGACCACTTCGTCCCCTCCGCCGAACTGCCCGGCCTGGTCCGGGACCTGACCCGGCTTCCGGCCGAGGAGGCCGTCGCCCGGCACACCGCCACGGCCCCGCCCGGTGTCCTCGCCGAGCAGCGGGAGTGGATCGACGCCTGCTACCCGGCCGAGACCGTCGAGACCGTCGTGGAGCGCCTCTTCGACGCCGGCGTGCCCGCCGCCAAGGAGGCGGCCACCACTCTGCTCGCGAAGTCCCCGACCGCCCTCAAGGCGACCCTTGCCACCCTGCGCCGCTCGCGGGCCCTCGCGACCCTCGAAGAGGTCCTGGACCTGGAGTTCCGAGTCTCCTGCGCCGCCCTGACCACCCCCGACCTCGTCGAGGGCATCCGCGCCCAGGTCGTCGACAAGGACCGGAACCCGCGCTGGACCCCGGCCACGCTCCCCGAGGTCACGGACGAGTCCGTCGCCCGCTCCTTCGCCGTACCGGCCGACGGCGACCTCGGCCTCGCCGCCGCCCGGCGGGACGGGGCGAACCGGCGGGCCGCCGGGCAGGGCATCGGGCAGGCCGCCCACGACGGGCCCGGCCCGCGGCCGACCGCCGGGGACCGGGAACCACGGGACCGCGCGTGATCGCGAACGCCACCACCTCCTTCCAGCCCGTCCTCGACCGCATCGCCGAGGAGATCGCCGAACTCACCGACCGGGGCGCCCCGGCCGACTACATCCCGGCGCTCGCCGTCGGCGACCCCACCGACTTCGGCATGGCCGTGGCGGAACTCGACGGCACGGTCTACGGGGTGGGGGACTGGCGGCGGCCCTTCTCCACCCAGTCCGTCACCAAGGTCTTCACCCTCGCGCTCGCCCTCGCCGGAGAGGGCGACGCGCTCTGGGCCCATGTCGGCCGGGAACCCTCCGGCGACCCGTTCAACTCCCTGGTCCAGCTGGAGTACGAGAACGGCATCCCGCGCAACCCGTTCATCAACGCCGGCGCCCTCGTCGTCACCGACCGCCTGCACCGGCTGACCGGCGACGCCTCGGGCAGCCTGCTCGGCTTCCTGCGCGCCGAGAGCGGCAACCCGGACCTGGCCTTCGACACCGACGTGGCCGCGTCGGAAGCCGCCCACGGCGACCGCAACGCGGCCCTCGCCCACTTCATGGCCTCCTACGGCAACATCACGGGGCCGGTGCCCGACCTGCTCCGCGAGTACTTCCGCCAGTGCTCCCTCGAAGCGTCCTGCGCCGACCTCGCCCTCGCCACCGGCTTCCTGGCCCGCCACGGCCTGCGCGCCGACGGCTCACGGCTGCTGACCCGCAGCCAGGCCAAGCAGGTCAACGCCGTCATGCTGACCTGCGGTACGTACGACGCGGCCGGTGACTTCGCCTACCGGGTGGGTCTCCCGGGCAAGAGCGGCGTCGGCGGAGCGGTCGTCGCCGTCGTGCCGGGCCGCTGCACCCTCTGCGTCTGGAGCCCGGGTCTCGACGACCGGGGCAACTCGGTCGCCGGCGTGACCGCCCTCGACCGCTTCACGACCATCACGGGCCTGTCGGTCTTCTGACCCGCGTGGTCTTCCGACCGTGCGCCCGACGGGGCAGGGGCATGGCGTCGGAGGGCGGGGGCATGCCGTCCGACGGGGTGGGCATGCTGCCGGGGTGGCCGACCGCCCGGACCGAGGAGACCCTCATGACCGTCCCCACCCGCATCCGCACCTCCGCGAAGGCCGTCGTCCTCCACGAGGGGTCCGTCCTGCTCACCCGGAACCTCTGGAACGGCAGAGAGGTCCACTTCCTCCCCGGCGGAGGACAGGAGACCGGCGAGCTGCTGCCCGACGCGCTCCGCCGCGAGGTGCGCGAGGAGACCGGGCTGACCGTGCGCGTCGGCCCGCTGCTCTGGGTCCTGGAGGGCTGGACGGAGGACCCCGGTGGCCTCACGTCGGAGAACTTCCACCGGGTCGAAGTCGTCTTCCTCTGCACCGTGGAGGGCAGCGCCGAACTCCTCGGCGGAACCGAGCAGGACATCGACCAGATCGGCCTCGACTGGGTCCCGCTGGAGAAGATCACCTCCCTCGCGACCCTGTCGCCCCGCTACCGCGCGCACATGGCCCCCCTGGTCTCCGGCGCCGTCCCCCGCGCCGCGTACCTGGAGCGCACCCCCTAGGGGGTTTCCGGCCTGCGTGCCTCGATCAGGGTCCGCGCGGAGTGGGCCACGAACGGGCCCTCCGCGCGGATCAGCGCGTCGAGCGCGCGCAGCCGCGGCAGGTACGACTCCACCGTGAACCCCGGCACGATCCAGACGACCTTGCGCAGGAACCACACGACGGCGCCGATGTCGTGGAACTTCATCCGCAGCCGCTCGGAGCGGAGATCGACGATCTCGAGACCGGCGCCGCGCGCCGCCGCGCTCTCGTCGTCGGGATGCCGGTGCCGGGCTGCCTCCGGCTGCGGGCCCAGGAAGAACTCGACCAGTTCCCAGACGCTCGCGGGACCGACGTGCTGGGCGAGATAGGTGCCGCCCGGCCGCAGGACGCGGGCGATCTCCGCCCACCACACCGTGGCGGGGTGGCGGCTGGTGACGAGATCGAACGCGGCGTCGGCGAAGGGCAGCGGAGGCTCGTCGGGATCCGCGACGACGACGGCTCCCCTCGGGTGCAGGAGCGCCGTGGCCCGCGCGAGGTTCGGGGGCCACGACTCGGTGGCCACCATCGTCCGCGGCAGGGTCCGCACACCGGCGAGGACCTCCCCGCCGCCCGTCTGGACGTCGAGGGCGGCCGAGGCGAGGGCGAGCCGGTCGCCGAGCATCCGGTGGTAGCCCCAGGAGGGCCGCTGCTCCGTCGCCCGCCCGTCGAGCCACGAGAAGTCCCAGCCGTCGACGGACGCCCCGGCGGCCTCCGCGACGAGTTCTTCGAAGGTGGGTGTCATCCCTTCATCATCTCCCGTCACCCGGCCCGGGCGGGGTCACGGGCCCGGCGGTCGCCCGGCTCGGGGCGGGGTCACGGGCTCGGCGGTCGCCCGGCCGCCGACGCCGGTACCCCCCGGTCCGCGTCCCACCCGTCCACCACGCCCGGGAGCTCGACACGGGACCGGATCCCCAGCCGCGCGAAGACGCCCCGGAGATGGTGGTCCACGGTGCGGGGGCTGAGGGAGAGGTGGTCGGCGACCTCCTGGTTGGTGGCGCCGCGCGCGACGAGGCGGACGATGCGCTGCTGCTGCGGGGTCAGCTCGCGCAGCGCCGCCGGGTCCGTCGTCCCGCCCGAGGTCCCTCCCGTGGCCCGGAGTTCGGAGCGCGCGTGCTCGGCCCAGCCCTCGGCGGCGGCCCGCTCGAAGGTCACCAGTGCGTCGCGCAGCGGACCGCGCGCGTCCCCCGGCCGTCGCCGTCGCCTCAGCCACGTGCCGTAGGCGAGGAGGGTGCGGGCCCGCTCGAAGTCGTTCCCGCAGCTGTCGTGGCGGCGCACCGCCTCACGGAACCAGTAGGCCGACGCCTCGCCCTCCGCGAGCAGGGCCCGGCAGCGTGCCAACTGGGCCTGGGCGGGACCGTCGACGCCCAGCGCCGCCCAGGCCGCGTACTCCTCTGCCGCGTCCCGGGCCTCCGCGTCCCGGCCGGCCGTGACCGCGGTCTCCACGAAGCAGGGGACCACCAGCATGCGCAGCGCGAAATGACCGCCCCGAGGGCCCGGCCGGACCAACGGCAGGAGCCGCGCGGCCGCCTGGGCGGCGAGACCCCGGCCCAGCTCGGCCCGCGCCAGAGCCCACTCGGCGAGCGTCGCGGCCTGCACGAGCCCGTGCGGTCCCGCCGTCGCCAGCGCGCGCCCGGCGTGCTCCGTCACCGCGGTCCCGTCGCCCTCCACCGATGCCACCAGGGCCAGTACGGCGTGCTGGTGGGCCGCCACGTTGTGCTGGCCCGTCGCCTCCGCCGTCCGCAGTCCCTCCCGCGCCGCTCGTGCCGCCCGGCTGTACCGGCCGGCCCGCAGTTCGGCGTACGCGAGCTGTTCGAGCGCGTGGGGCAGCAGGGCCGTACGGTGCTCCGCCCGAGCCCGGACCAGCGCACGGGCATGGATCCTGGCCGCCGCCGCGGTGTCGCCGAGGACGAGCGCGGCCGCCCCGGCCCGAAGGAGCAACCGGGGATCGTCCGCGCAACCGTCCCCCGCGACCACCCGCGCCAGTGCCGTACGAGCGTCGTCCAGCCGTACGGTCAACGCGGCGCTCAGCCCGTCGGCGAAGTCCCGCTCCAGGCCACCCACGTCCTCACCACCGTCCAGGGCGGCCAGGCACGCCTCCACGTCGCCGCCCGCCCACGCCGCCTCCATCGCCAGGAACCGTGCGTCGGACGCCTCCACCGGCGCCCTCTCCCGCAGCAGCTCCGCCGCCTGGAGCAGCGCCTCGTGGGCGTACATGACCGGGCCGCCGGCCAGCGCCGCAAGCCCCCGGACCAGCTGCGCACGGCCCAGGGCGACCGGTGAGAGCGCGCGCACGGCGGCGGACGGCCCCAGCCGGTCGGCCCGATGCCCCTCACCCCGCGCGAGCGCCGCACCGGCAGCCGGGCGGTCCGCGGGGCGGTCCGCCGAGGGCGCCGCGCCCGTGGCCGGACCGTCCACCGAGAGCACCTCGGCGGCGCCCCCGGACGGCCGGGGGCCCCGGGTCTCCCCCCGCCAGGACTGCCGGGCCGAGGCGAGCGCGGCGCGCCCGAGGAAAGGGTCCTCGAAGCCGACCGTCCCGCCCCTGCGGCGGCGCAGCAGCCCGTCCGCGACAAGCCCCTCCAGCGGCTCGGCCGGGGCACGCGCCCCTCGCGCCCCGGCGGGCACCGACCCGCCGTCGCCACCGCCACCGGCCCCGTACGCCACCGTGCTGGCACCGTCGGCCCCGGCGCGGCCCGCCAGGGCCACCACGGCGACCGTGGCGAGCAGACGGCGGGACGCCGCGGGGAGGCGCTCCAGGAGTCCTCCGTACACCTCGGCGAGGACCGTGTCGTCGACCGCCGGCCGCGGCAGGGGCAGGGCGCCCGCGAGCTGAGGCGCGGTCAGGCGCCGTACCGCCGCGGCCAGGACGCCGGGATGCCCGGCCGCCTCGTCGAGCAACCGCTCCCCGACCGGCGGCGCCGGGGCGACCACCGGGCACAGGTCACCGAGCAGCGCCCGCGCCCCGGACGTGGTCAGCCTGCCCAGCCGCACCGTCTCCGCCCCCGGGACCTCGGGGAACCGGTGATGGCGCGCGGCCGAGACCAGCCACCCCACCCGGCCCGGACGGCCGTGCCCCCGGCCGCCGGCCTCCTGCCAGGCCGCGGCGAGCGCGGCCCGTGAATGCGCGTCCCAGAGATGGAGGTCGTCCACACAGATCAGTACGGCTTCCCCCTCGGTGGCGAGGCCGGCCACGGCCCGGGCGAGCCCGCCCTCGCTCCGCGCGAGCCGCAGGGCCCGGCGCCCGGCCGCAGGGGTGGCGGCGAGCTCCGTGAACAGCGCCCGCGCCGCGCTCCACGGGCCCCGGTGGTGGGGCGCGGCGACGCGGTACGCCGTACCGGGAAAGTCGTACGCGGCCCGGCGGAGGAGGGCGGTCCGCCCCTCGCCGGGGTTGCCCGTGACGAACAGGACTCCGCCGCGTCCGGCCGCGGCACGGGCCGACAGGCGGGCCACGGCGGCGAGTTCGGCCGTACGGTCGTAGAGCCGCGGGCCGTCGGCGGGGTGCGTCGCTCCGCTCACGGCGGTCACGTTACCGACCCGTAGGGATCGGCGGAAGGTTCCCGGGTCTGGGCAGTGGCCCAGACCCGGGAACCGGGCTCTGTGACGGTGCACAGAGCGTCAGGAACCGAGCGGGCAGGTGCCCCGGTACTCGTCGATCGTCAGACTCGGCCGCGGCAGCGGGCACAGGAACTGGTCGTAGCGGGTGTCGTCGTCGATGAAACGCTTGAGCCAGGAGAGGCTGTACTTGGCGATCGTCGTGTTCGACGAGTTCGGCGTGAAGTGCGTGGCGCCGTTGAGCTCCAGGTACGCCTTGTCGAGGGAGCCGGGCAGGCTCTCGTAGAACGGCTCGGAGTGGGTGGCGACGGGGGCGATCGTGTCGCCGTCCGCGCCGATGACGAGCGTGGGCGTGGTGATCTCGGGCCAGGTCTTGTCCGTGTTCCACGCGGTGAGGGGAACGGCGGCCTTGAGCGACGGACGGCTCTTGGCCGCTTCGAGCGAGCCGCCGCCGCCCATCGAATGCCCCATCACACCGAGCCGGCTCGCGTCGACGCGGCCCCGCACCGCACTCCGCTGGGTCAGGTAGTCGAGTGCCGCGAGGAGTTGCCGCCCACGGCTGTCGGGCTGGTCGACCGTGGTCAGGGTGTCGATGGTGAACACCACGAAGCCCTGCGAGGCCAGCCTCGGCCCGAGCCAGGCCACCGAGGACTGGTAGGCCGTGAACCCCGGCGAGATCACCACCGCGCCGAAGGTGCCGTCGCTCGTGGACGTCGGGTAGTAGATCGTTCCGCCGCCGAAGCCGCTGACGGCGAGCGAGGAGACGGAGGTCTCCCCGACGGAGTACGAGCCGCGCAGCGCCTCGATGCTCGACTGGGTGGGCGCCGGACCGCGCTCGTACGGATTGGCCGCGGCCGTGGCCGAAGTCGCGGGAGCGGAGCCGGCGGCCTGGGCGCCGGGGGCGAGCAGCAGGGTCAGACAGGCGGCGGCCATGGCCGCGCCGAGGTGTCGTGTCACGACGGAGTCGTCCTCTCGTGTCGTGGGGTGGCCGCCGCCCGAGCGTCCGGGCGGCGGCCACGCCGTGATCTGGCCCGGCCACTGTCCGGTCGGCGCGCCCCACGGACATCGGCAGAATCGCCGGTCTTCTCCGAGAGGTACGACTGGAATCAGTCGAGGCAGAACTCGTTGCCCTCGATGTCCTGCATCGTGATGCACGACTCGTTGACGCCGTCGGCGCGCTGCGTCAGCACGTGTTTCGCGCCGAGCGCCATCAGCCGTGCGCATTCGGCCTCGAGTGTGGCCAGGCGCTCGTCACCCACGAGCCCTGCGCCGACCCGCACATCGAGATGCACCCGGTTCTTGACGACCTTGCCTTCGGGAACTCGCTGGAAGAGCAGGCGCGGGCCCACACCCGAGGGATCGGCGCACGCGAAGTAGACCTCGTCCTCAGGCGGCAGCGAGTGGTGGTACTCCTCCCACGTGGCGAAGCCCTCCGGGACCGCCGGTACGACGTACCCCAGCACCTCGCACCAGAAGGCGGCGAGGCGCGCAGGCTCCGCGCAGTCGAAGGTGACTTGGAACTGCTTGATCGTTGACATCGGCGCACGATAACAGGGGCCCTGCTCATCTCCCCGGGCGAGTGCATCCACGCGTCGCCGGGAGGACGGCTCCTGCCATCCGCTGCCGTGTCGTGCGGTCGCAGGGGGGAACCGAGGTCGGCGCCCCGCCCTGATCCGGCCCGATCGACAAGAGACCCCCTAGGCCCGGCGTCCCAGCCGGACCGTGACCGTCTTCGGCCGCTGGTACTCCTGGAGTGCCAGCGTGCTCAGGTCGGTGCCGTGGCCGGAGGCGCCGCGGCCGCCGTGGGGCAGTTCCGCCGTCTGGACGAGGTGGCAGTTGACCCAGGTCTCGCCCGCGTCCAGGGCGGCCGTCAGTTCCAGGCCGGTCGTCAGGTCGGTGGTCCACACGCTCGCGGCGAGGGCCTGCGGGACGCCGTTCGCCAGGGCGAGCGCGGCCTCCATCCCGTCGGCCCGCTGCACGGTGAGGAGCGGGCCGAACACCTCCTCGGTGACCGCCGGGTCGTCGTCGGGGAGGTCGGCGAGCACCCGCGCCGGCCGCCAGTGTCCCGCCTCCTCGCCCGGCGCCGGGGCGATGTCCGCGACGATGTTCCGCTTGGCGTCGGACGCGGCGACCAGCCGGTCGTAACGCTCCGCCTGCTCACGGTTGTTGAGCGGGCCGAAGTCCCGCCCGGCCACCCGGGCGGCCATCGCCGCCGTCAGCCCGGCGACGGCGTCCTCGTAGTTCTCCGGCAGGGTGATGACCCGCGCCGGAGCGGCGCAGCTCTGCCCCGCGTTGTAGGTGACGGCGTCGGCGAGCGATTCCCAGGTGTCGGCGGGCGCGTCCGGGAGGACGATCGCCGGAGCGTTGCCGCCCAGCTCCAGACTCACCCGCCGCGTCCCCGCGCGGACCGCCACGTCCGCCCCGGCCCGGCCGCTGCCCGTGAACGCCACCATGTCCACCGCCGACTCGACGAGCAGCCGACCCGTCTCCCGGTCGCCGGGGAGATGCACGAGGACCCCCGGGCCCAGGGCGATCGCGGCGTGCTCCGTGAGGAGCTCCAGGCTGTCCGGGGTCGTCTCGGCCGGCTTCGCCACCACCGTGTTCCCCGCCGCCAGGGCAGGCGCGCACCGCCATGCCGCCATGAGCAGCGGATAGTTCCACGGCACGACCACACCCACCACACCGACCGGCTCCCAGCGCACCCAGCTCTCGTGGCCCGCCACCAGCAGGCCCGCGGCCGGTGCCGTACGGGTCCTGGCCGCCGTCGCGAAGAACCGGAACAGGTCCGCGACCTGCTCGATCTCGCCTGCCGTCTCCGCCTCCGGCTTGCCCGTCCCGGCCCTCTCACGGGCCGCGTACTCCGCCGCGTGCTCCTCGACAAGACCCGCGAGCCGGTCGAGTCGCCGGCCCCGCTCCTTGGGTGTGAGCGCACTCCAGCCGGGCAGGGCGGCACGCGCGCCCGCCACGGCGGCCCGGACCCCGGGCAGCCGTGACAGCACCGCCGTACCCCGCGGCGCCCCGGTACGGGGGTCGGTCAGTTCGGACACGGCGGGGGAGCCGGTTGCGTCGCTGGTCATGCGGGGGCCTCTCGTCCATCGTGGTGGGGCGGGTTCACACGTCGTACGACCTCAGCCAGAGCTCCAGGGTGAGCACCAGCCACAACTTGCCGCCCTGCCGGGGCAGCAGAGCACCCTCGCCGCGCAGCCAGGCCCGGACCGTCTCAGGCCGGAACAGACCCCGCTGGAGGGACCTGGGCCCGAGGAGGAGGTCCTGGCCGAGGTCGCGGAGCGGGCCCGTCAGCCACTGCTGGACCGGTACCCGCATCCCGCTCTTGGGCCGGTCGACCACCGTGCCCGGGAGCAGGTCCCGTACCGCCTCCTTGAGGATCCACTTCTCCGCAGTGCCACGGAGCTTGAAGGCCGGCGGGGTGGCGAAGGCGTGGTCGACGACCGACCGGTCGAAGAGCGGGGAACGGCCCTCCACCCCCTGCGAGGACGTCAGCCGCTCCACCTTGGTGAGGATGTGATGAGCGCCCTTGGTCCGCAGGTTGCAGTGGAGCAGCTGGTTGAGGAGGTGTCCCATCCGGTACGGGCTGCCGCCCTCGGCCGTCAGATACGGCGCCACGTGCCGCTCCAGGGGCGGGGCGTCCCGCAGGGCGTCGAGCGCCGGCGCCGTCAGCAGTTCCGGCAGGTCCGTCCAGCACTTGCGGTACGAGCGCAGATACGCCGTCGCCCGGTCCTCGTCCCAGGGCGCGCCCGGGGTCCGGTGCATCTCCTGGACCAGCATCGGCAGGTTCTTCGGCCCGCCGAAGACGGGGTCCCCGCCCTCGCCGTTGAGGACCACGGATGCGCCGTCCGCGGCCACGGCCTCGGCGAGCATCAGGTTCGGCACGGTCAGCGGATCGCCGACGGGGCTGTCGAGCAGGGCGGCCGCCTCGGCGAGCCGGGAGGCCACCGCCGCGCCCGAGACGTTCAGCACCCGGTGGCGGGTGTGGCAGTGCGCGGCCACCAGACCCGAGTAGCCCAGCTCGTTCGGCAGGTCGTCGCCGAAGCTGATCGAGTAGGTGTGCACCGGGTGACCGTGGAGCTTCGCCGCGAGGGCCGTGACCAGGGAGCTGTCGATCCCGCCGGACAGGAGCACGGCGGCCGGCTCGGCGACGGGCAGCCTGCTCGCCGTCGCCCGCTCCAACAGGTGCCGCAGCGCCAGGACATGGGCGCTCGGATCCTCCGGCGGGGGTCCCTCGATCCGCTCACGGGGCTCCCAGTGCACGGTCTCGGTGGACGTCCCGTCCCGGTGCAGCCGGAGCACCCGGCCGGGCAGCACCTCCCGTACACCGGTCAGCAGGGTCTCCTCGCCGGGCAGATAGGCGAAGGTGAGGAAGGACCGGACCGCGGACAGGTTCATCGAGGTGCCGAGCGCGGGCCACCGGCGCAGCGCGCGCAGGGAGGTGGAAGCCGCCCAGGCGGCGTCGGCCCGCGCGTAGAACAGGGTGCGGGCGCCGACGTGGTCGCGGATCAGGACCAGGTCGGGGCCGTCGAGCACGGCGAGCACGAACATTCCCTCGGCCAGGGCCACCCCCGCGTCCCCGAGCGACGCCCAGCAGCGCAACAGCAGTTCGCCGTCCGGGCAGTCTGACGGCGGGGGATCGGCCCGCTCCGCGAGCGCGGCGAGGAGTGCCGGGCGGTTGTGCAGGGTGACCTCTCCGACGGCCGTCCGCCCGTACGCGGTGAACGGGCCCTCGGCGCGGCCGTGTTCACCGGGGAGCAGGGACAGCTCGGCGCCGGGCACCTCGGCCGGGGCATGGCCGGGGCCGAGGGCGCCCATCGCGTCCAGATGGGCGCGGGCCTGCCCGGTGGTGGCGGCCAGACAGGCGCACAGACGTGCCACGAACTGCTCCTTCTCCTGGTGTTACCGGTCGTGCTGTGATGCGGGCCGCGCCGGACGTGAGGTCATGCGGGTGGCGCCGGTCGTGGGGTGATACGGGTGACGCAGGTCGCGAGGCCGGCGCCATGGGTGCCGGGGCGCGGGCGGCGCCGTGGTGCGGATCAGCCGAAGTCGTCGTCGTTCCAGGCGTCCCCGTCGCCGTCCCAGTTCGCGTCCCAGTCGTTCCCGTCCCCGGACCCGTCGGTCCCGTCCGACCCGTCGTCGGCGGAGGCCGCGCCACCGCTGTCGCCGCCCGCGCCTCCGCCGGACTGCTGTGCCTGCGCCTGCTGGCGCAGCGCCTCCTCCTGCTCGGGGGACATGCTGAGCGGCGGCAGCTGGGCGGCGGTGATGGCGAGGGTCGCCACCCCGAGGCCCGCGAGCAGGACGCCCATCCGGCCGCCGAAGGAACTCCGGTTGACCAGGACCTTCTCGCCGCGCGCCCACAGGGTGCGGCCGTAGCCGATGTCCCGGGCGTAGGTGACGGTGCCGTCGGCGAGGCTGCGCTTGATGATGCGGTCGCCGAGCAGCTCGTCGGTTCCGGAGGCGCCGCGGTTGTCGTGCCAGTGCACGAGGAGTGGGTGGCCGGAGGCGCGACGGCGCCACTCCTCCAGGCCGTTCTCGTAGCGGCGGTGGACAGTGCCGTCGGCGAGCAGTTCGTCCGCGTAGCCGATCTCTTCGGGACGGTTCATGGTGTGCGTACCTCGGGTCGGTGGGAGGGAGCGCCGGGACGGGTCACGCGGCGGGCCAGGTCATGAAGCCGGTTCCGCGCAGTCCGCGCAAGCCGCTCCACAGGGAGTCGCGGGGCGGTCGTGGCCCCCGCGTCAGGCGCAGTACCGTGCGCAACAGCCGGTCCGGGGGCACGGCCGCCACCTCGGCGAACCGTCCGTCCGCCAGCCAGTCGGCCTCCCGTGGCCGCAGCGCGGCGGGCAGCGCGGCGAGACCGGTGGGACCCGGCGCGGGGCCGCGGCCGGTGGGCAGGCGCAGGGCGGCCGCGTGGCGGGGCACCAGACCGAGCGACACGACCCGCACTCCGGCCAATGGTCCCAGACCGGCCCGCACCAGGGCGGGGAACGCCAGCCCGGCCGGGCTCGCGTCGTGCAGCACGAACACGGTGGCGCATTCGGCCCGCTGGAGGGCGGCCGGCAGCCTCGGGTCGAGCGGCAGGGCGTCCACGGCGGCGAACACCGGACAGGCCGCCTCCAGATGGACGTGGTTGGCGAGCAGCATCCCGGCGATCGCACGGTCCTGGCACATCAGCAGCCGGGGCAGCCCGTAGTCGTAGAGGTCGGGCTCGTACGACTCCGACGGCCCGTACGACTCCGACATCTCGGGTGAACCGGACGGCCCGCGCGTCCGGGGCGGCCGCGCCGGCTCGGGCAGCGGCGGAAGCAGTCCCGGTACGGTCTCCCGGCCGCGCGCCTCCAGGGCGCGGGTGAACACGGGCAGTCGCAGCACCGGGGCGGGGGTGCCGGGGACCCGGCCCCTGAGGAGCGTCGAGCCGGGACTCAGGACGCGGCAGGTCTCGTAGTAGAGCTGGCGCTCGGTGAAGCGCAGCCCGCCGGGTGCTCCGGCGCGGGCCGCGGCCGCGGTGATCGCCCGGTCGACCACCCCGGCCGTCGTGCGGGCGGCGAACCCGGGCGTGGGGCGACCACCGGTGCGGGCGGCCCGACCGGCACTGGCGGCCCGGCTGACCCCGGCGGGCTCAGCGGCAGGCGGTCCGGTCCCGGCGGTCGGGCCGGTGCGCGGGGGCGGGAGGTGTCGCTGGCTCATCCGGCCGTGGTGCCTTTCGTACGGGACGGGCCGTCGGCCCGTGCCGGCGCCTCGGCCGGCCAGGTCAGGAAGCCGTCGGCGGAGCGGAGTTCGGCGGGGTGGGCGGACAGGGCCCGTTCCACGGCCGCCGTGACGACCGATTCCAGAAGGCGCGGCGGGACGGCGGCCAGCGGGCTCCAGCGGCCTCCGGCCAGCCACGCGGCGTCCTCCTCGGCCAGGCCCGCGACGGAACGGAGGTCCGACGCGTCCACCGTGGACGTGGTCGAGATCCGGTGCACGGCGTCCCGGCGCGTCCGGACCACCGAGACCGGGAGGCCGGCGTCCACCACGACCCGGCCGGGGTGGGCGAGGCGCAGCAGCGGGGCGAGCAGCACCCCCAGGGCGCTCGCGTCGTGGAGCACCACCACCGGGAGCCCGGCGGGCACGTCCGCCAGCGCCTCGTGCGCGGCGGCCGGTTCGGCCTCGACGAGTCGTGCCTTCAGCCTCGCGGGGACGGCGTTGACCCGGAGGAACACGGCGACCGCGGGATCGGTGCAGAGGATGACGGCCTCGCGGCGGCCGGAGACGGACTCACGGGGTGCGGGGGTGCCCGGGTCGTCGTTCACCACCCCCGCCGGCAGCCGTTTGTACGCGGTTCGCCAGGGACCGGTCATCGCCTGCCGGAACGCGGACTCCGAGGGGGTGATGCTCCACCAGGCCTTGCTGGCGGGCCTGTACCGCATGGACGACGCCACCACCACGACGACGACCGCGGCGGTGACGCCGATCGCGCCCGTCGCGCCCTGGACGAGATTGCCGACCACGAGGAGGAGAAGGGCGAGGGGCACGGCGACCAGCCACCGGACGCCGGGCCGGATTCCGCGCGCGGGCTTCGCGTCCCAGACGTGGGTGGACACCCGTGAGAGGTACCAGAGCTGGGTGAGGGTCACCTTCAGACGTCCGCCGTCGGTGGCGCGCTCGGCGATCCGCCGGATCCGCAGATCGTGCATGCCCCGGCCGTGGAGCTTCGGGTCGAGCGCGAACCGGCGCTCGCAGCGCGAGCACGTCTGCCCGGTCCGTTCCCTGGCCGCCAGCTGGGCGGCGCAGTGCGGGCAGATCACCGGCCACCCACCGGGTCCGGTCCCGCGGCCTCGGGCCAGGTGAGGAAACCAAGGTCCGCGGCGCGCCGCCGGTCGGGGTCGACCCCGCGTGACGCCTGCCCGGCGACCCGGTCGACGACCGCGAGCAGCCGGGCAGGGGGCAGCCCGACGAGCGGGAACCGCCAGCCCTGCCGGAGCCACTTCAGCTCCTCGGGGGTGAACGTCCCCAGCGCGGTGAGGACCCGCATGTCCGCCGGGCTCGGTTTCCGTCGCGGGTCCCGGTAGGGCACGGCCTGGGGCAGGGCACGTACGGTGCGCAGCGGCGGTCCCACGTCGACGACCGTCCGGTCCCGCAGGGCGTCCCGGAGGCCCCGTACGAGCAGTTCGCCGTCCGCGTCGGAGTCGTGGAGCACGAGCACCGGACCCTTCGACGGGACCGCCGCGGCCTCCGCGACGCTCCGCGCCACCGCGAGGCCGTGGCGGGCGGGCAGCCCGTCGGCGACGAGGAACGCGACGACGGCGCGGTCGGGGCAGACCAGCACCCCGGTCGTGCCGGCCGCACCCGCCGGGTCCGCCCTGCCGCCTCCGGACCCCGTGGTGTCGAGCACACCGGGCGGGAGCACCCCGTACACCGACCGCCAGGGGGAGAGCACCAGCGCGGGGAAGGCCTCCCGGACCACCGGCGGGATGCCCTTGCCCGCGCCCATGGCCCGGGCCGCGGTGACGCCCAGGCCGATGAGCAGGAGGGCGGCGGAGGCGATCAGCAGGACCGGTGCCTCGGCGACGAAGGCGATGACGGTGACGAAGCCGGCCGCCACGAACGCCCCGCCCATGCAGCCCTGCCCGAACTCGCTGTCCCGGAGGCGCTTGCGGGAGAGGGCGTACCAGAGCTGGTCGGGGACGATCTCGATCCGGCCCCCGTCGGTGAGCGCGGTGGTGATCCGGCGTACCCGGAGGTCGTTGAGACGGAGCGGGTTGGTCTTGGGGTCCAGTGCGTAGGGGCGATTGCAGTGGGTGCAGCGGTTGCCGGTGCGTTCCTTGCGGAGCAGGTTGCGTTCGCAGTGCGGACAGATCATCTGGGCACCTCCAGTGCGGCGGCCACCCGGCGCAGCCGGGCGGCGAGCCGCTCGCGGACCGTGGTGGCGGCGATGCCGTGGACCCGCTGGGCACGCTCGATGTCACGGAGCTCGGCCGCCAGGGTCCGGTAGTCCGTGAGGGGGTCGGCGGCCAGGGCGGTCCGGCCGCCGGCGGGGGAGCCGCCGGGGTCCCCGGCCCGCCGTTCGGCCTCGGCCGCGGTGATCGCGTAGTCCTCGTGGTCGATCCCGTATCCGGTGTTCGCGGCGATGATCGTCAGCGGGGTGTCGCCGCGGTTGGCGAAGGAGTGCGGCATCATCTCCGGGATCCGGATCAGCATGCCCGGTGCGAGCGGGACGTCGGTGACGCGCCCGCGGGCCTCGTCGTACAGCCCGCAGGCGGCATGACCGAGGCTGAGGACGAAGTGCTCACCGCCGTGCGCGTGCGGGGTGAAGGCGCTGCGCGGGCCCACGACCCCGAGTTTGACGGTGGCGTTCGACGGCCGCTCGGGCGAGGTCGCCGCGTCCCCGACCAGATAGTGGGCGAACTGCCCGTCGTCGATGAACCGCAGGAACTCCCGCTCGGGTCCTAGCTCCCGGCTGCCCTCCCGGTCGGCGAGCAGAATGCCGCCGTCGGGCCTCAGGTGGTACAGCTCCACTCCACCGGGCAGATCCCGCGGGACCCGGCCCGGTATGTCGTCCGGTATCCGGTCCTGCGCTCGTACCTGTCGTACGGGTCGTACCGCCATCGCGCCTCCCCCTGACGCCCGTTGTGCGTGCTCACGCACAACAACCGCATGGTAGATCGCTGTTCGGCAACAGCGGGAGTCCTCGGGACTGCTCTCGGGTAACTCGGAGGTGAACGCCGCTCCCTCCGTCGCCCTCCGTCGCCCTCCGCCTGACCCTCCGCCGTCCTCCCCCCCGTCACTCCCTCCGC
>NZ_LIPQ01000092.1 GCF_001418135.1 Streptomyces aureus
ACTGGCCGAAGACGGTGACCCCGGACGGGTCACCGTCTTCGGCCAGTCGGCGGGCGGGGGATCGGTCGCCGCCCTGCTCGCGATGGACCGGGCGGCGGGGCTCTTCCGCCGGGCCGTCGCGCAGAGCGTGCAGGGCACGTACTTCTCCCCCGAGCTCGCCTCGGACATCGCCACGGCCTGCGCCGCCGAACTGGGCCTGCGGCCCACGGTGGCCGACCTGTCCGGCGTCCCCCCGTACGAACTTCCGGCCGCGGGCGACGCGCTCAGCGCGAAGATGGACCAGTGGGCGGACCGCTGGGGCCGGCCCGCGTACCGGCCGATCCCCTTCTCTCCGGTCGTCGACGGCGACATCCTGCCCACCACACCGTGGCAGGCCCTGTCCGACGGCGCCGGCCGTGACGTCGACCTCCTCGTCGGCCACACCCGCGACGAGCAGCGCCTGTTCACCGCGGTCACCGGCCTGCTCGGCGAGGTGAGCGAGGAGCAGGCGGCGGCCGCCCTCCGCCTCCTCGCTCCCGGCCCGGACGGAGCGCGCCGGTATCGCGACGCCTTTCCGACGGCGGACCCGGACGGGCTGTACGAACTGGTCCACTCCGACTGGCTCTTCCGCATGCCGTCGCTCCAGCTCGCCGAGGCCCGGGCGGCCACGGGCGGCCGCACCCATGTGTACGAGCTGACGTGGGCCGCCCCCGGCATGGGCGGTGCCTTCGGTGCCTGCCACGGCCTCGACGTACCCCTCGTCTTCGGCAATCTGGACCGCGGCCGGACCGCCGTGCTGATCGGTGAGGAGCCGTCCGCGGAGGCGGAGGCCCTGTCCGCCCGGATGCGCGCCGCCTGGACGTCCTTCGCCGCCCACGGCGACCCCGGCTGGCCGGCGTACGACACCGGACGACGGCTCGTGCAGGTCTTCGACACCCACCCCGCCGTCATGGCCTACCCGGAGGAGGCCTCCCGTCTGATCTGGCGGGACCACGCCTTCCCCGTCCTTTCGCCCGTCACAGGAGACGCCGCCTCATGAGTACGCCACTCCCGACGCCCGGAGCGGCACGGCCCGACGGATCGCCCGTCAGGATCGGCGCTCTCGTCCCGCTGACCCCGCCCGGCTGGGTCGAGGCGGGCCGGCACCTGCTCGCCGGACTCGAACTGGCCGTCCGCGAGGTCAACGACGCCGGCGGGATCGGCGCCGCCGGGGAGACCGACGGGACCGGCGCGAACGGCGGAAGACCGCTCGAACTGGTGGTCCGAGACACCGCGGCCGATCCGCGGCGGGCCGCGGCCGCGGTGGAGGAACTGGCCGGGCTCGGCGTGGCCGCTCTGGCCGGGGAGTACCACAGCGTCGTCGCCCGCGCCGCCGCCGCCGGGGCCGACGCCCTCGGCCTGCCGTACCTCTGCTCGTCGGCCGTCCTCGACGCGCTCACCGACGAGCCGACGGACCGGGTGGCGCGCCTCGCCCCCGCGCAGTCCCACGGCTGGCGGATCTACGCGGACTTCCTGCTTGCCGCCGGTCACCGTCGTGTCGCCGTCGCCGCCCAGCCGAGCGTCTACTGGGCGTCCGGGACCCGCCTTCTGCGGGACCGTCTCGCTCCCCGCGGCGGCACCGTCGTCCCGCTCGACATGGGTGAGCTGACGCCCACGGCGGTGTGCGACGCCCTCGTCGACCAGCGCGCCACCGCGCTCCTCCTCCTTGTGGGCCACCCGGAGCCTGCCGTGCCGCTCGTCCGGGCCGTCCGCCGCGACCGGCGCCTCTCCGAGATCCTGATCGGCGCTCCGGCCGGGCAGCCGGAGTTCGGCTCGTGGGCGACGGCGCTCGGCGAGGACGGCGCCGCGATCCCGTTCCTGCGCTACCTGCCAGAGCACGTCGGCCCGCTCGGCACCCGGGTCGGGACGGCCCTGCGCGAGCGGTTGGGCGAAGCGCCCTCCTTCGTCGCCTTCGAGGGCTACGACACCGTCACCGTCCTCGCCGACCTGCTGCGCTCCCACGGCACGGACCGGGCGGGCATCACGAAGTCGTGGCCGCACGTCGACGTCGAGGGCACCCGCGGGCGGATCCGGTTCTCCC
>NZ_LIPQ01000093.1 GCF_001418135.1 Streptomyces aureus
TTCCTCCGGGCTTCCCTTCGTGTTTCCAACCCTACCAGATCGTTTTCCGTTCCGTTTCCGGTTCGGAGTTCGTATCCGGTGGCCTGTTGGCTGCCTTTCGCCTTTCGGCGTGTTCACTACATTAGCTGATTCCTTCGGCGACTCATAATCGAGCAATCGAATTCGAATTTCGGCATGCCGAAATACGCCCCTGCTGGGGAGTCATCTTGAGTAGTGGGTGGCAGCTGCGGGGTGCTCGAACAAGCAGGCCCGTAACCAGCTGCTCGGGCTACGTTAGGCGGTCGGACGTCTTGAGTCAAGTGTGCGCCTCCGGGGCGAGTGGGGACGATACGGACTCACCGTCGGGTCCTCGTCGATCCAGAAGCGCCAGGGATGCGGGGCGCCGTCGCCGCCGACCCCCGTGCGGGGGCCGTTGCGGATCTGGCCGGGGGCCGGCGGAGTGCCGGTGAGGAGGGAGAGGGGGGCGTCCGGGCCGGCGCAGGTGTCGGTGCCGTTCAGGGAGAGGCCGATGTCGAGGGCCGTGGCCAGACGGGCCGGGCCCTTGGCCAGCTCGTGGTCGTGGCGGGCCGAGCGGCGGCGGGGGCGGGCCCGGTCGGCGCCCTTCGTGATCTCCCCCGCGCGCAGCAGTACCCCGCTCGCCTGGCCCTCGGGGCCGCACACCAGGTTGAGGCAGTGCCACATGCCGTAGGTGAAGTAGACGTACGCGTGTCCGGGCGGGCCGAACATGACGGCGTTGCGTGCCGTGCGGCCCCGGAAGGCGTGCGAGCCGGGGTCGATCGCACCCGCGTACGCCTCCACCTCCGTCAGGCGCAGTTCCATCAGTCCTTCGGGTGAACGGCGGACGAGTGTGCGGCCGAGGAGATCGGGGGCGACCTCGAGGACCGGGCGGTCGAAGAAGGTCCGTGGGAGCGGCGTACGGTCAGGGCTCTCGCTCATGGCGTACGAGCGTAGTGGGGGTCCGGCGGGGAACCGACTACGGTCGTCGCGCGTATGTAGGGGTCAGGACTGAGAAGGAGTGAAGGTCATGGGATTCAAGAAGCTGCTCGCGAGCCTGGGCGCCGGTGGGGCCACCGTGGAGACGGTGCTCACCGAGGAGAACGTGGTTCCGGGTGGTGTCGTCCAGGGTGAGGTCCGGATCCAGGGCGGCAGTGTCGACCAGCAGATCGAGGGTCTCTCCGTCGGCCTGCAGGCGCGGGTCGAGGTCGAGGGCGGTGACCAGGAGCAGAAGCAGGACATCGAGTTCGTCAAGGTCCGTCTGGGCGGTGCCTTCGAGGTGAAGGCCGGCGCGGTGCACGTGGTGCCGTTCGGTCTGGAGATCCCGTGGGAGACGCCGGTGACCTCGGTCTCGGGGCAGCGGCTGCGCGGGATGAACATCGGTGTGACCACCGAGCTGGAGATCGCCCGCGCGGTGGACTCCGGTGACCTGGACCCGGTCAACGTGCACCCGCTGCCGGCGCAGCAGGCGATCCTCGACGCTTTCCTCCAGCTCGGTTTCCGCTTCAAGAGCGCGGACATGGAGCGCGGGCACATCCGCGGGACGCGGCAGAAGCTGCCCTTCTACCAGGAGATCGAGTTCTTCGCGCCGCAGCAGTACCGGGGTCTGAACCAGGTCGAGGTCAGCTTCGTCGCGGACGACCGTGAGATGGACGTCGTCCTGGAGATGGACAAGAAGCCGGGTCTGTTCGGTGAGGGCAGCGACTCGTTCCGTGCGTTCAAGGTGGGTCTGGACGACTTCCACGCCACCGACTGGGCGGCTTACCTGAACCAGTGGCTCGCCGAGGTCGGCGGGCGTCGCAACTGGCTCTAGGCTCGGGCCCGTAAAGGCTGCTGAGGCAGTACGGGCGATACGGAGGTTTCGACGTGTCCGAGGGCAAGAGGGCGCCGCTCCCGCATGACTTCCATCCGCCGGTGGCGGCGTTCACCGTGGTGAGCGACGACATCGCGCCGGGCGGGGTCCTGAAGGACGCGCAGGTGTACGCGGCGGGGAACACCTCGCCGCAGCTGCGCTGGGAGGGGTTCCCGGCGGAGACGAAGAGCTTCGCCGTCACCTGCTTCGACCCGGACGCCCCGACGGGCAGCGGGTTCTGGCACTGGGTGCTGTTCGACATCCCGGTGTCGGTGACCGAGCTGCCCGCCGGTGCCGGGTCGGGGTCGTTCGAGGGGCTGCCGGCCGGGGCCGTGCACGTCCGGAACGACTACGGCTCGAAGGACTTCGGTGGTGCCGCTCCCCCGGCGGGCGAAGAGCACCGCTATGTGTTCACGGTGTACGCGGTGGACAGCGAGAAGCTCGGTCCGGACGGCGATGTGTCGCCCGCCGTGGTCGGGTTCAACCTGCGCTTCCACACGCTGGGGCGTGCCCAGTTGATCGGTGAGTACGCGGCTCCCGCGGCGGTCTGATCATTCGTTAGTTGTTTGCCCGCTTCTGGTCTTGGAGAGATCAGAAGCGGGCATCTTTTGTTGCGCGGGAAATATTGCGTTGTCCGACCCCGGCCGGCCCGGCCATCGTTGATCCAGGCCCCACCGCCCCGCTCCGGGGCCGGGCCTGCACACGGGAGGTGGGCACAATGCGGGACACGCTGGTACTCAACGCGAGCTTCGAGCCGCTGTCGACGGTCTCTCTCAACCGTGCGGTGGTGCTTGTCCTGACGGACAAGGCCGTCGTCGAGCACGCCCATCCCGATCTGCGGGTGCGAGGTGCGGCCGTCGATCTTCCGGTGCCGCGGGTGATCAGGCTCTGCCGCTACGTCCGGGTGCCGTTCCGAAGACAGGCACCGTGGTCGAGGAGGGGGGTGCTGGTGCGGGACCAGCACCGGTGCGCGTACTGCGGGCGGCGGGCGACGACCGTCGACCACGTGGTGCCGCGGGCCCAGGGCGGTGGGGACAGCTGGCTGAACACGGTTGCTTCGTGCGCCGAGGACAACCACCGCAAGGCGGCCAGGACGCCGGAGCAGGCGGGGATGCCGCTGCTGTTCCAGCCGTTCGAGCCGACGCCCGCGGACGCGATGCTGCTGGCGATGCGGGCGAGCGAGCGGTCCGAGCTCCCGGAGTGGCTGGCGAAGACTGCCGCGTGACCCTGTCTCGTACGGAAGGGCCCGCCTCCCCCGGTGTGGGGAGGCGGGCCCTTCCGTCGTTCCGGGCGACGGTTCTAACGGAGTGTCAGCTGGAGGATGGCGATGACGCCGACCGCGATGATCACTCCGCGCAGGACCGTGGGCGGCAGCTTGCGGCCGACCTTGGCGCCGATCTGGCCGCCGATGGTGGAGCCGACGGCGATGAGCAGGACGGCCGTCCAGTCGAACTCGGCGACGAAGAGGAAGAAGACGGCGGCGACGCCGTTGACGAGGGCGCCGAGGATGTTCTTGACGGCGTTGATCCGCTGCAGGGTGTCGTGGAGCAGCAGGCCCATCAGGGAGAGGTAGAGCACGCCCTGGGCGGCGCCGAAGTATCCGCCGTACATGCTGGCGAACAGGAGGCCGACGAGGAGGACGGGGCCGCCGTCGGGGTGGGCCTCGGTGCCGGTCTGTTCGCGGCGGCGCTTGACGGCGGCGGCGATACGGGGCTGGAGGACGACCAGGACGAGCGCGAGGCCGATGAGGACCGGGACGATCGCGTCGAAGGCGTCGGACGGCAGCGCGAGGAGCAGGATCGCGCCGATCAGGCCGCCGACGAGGGCGGCGGCGCCGAGACGGATGATGCGGCGCTTCTGGCCCTTGAGTTCGGCCCGGTAGCCGATGGCCCCGCTGATGGAGCCGGGGACGAGGCCGAGGGCGTTGGAGACGTTCGCGGTGATCGGAGGGAGTCCGGTCGCGAGAAGGACCGGGAACGTGATGAGCGTTCCCGATCCGACGATGGTGTTGATGGTGCCGGCGCCGATGCCGGCGGCGAAGACTGCCAGGGCTTCCCAGATGGACAACGCCATCTCCTTACACGGTCAGTGAGTCGCCTCCCCGCCCTGACGTCGTCGGGGTCGAGGGGCTCGCACCGATCATGCACGAGGATTACGTGTACGTGTCAGTCAACCGACGGTTCGTCTCGCCTTTCGGGCGCGGGGATCTTGGTGTTGAAGCCGGGGACGCTGCCTTCCTTGTTGCCGAAGGCGCCCGAGAGGCCCTTGAGGGCGTCGCCGATCTCGCTGGGCACGATCCAGAGCTTGTTGGCGTCGCCCTCGGCGATCTTCGGCAGCATCTGGAGGTACTGGTACGAGAGCAGCTTCTGGTCCGGGTCGCCCGCGTGGATGGCCTCGAAGACCGTACGGACGGCCTGGGCCTCGCCCTCGGCGCGCAGGGCCGCGGCCTTGGACTCGCCCTCGGCGCGCAGGATCGCGGACTGCTTCTCGCCCTCCGCGGTGAGGATGGCGGACTGACGGGTGCCCTCGGCGGTGAGGATCGCGGCGCGCTTGTCGCGCTCGGCGCGCATCTGCTTCTCCATCGAGTCCTGGATGGAGGTCGGCGGCTCGATCGCCTTGAGCTCGACGCGGTTGACGCGGATGCCCCACTTGCCGGTCGCCTCGTCGAGGACACCGCGGAGGGCGGCGTTGATCTCCTCGCGGGAGGTCAAGGTCCGCTCCAGGTCCATGCCGCCGATGATGTTGCGCAGGGTGGTGACGGTGAGCTGCTCGATCGCCTGGATGTAGCTGGCGACCTCGTAGGTCGCGGCCCTCGCGTCGGTCACCTGGTAGTAGATGACCGTGTCGATGTTGACGACGAGGTTGTCCTGGGTGATCACCGGCTGCGGCGGGAACGGGACGACCTGTTCGCGGAGGTCGATCCGGTTGCGGATCGAGTCGATGAACGGGACGACGATGTTCAGCCCGGCGTTGAGGGTGCGGGTGTAGCGGCCGAAGCGCTCCACGATCGCCGCACTCGCCTGCGGAATGACCTGGATCGTCTTGATCAGGGCGATGAAGACGAGCACCACCAGAATGATCAGGACGATGATGACTGCTGACATCGTGTTCCCCGTGCCCTTCGCTGCCGGTTGACTGCCGGGTGGCCTTCGATGATCGAGTTTCGCAGATGACGGAATGTCATGGGCGAGGTTCGGTCACATGACGACGGCGGTGGCCCCGTCGATGTCCACGACGTCGACCTGTACGCCCGGTTCGAAGGTCTGGTCGGAGTCGAGCGCCCGGGCGGACCAGATCTCGCCCCCGAGTTTGATGCGGCCCCCGCCGCCGGCGTCGACCCGCTCCAGGACCACCGCCTGACGCCCCTTCAGGGCATCGATGCCGGACGCGTGTTGGGGCCTGTCGTCGCGATGGCGGGCGGCGATCGGGCGTACCACCGCGATCAACGCGACCGAGACGACGGCGAAGACGAGAACCTGGGGAACGATGCCGAAGCCCAGGGCCGCGGTCACCGCCCCCGCCACCGCTCCGACGGAGAACATGCCGAATTCGGGCATCGCGGTCAGGACCAGCGGAATGCCGAGCCCCACCGCGCCGATCAGCCACCAGACCCATGCGTCGATGTCCACATGGTCATGGTAGGGCGGTGGGGTCCTTCGGGACAGGGCGCGGGCGGCTGTGCGGGACGCCGGCGCTTCGTCCGCTACTTCAGGGGCAGGCCGTGGGCGGTCCAGCGGTCGCCGACGCGCTCGACCACGAGCGGCAGGCCGAAGCAGTGCGAGAGGTTGCGGGAGGTCAGTTCCATCTCCACGGGGCCGGCCGCGAGCACCTTGCCCTGACGGATCATCAGGACGTGGGTGAAGCCGGGCGCGATCTCCTCGACGTGGTGGGTGACCATGATCATGGAGGGGGCGTACGGGTCGCGGGCGAGGCGGCCGAGACGGCGGACGAGGTCCTCTCGGCCGCCGAGGTCGAGGCCGGCGGCGGGCTCGTCGAGGAGGAGGAGCTCGGGGTCGGTCATCATCGCGCGGGCGATCAGGGTGCGCTTGCGCTCGCCCTCGGAGAGGGTGCCGAACTTCCGGTCCAGGTACTCGTTCATGCCGAGGCGGTCGAGGAAGGCCTTGGCGCGCTGCTCGTCGACCGGGTCGTAGTCCTCGTGCCAGGTGGCGGTCATGCCGTACGCGGCGGTGAGGACGGTCTGCAGGACGGTCTGGCGCTTGGGGAGCTTCTCCGCCATGGCGATGCCGGCCATGCCGATGCGGGGGCGGAGCTCGAACACGTCGGTGCCGACGCCGCCGAGCTGCTCGCCCAGGACGTGGGCGGTGCCCTTGGTGGGGAAGAGGTAGCTGGAGGCGATGTTCAGAAGGGTGGTCTTGCCGGCGCCGTTGGGTCCGAGGATCACCCAGCGCTCGCCCTCCTTGACCGACCAGGAGACCTCGTCCACCAGAGCCCGTCCGTCGCGGACCACGGATACGTCCACCAGCTCCAGTACATCGCTCATGAGCGCGTTGTCTCCCCTTGCGGTCGAGTCGTGTCGTCGCCTTGCACCGGTGGGCGCGGCGTCCAGGGGAAAACCTACGTTATCGACGGAGCGGGCCGGTCCCTAGGGCTTCCTTTGCGTCCCCCGGTGCGCCCGGGACTCCCCCTAGTCTTGGGGGATGCTTTCGGAACCACGCTCAGGACGCCTGGCCGCTTGGGGCAACGCCCTGCTGGCCGGGGCGGTGTCGCCGGACGAGGCGGCGCTGGCCATTGTCGGGGAGGACGCGGTGCACCGCGTGGAGGGGCTGCCGGGTGAGGCCCGGCCGGTGGGGCTGACGCTGGCGCTCGGCCGGCTGCGGCGGCTCGGGGTGACCGGGTGGCGGGTGGCGCTGCCGGCGCCGGGGCATCCGCTGGGGCTGAGCGGGCCGCCGGACTTCAACGCGCGTGCGTTGGAGGCGGAGGAGGCGGCGGTGGGCTACGGCGCACCGTACGGCCTCGTGCCGGAGGTCTCGGAGGCGGGGCCGGTGGGCGACGTCCACGTGGAGGTGGTCTGGCGCTGTCTCGCGGTGCGGGAGGCGCCGCCGGCGGACGTGCCGTCGCTCGGCGAGGCGGAGCGGGAACTGGCGGAGGCCCTGCGGGACGCGACCGCGGTGCTGACCCGGCTGGACGTGGCGGCCTCGGGCCCGGCGGCGGACGCGGCGCGCGAGGCGTACCGGGCGCGGGCGGAGGTGGGCCGGGAGGTCCTCGCCCCGGGCTACCCGCCGCGGGCGGTGCGGGTCCTGGAGCTGGCGCAGCGGGTGGGCCTGCTGGTGGACCTGGCGTACGACCATGGGCACGGGGGCGCGGTGAGCGCTTCGGAAATGGCGGCGCGGGGGGACGCGCTGCGGCCGGTGGAGCGGGTGGCGAGGCGGGCGCAGGTCGCCGCCTACAACGCCTACGTGGAGGAACGGGAACGGGACCGGGGCTTCTGATCCCGGGTCGGCCACCCCGGCCGGCGGACGGAGGCCGCCGCAGCGGACCGCGTCGTAAGAGGGGGAACGCGGAACCGGCCCCCGGGGGGGATCGTCCCGGGGGCCGGTCGGTTCGTGCGGCCGTCAGCCGTTGACGGCGTGGTTGCCGAAGGCCGGGTTGAGCAGGCCGATCACGTTGACCGTGTTGCCGGAGACGTTCACGGGGACGTGGACCGGGACCTGCACCAGGTTGCCGGACGCGACGCCCGGCGACTCGACGGCCTTGCCCGTGGCCTCGGCGCCGTGGGCGGAGGCGACACCCGCGCCGGCGGCGACGATGCCACCGGCGACCATGGTGAGGGCAGCGGCCTTCTTGAGGTTCTTCACTTGGTACATCCTCCTGGTCATCGCTGCGGCCGGTCAGCCGCAGCACGCCATGGAGAACGCGGCACCCCCCGCGAGGTTGCGCCGAACGGGGGACATACACACGACGGTATGAAGGACAGAACGGTCGTGCGCCCGGCGCGCGAGGGGGCGCCCGGCGCCCTCTCAGGGGCGCGTCAGTTGGTCAGGCCGTGGCGGACCGCCCAGAGCGCCGCCTGGGTGCGGTCCGCGAGGTCGAGCTTCATGAGGATGTTCGAGACGTGTGTCTTGACCGTCTTCTCGGAGAGGACGAGCGCGCGGGCGATCTCGCGGTTGGACCGGCCGTCCGCGATCAGACCGAGGACCTCGCGCTCCCGCTCCGTGAGGGTCGAGCCGCGTCCCGTGCCCCCGTGGGAGTCGTCCTGGCTGAGGAGCGCGCCCGCGACCTCGGGCTGGAGCAGGATGTGCCCGGCGTGGACGGAGCGGATCGCGCCGGCCAGCGCGTCGGGGTCGATGTCCTTGTAGACGTATCCGGAGGCGCCGGCGCGGAGCGCGGGGACCACCGTCCGCTGCTCGGTGAAGCTGGTGACGACGAGGACCTTCGCGGGGTTGTCGAGCTCGCGGAGCCGCTTCAGCGCCTCGATGCCGTCCGTCCCCGGCATCTTCACGTCCATGAGGACCACGTCGGGGCGGAGCTCCTCGGCCCTGGCGACGCCCTCGTCGCCGTCGGAGGCCTCCCCCACCACCTCTATGTCGTCCTGTACCTCCAGAAAGGTGCGCAGGCCTCTGCGGACGACCTGGTGGTCGTCGACCAGCAGGACACGGATCTGCTTGTCAGCCACCGGGAACCTCCATCTCGATCGTGGTGCCCTCGCCCGGGGCCGAGGTCACGGTGAGCGATCCGCCGACGCCGCCCGCCCGGTCCCGCATGGAGACCAGGCCCAGGTGGCGTCCCGCACTGCGGACCGTACGCGGGTCGAAGCCCTTGCCGTCGTCGGCGACGGTGAGCCGCGCGCCCTGGCCCGCGCGGGTGAGGGAGACGGTGACGAGCCCCGCGTCCGAGTGCCGCAGGGCGTTGTGCAGGGCCTCCTGGGCGACCCGGAGGACCGCTTCCTCCTGCGCGGCGGGCAGCGCGCGCGTCCCGGGGCTTTCGAAGGTGACCCGGGCGGTGTGGGCGCGGTCCAGGACCTGGATGTGGGTACGGAGGGTGTGGACGAGGCCGTCCTCGTCGAGGGCGGCGGGGCGGAGCTCGACGACGGCGGCGCGCAGCTCGTCCGCGGCCTCGGCGGCGAGCAGGGCGACCTGCTGGAGCTCTCCCTTGGCGCGGGCCGGGTCGCGGTCGACGAGCGCGGCGGCGGCCTGGGCGGTGAGCCGGAGCGAGAAGAGCTTCTGGCTGACGGCGTCGTGCAGCTCGTGGGCGAGGCGGGAGCGCTCCTCGGCGATGGTGAGCTCGCGGCTGCGCTCGTACAGACGGGCGTTCGTGAGGGCGATGGCCGCGTGCTGGGCCAGGATCGAGAGGAGTTCCTCGTCCTCGGCGGTGAAGCCACAGCCCCCGTTCTCCTTGGGGCAGCGCTTGTTGGCGAGGAAGAGGGCGCCGAGGATCTCGTCGCCGTCCCTGACGGGGAGGCCGAGGAAGTCGGACATCTCGGGGTGGGCGGCGGGCCAGCCCTCGAAGCGGGGGTCCTCACGGACGTCGGCGAGCCGCTCGGGCTCGGCCTTGTGGAGCATCGCGGCGAGGATGCCGTGCTGCCGGGGCAGCGGGCCGATCGCCTTCCACTGTTCGTCGCTGACGCCGTCGACCACGAACTGGGCGAAGCCTCCGTGGTCGTCGGGGACGCCCAGGGCCGCGTACTCGGCGTCGAGCAGCTCGCGGGCGGAGGCGACGATCGTCTTGAGGACGTCGCGGACCTCCAGATGGCGGCTCATGGCCAGGAGGGCGGTGCTCACGGCGGCCAGGCCGGAGCTCGGTCGATGGCTCATGTGTTCACCGTACCGGCGGGCCGTGACGGTCCGTATCCGTCCGGAGACCGCGGAGGAGGGGGACCGGGGACCTAGGCCTGTCGTCGAACTCCCGGGTCGTAGTGCCTGGAGACCCTCGTTCCCCTTCAGGAGGAGGGGACTTACTGTGCGCATTGCTCACGCAACGGCTGGTGAGTTCGTTACCTGCCCGATGTGAGCCCGCGCATAGGACCCAGGTCACTTACGAAGTCCCCTAGTGGACCTCGAAGGGGTGGGTCAGGGTGGGGTGAGCCCGACATAAGGCCCCTTCTGTGGCTCGTGCACGGGCCCCTGATCCACTACCCGGGATCGTACGTCACACCTTTGCCAGGGCATTTTGCGGCCGCTAAGAATTGCCCCCGTCGCCGCCGAGTTGGCGAGACACCGCCCCGGTGGAGCGACCCCCAGCGATTCGAAGAGGTAGTCCGTTATGTCTGCGAACACCCCTGGCCACATTCGTGGTCTGAAGAAGACCCACAAGGCCACGATCGCCGGCGTCGCCGCTCTGGGCGCCGCGGCGCTCACGCTCTCCCTGGTACCCGGCAACGGCTCCACCGAGACCGAGCCCCAGGCTCTCTCCGGTACGCAGCAGGTGGCCTGGTCGTACAACGCGAACAGCCCGCAGGCGAAGGCCCTGGCCGCCAGCGTGACCGAGCAGCACACCACCGTCGGCCTCAAGGCCAAGCAGGAGGCCGCGGCGAAGGCGAAGGCCGACGCCAAGGCGAAGGCCGCCGCCGCTGCCAAGGCGAAGGCGGAGGCTCAGGCCAAGGCCGCCGCGAAGGCGAAGGCGGACGCCAAGGCGAAGGCCGCGGCGAAGGCGAAGGCCGACGCGAAGAAGCGTGCCGCGGCGAAGGCGGCCGCGAGCCGTTCCGTCGCCCGCACCCCCGTCTTCGCGAACAACCTCGACGGCTGGATCCGCGAGGCGCTGTTCATCATGGACAAGCACAACATCCCGGGCACGTACAACGGCCTGCACAAGAACATCATGCGTGAGTCCAGCGGCAACCCGCGGGCCATCAACAACTGGGACATCAACGCCATCAACGGCGTCCCGTCGAAGGGCCTGCTGCAGGTCATCTACCCGACCTTCAAGGCCTACCACATCCCGGGCACCAAGTTCGACCAGTACGACCCGGTCGCCAACCTCGTCGCCGCCGCCAACTACGCGGCCGACCGCTACGGCTCGATCGACAACGTCAACAGCGCGTACTGATCGCACTCGGTCCGCTGTCGCACGCCGAAGGGCGGCACCCCCCGCACTGGGGGTGCCGCCCTTCGGCGTACCGGTCGGTCAGGCGATCACTTGCGCATGACCTCGGGCTCGTGGCGGCGCAGCAGTCGCGCCACGGCGACGCAGCAGACGGCTGCCATGAACAGCTGGATGCCGAGGTTGAGGCTCCACTGGCCGACCGTGTGCTCCCACAGCGGGTCGGTGTTCGTGGGGTCCTTGTGGTCCCACGGCGGCATCAGGTGCGCCAGGTCCAGGGTGGCGCCGGCGCCGGCGATGCCCCAGCGGGAGGGCATGAGCCAGGCGAACTGCTCCAGGCCGGGCGAGTCGTACACCTGGAAGAGGATGCCGGTGAACACGACCTGGATGATCGCGAACATGACGAGCAGCGGCATGGTCTTCTCGGCGGTCTTCACCAGCGCGGAGATGACCAGGCCGACCATCATCGAGGTCAGGCCGAGCCCGATGACCTGGATGCACAGCTCGACGGCCGGCGGCATGAGCAGGCCCTCTTCGGGCAGCGCGCGCGTGGAGAAGCCGATGGCGCAGATGATCACGCCCTGGAAGGCCGTGATCAGGCCGAGGACGATGACCTTGGACATCAGGTACGCGGAGCGGGACAGGCCGACGGCACGCTCCCGCTCGTAGATGACCCGTTCCTTGATCAGCTCACGGACCGAGTTGGCCGCGCCGCTGAAGCACATGCCGACCGCGAGGATCAGCATGATCGTGCCGGCGTCACCGTTGAACCGGGACGGGGGCGTGGGCTTGCCGAGGCCGAAGTCGGCGGGGATGACGACGGACACCGCGCCGAGGACGGCCGGCAGGATCACCATCAGGGCCATGAAGCCCACGTCGGAGGCGATCACGGAGACGTAGCGCCGGATCAGGGTCCACAGCTGGGACCCCCAGCCCTGCGGCTTCGGCGGCCTGGACATCGCCTGCTGCGGCATCTGCACGGGCTGCGCGGCGACGGCGTCGATGTCCGCGGCGTACAGCTGGTAGTGCTGCGAGCCCTTCCAGCGGCCCGCCCAGTCGTAGTCGCGGTAGTTCTCGAAGGCGGAGAAGACGTCGGCCCAGGTGGAGTAGCCGAAGAAGTTCAGCGCCTCGTCCGGCGGGCCGAAGTACGCCACCGAGCCACCGGGGGCCATGACGAGCAGCTTGTCGCAGAGGCCCAGCTCGGCCACCGAGTGGGTGACGACGAGGACCGTGCGGCCGTCGTCGGCGAGGCCGCGGAGCAGCTGCATGACATCGCGGTCCATGCCCGGGTCGAGGCCGGAGGTCGGCTCGTCCAGGAAGATCAGCGACGGCTTGGTGAGGAGCTCCAGGGCGACCGACACGCGCTTGCGCTGACCGCCGGAGAGGGAGGTGACCTTCTTCTCCTTGTGGATGTCGAGCTTGAGCTCGCGCAGCACCTCGCCGATGCGGGCCTCGCGCTCGGACTCGGCGGTGTCGCCGGGGAAGCGGAGCTTGGCGGCGTAGCGCAGGGCCTTCTGGACGGTCAGCTCCTTGTGCAGGATGTCGTCCTGCGGGACCAGACCGATGCGCTGGCGCAGCTCGGCGAACTGCTTGTAGAGGCTTCGGTTGTCGTAGAGGACGTCGCCCTCGTTGGCCGGGCGGTAGCCGGTCAGCGCCTTGAGCAGCGTGGACTTTCCGGAGCCGGACGGGCCGATGACACCGATCAGCGACTTCTCCGGGACGCCGAAGGAGACGTCCTTGAGGATCTGCTTGCCGCCGTCGACCGTGACCGTGAGGTGACGGGCCGAGAAGGAGACGGAACCGGTGTCGACGAACTCCTCGAGCTGGCCGCCGACGAGCCGGAACGTCGAGTGACCGACGCCGACGATGTCCTGGGGGCCGAGGAGCGCGGAGCCGCCCTTGGTGATCGGCTGACCGTTGACGTACGTGCCGTTGTGCGAGCCGAGGTCGCGGATCTCGAAGCGTCCGTCGGGCGTCGCGTGGAACTCGGCGTGGTGCCGCGAGACCTGGAGGTCGGAGACGACCAGTTCGTTCTCCAGGGCACGGCCGATGCGCATGACGTGGCCGAGGGAGAGCTGGTGGAACGTGGTGGGGCTGCGGTCGGCGTAGGCCGCCGACGCCCCGGCGCCGGGCCCGCCGTGTCCCTGCTGGTGCGGGACCTGCTGCCGAGCGGCCTGCGGGTGCACGGGCGGCGGGCCCTGCTGCTGCCAGTTCTGCTGCGGGGCCTGCTGACCCTGCTGCGGCGGTGCCTGGTGCGTGATCCACTCGGCCTGGGCGGCCTGCTCCGCGGCCTGGTGGGCGGGGACCTGGTGGGCCGGTGCCTGGGCTCCGGCCGGCTGCTGCCGGGCCGCCGCGGACTGCTGGTGGGCCGGGGCGCCGGCGGCGGCGAGGTTCAGCCGCGGGCCGTCGGTGGCGTTGCCGAGGTGGACGGCAGAGCCGGGGCCGATCTCCACCTGGTGGATCCGCTGCCCCTGCAGGAACGTGCCGTTGGTCGAGCCGTGGTCCTCGATGACCCAACTCCGGCCGCCCCAGCTGATGGTGGCGTGGCGCCACGAGACCCTGGCGTCGTCGATGACCAGGTCGCCCTGCGGGTCGCGGCCGAGGGTGTACGACCTGGACGGATCGAGCGTCCAGGTCCTTCCGTTCAATTCCAGTACGAGTTCTGGCACTCCATGCCCCACTACTTGTCCCCCGATGTACCCCCGTCGCGGGGAGTCCAGGGATGCGAATCATCCTGGGGAACTATTTCAGGCCCGGTCCCCTCTCCGAAAGTCGGGCCGCGTGAAGACCCGGCGCAGGCTCTCCGAGGACGCTCCCCGGATCAGGGGCGCGCCCACTCGGGTGTCCGCTGGGCGGGACGGGGGGTCGGGTGGCACACGGTGCCCGATACGGTGGAAGCACCATGAGCGCATCGCAGACCTCAGACGTTCCCACCCTTCTCGTCAAGATCTTCGGGAAGGACCGTCCCGGGATCACCGCGGGACTCTTCGACACCCTCGCCGCCTACTCCGTCGACGTCGTGGACATCGAGCAGGTCGTCTCCCGCGGCCGCCTCGTCCTGTGCGCGCTCGTCACCGAGCCGACCGTCGCCTCGCAGGGCGAGCTCCGCGCGACCGTGCACAGCTGGGCCGAGTCGCTGAAACTCCAGGCCGAGATCATCTCGGGTACGGGCGACAACCGTCCCCGGGGTGAGGGCCGCTCGCACGTCACCGTGCTGGGCAACCCGCTGACGGCGGAGCAGACGGCGGCCATAGCGGCCAGGATCGCGGAGGCCGGCGGCAACATCGACCGTATCTTCCGGCTGGCGAAGTACCCGGTCACGGCCGTCGAGTTCGCCGTCTCCGGCTGTGAGACCGAGCCGCTGCGGACCTCCCTCGCCACCCAGGCCCACACCATCGGGGTCGATGTGGCCGTGGTCTCCGCCGGGCTGCACCGGCGGGCCCAGCGGCTCGTCGTCATGGACGTCGACTCGACGCTGATCCAGGACGAGGTGATCGAGCTCTTCGCGGCACACGCCGGGTGCGAGGACAAGGTCGCCGAGGTGACGGCCGCGGCGATGCGCGGAGAGCTGGACTTCGAGCAGTCGCTGCACGCGCGCGTGGAGCTGCTCGCGGGGCTCGACGCCTCGGTGGTGGACAAGGTCCGTGCCGAGGTGCGGATGACGCCGGGTGCCCGGACCCTGATCCGTACGCTCAAGCGGCTCGGCTACCAGGTGGGTGTCGTCTCGGGCGGGTTCACCCAGGTCACGGACGATCTGAAGGAGCGGCTCGGGCTCGACTTCGCCTCGGCCAACACCCTGGAGATCGTGGACGGCAAACTGACCGGACGGGTGACCGGCGAGATCGTGGACCGGGCGGGCAAGGCGCGGCTGCTGCGCCGGTTCGCGGCGGAGGCGGGTGTGCCGCTGGCGCAGACCGTGGCGATCGGCGACGGGGCGAACGACCTGGACATGCTGAACGCGGCCGGTCTCGGCGTGGCGTTCAACGCGAAGCCGGTGGTGCGCGAGGCCGCGCACACGGCGGTGAACGTGCCGTTCCTGGACACCGTGCTGTATCTGCTGGGGATCACGCGCGAAGAGGTCGAGGCCGCGGACGTCGGCGAGGAAGACCTGCTGCACTGACCCGCGGGTGGACCCGGACGTGGGAGGGCCCGGCCGTCGAGTGACGGCCGGGCCCTTTCCCGTACGGCTTCGGCTTCGGCGCATGCGGGCGGCTACGGCGTGGGCATGCGGTCGGGGCGTACGGATTCCGCCGAGGCGTACGGGTCGGGCGTGCCGGTCAGGCGTGCGGGGTCCAGAAGTCGACGAGGCGTCCGGCGCCGTGTTCGAGGGACTTCCACGAGCCGTTGAAGGTGAGCACGGCGAAGGCGGCGGTCGGGAAGCCGCTGCGGTTCATCCGGGGCAGCGCGTCGCCCTCGGACTCGCCCGCGAGGGCGTCGGCGAGGGCGTGCATTCCGGGGTTGTGGCCGATGACCAGGAGGTCGGACACGTCCTCCGAGGTCTCGTTGAGCAGGGCGATGAGCTCGCCGAGCGAGGCCTCGTACAGCCTGTCCTCGTACACGGTCTTCGGGCGCTCGGGGAGGGCATGCACGGCCAGTTTCCAGGTCTCGCGGGTCCTGGTGGCGGTGGAGCAGAGGGCCAGGTCGAAGGCGATGCCGGTCTCGGCGAGCCGGCGGCCTGCGACGGGGGCGTCCGTGCGGCCTCGCTCGGCGAGGGGGCGCTCGTGGTCGGACTCCTGGTTCCAGTCCGCCTTCGCGTGTCGGAGCAGCACGATCCTGCGGGGTGTGTCGACGCTCATGGTCCTCAGCTTCGCACGAATCGGCTCGCGTCGACTCAGAGAGAGAGCGTTTGCTGGATCCGCTCCAGGAACCCTCCGGCCCCGGGCTCGCCGACCGCCGCACGGGCCTCACCGGGCCCGGTCATCAGCATCAGGAGGGCGACGAACGCGGCCGCCGGAAGGGCGAGGGCCCACCAGGGCAGCCGGGTGTCGACACCGGTCGCCGCGTGCCGGACGCGGGTGGACGTGTGGGCCGACATGACCGCCTCCGTGGGTGAGAGCTCCGCTTTCCCTGTTGACTCCAACCTAGGGATCGCGGGCCCCTCGGCCCATCCGGTGATCCACCCACTTCACCCTGAGTCCCGCCCCCTAGGGGATGCGGGGGTTACCCCCACCACCGGGCGTGGCGGCCGGGTGTCACGGGGAGGCGAACGAGGCGATGAGGCCGATGACGACCGTGATGCCGATCATCGCGCCGAACACGATGAGCAGCTTCTTCTGGCCGTTCGGGGGATTGGGTTCGAGAACTGGCATGGCGACAGTCTCGCATCTCAGGATTCGTCCTCGACCGTCCGGTCCCTGCCCGCCAGGGTTCCGACGATCATCTGCGGCACCATGAGCCCGCCCATCAGGGCGATCGGCAGTCCCCAGCCGCCGCTGTGCTGGTAGAGGACGCCGACGAGGAGCGGGCCGGGGATGGAGATGAGGTAGCCGACGCTCTGCGCGAAGGCGGAGAGCCGGACGACTCCGGCGCCGGTGCGCGAGCGCATGCCGATCATCGTGAGGGCCAGCGGGAAGGAGCAGTTGGAGACGCCGAGGAGCAGCGCCCAGATCCAGGCTCCGGCGGCGGGGGCGAGGAACAGGCCGGTGTAGCCGGCGAGGCCGCAGAGGCCGAGGGCGACGACGATCGGGCCCTGGTTCTTCATGCGGGTGGCGAGCCGGGGGATCACGAAGGCGAGCGGGACGCCCATGACCATGGTGACGGCGAGGAGAACGCCCGCGGTGGAGGCGGGGACGCCGGCGTCGCGGAAGATCTGCGGCATCCAGCCCATGGTGATGTAGGCGCCGGTGGCCTGGAGGCCGAAGTAGCAGCCGAGGGCCCAGGCGGTGCGGCTGCGGGTGATGCGCGGGGCGGCGGTCGCCGTCGCGGTGGTCCTGGTCTCCTGGGGGGCGCGGTCCCGGTCGCGGACGAGCGGGATCCAGGGCAGGACGGCCAGGGCGGCGATGGCCGCCCAGACGCCGAGGCCGACGCGCCAGTCGCCGCCGAGGGCGGCGGTCATGGGGACGGTCGCGGCGGCGGCGATGGAGGTGCCGAGGGCGAGGGCCATGGAGTAGAGGCCGGTCATGCTGCCGATGCGGTCGGGGAAGTACCGCTTGACGATGACCGGCATCAGGACGTTGCTGACGGCGATGCCCATGAGGGCGAGGGCGCTGGCGGCGAGGAAGCCGACGGTGCCGCCGGCGAAGGGGCGCAGGATCAGGCCGGTGAAGATGGCGGCCATGCCCGCGCAGACGACGGCGGCGGGGCCGAAGCGGCGGGCGAGCCGCGGGGCCGTGATGCCGAAGACGGCGAAGCAGAGCGGGGGGACGGAGGTGAGGACGCCGGCGACGGTGCCGCTCATGTGGAGGTCCGCGCTGACCTCTTCGAGGAGGGCGCCGAGGCTGGTGATGGCGGGGCGCAGGTTCAGCGCGGCCAGGACGAGTCCGGCGGTGACGAGGCCGAGGGTCCAGCGCCGGGCGCGCACCCGTGCGGGAGAATCTCCGGCGACGGCGGCTCCGGGCGGGGCCGTGGTGGCCGCCGGAACGGTGGTCGTGGCCGGTCGTGCGAGGGGGTCGAGGGTCTTCGGCTCGTCAGGCATGAGGCCATCATAGAATCATGGGATGATTGATTGTCCAATCTCGAACGACTTGGGCGACTCGAACGAATGGGAAGGTGCTCCATGGCCCTCGGCCACCCCCGGCGCGCAGGCCTCTCCGATCAGGTGATCGCCGAGCTGCGGAACCAGATCACCTCCGGCGAGTGGCCGGTGGGTTCACGCATCCCGACCGAACCCGAGCTGGTCGAGCAGCTGGGCGTGGCCCGCAACACCGTGCGCGAGGCGGTACGGGCCCTCGCGCACAACGGGCTCCTCGACATCCGCCAGGGCTCCGGGACGTACGTCATCGCCACCAGCGAGCTGGCGGGCGTCATGCACCGCCGCTTCGCCGGCTCCGACCCCGGGCACGTCGCCGAGCTGCGCTCGACCCTGGAGTCCGCCGCGGCGCGGCTCGCGGCCGCCCGGCGCACCGAGCGGGACCTGAAGCAGCTCGACGCCCTGCTCGTACGACGGGAGGAGGCGTGGGAGTCCGGTGACGCGGAGCGGTTCGTGACCGCCGACGCGGCCTTCCACCACGCGGTCGTCGCCGCCTCGGGCAACGAGGTGCTCACCGAGCTCTACGCGGACCTGGGCGATCTGCTGCGGGAGTGGCTGCGCGACGACGTCGGGCAGGTGCTGCGTCCGGAGAACCGGATGGACCACGCGCGCCTGGTGGACGCGATCCGGGAGGGCGACGCCGAGCGGGCCGGCACGGAAGCGGCCGGCTACCCCTACATGTGCCTCAGGAACCCCGTACCGGAGTCGGATCGGGAGCCTGGTCGACCGGCTGGTGCGTGATCCAGGCGGACCGGACCTCCTTCCAGCAGCGGCCGGTGATCTTGCCGTAGTCGGCGGGTCCGACCTCCACGGGGGCGCTGTCGGAGTCGATGTCCCACCAGCGCTCGCACTCGACGTGGAGCCGTATCCGGTCGGTGCGGGGGTACGGGTTCTGGCAGTGGGCGGTGACGGTCGAGCCCTGGACGACGGTGCGGCAGGAGGCACCGAAGTTCTCCGGCTCCTCGGCCGCCGGGGCGGTGACGGGGAGTTCCTCGGCCGGGGCGGGCGCGGCCCGCACCTCGGCGGCGACGGCGATCCCGGTGAGCAGTACGGCGACGGAGACGAACGCGCCGAACCCGTGACGTATCGCACGCATGCCCGTACCTCCTCCCCGTCAGCAGCAGAAGCATCACGCTCTGCCCCAGTCTGGGGTGATTCGCGCGACTTTTCGAGTCGGGCAGGAGTTGCGGAACGGCGAGGGCCGTGTGTCCGCCCCCTCCGGGGCGGGCACACGGCCCTGACGCTCCGACGAGCAGCGGTTACGCGCCGATGGCGTGCAGCCCGCCGTCCACGTGGATGATCTCGCCCGTGGTCTTCGGGAACCAGTCCGAGAGCAGCGCGACGATGCCGCGGCCGGCCGGCTCCGGGTCCGAGAGCTCCCACTCCAGCGGGGAACGGCTGTCCCACACGGACGCCAGCTCGCCGAAGCCGGGGATCGACTTCGCGGCCATCGAACCGAGCGGGCCCGCCGAGATCAGGTTGCAGCGGATGTTCTGCTTGCCCAGGTCACGCGCCATGTAGCGGCTGGTGGCCTCCAGGGCGGCCTTGGCCGGGCCCATCCAGTCGTACTGCGGCCAGGCGAACTTCGCGTCGAAGGTGAGGCCGACGACCGAGCCGCCCTCGCTCATCAGCGGCAGCAGCGCCATCGTCAGCGACTTCAGGGAGAAGGCGGAGACGTGCATGGCGGTGGCCACGGACTCGAACGGGGTGTTGAGGAAGTTGCCGCCGAGCGCGTCCTGCGGCGCGAAGCCGATGGAGTGCACGATGCCGTCGAGACGGTCGCCCAGGTGCTCACGGACCTGGCCCTCGAGGCGGGCGAGGTGCTCGTCGTTCGAGACGTCGAGCTCCAGGACCTTGACCTTGTCGGGGTGCGGCAGCTTCTTGGCGATGCGCTCGGTCAGCGTCGGACGCGGCCAGGCGGTGAGGATGATCTCCGCACCCTGCTCCTGGGCCAGCTTCGCGGCGTGGAAGGCGATGGAGGACTCCATCAGCACACCGGTGATGAGGATGCGCTTGCCCTCGAGAATTCCGCTCATGGTCAGTGACCCATGCCCAATCCGCCGTCAACCGGGATGACGGCTCCAGTGATGTACGAGGCGTCGTCGGAGGCGAGGAACTTCACCGCGGCGGCGATCTCCTCCGGCTGGGCGTAACGGCCCAGCGGCACCTGGGACACGATGCCCGCGCGCTGCTCGTCGGTGAGCACCGCGGTCATGTCGGTGTCGACGAAACCAGGGGCGACGACGTTGAAGGTGATGTTGCGGGAGCCCAGCTCACGCGCGAGGGAACGGGCGAAACCCACCAGACCGGCCTTGGAGGCGGCGTAGTTGGCCTGGCCCGCGGAGCCCAGCAGGCCGACGACCGAGGAGATCAGGACGACACGGCCCTTCTTGGCGCGCAGCATTCCGCGGTTGGAGCGCTTGACGACCCGGAAGGTGCCGGTGAGGTTGGTGTCGACGACGGAGGTGAAGTCCTCCTCGGACATGCGCATGAGGAGCTGGTCCTTCGTCACGCCGGCGTTGGCCACGAGGACCTCCACCGGACCGTGCTTCTCCTCGATCTCCTTGTACGCCTGCTCCACCTGCTCGCCGTCGGTGATGTCGCACTTGACGGCCAGGCAGCCGAGATCGGTGAGGGCCGCCGGCGGCTCGCCGGAGCGGTACGTGATCGCGACCTTGTCGCCGGACTCGGCGAACGCGCGGGCGATGGCGAGGCCGATGCCCCGGTTTCCTCCGGTGACGAGAACCGAGCGGCTCAACGGATCACCCTTTCGATAGCGGTCTGGTAGCCGAAAACCTATCGGTATCGCCCCCGACATGAGGAATCGACCTCCGACAGTGGCGCTCGGGTGTCACTGTCGGGTCCCTACAGCTCAGGTCGCCCGGCGTCGGTAATGCGCCGACTCCCCGGGCCGTCCCGTGATTGACTTCCGTGGCAGATCAACGACAGCTCCACCACCGCTCAACCACAGCCTTCCGATCACCGAGAGCGAGGCCGCTCGTGGTCCACCAGATCGACCCTTCGTTCGTCGCGCTGCCCCTGCGGGCGCTCGCCGACGCGGCGCTCGCCCGAGCGCGCGCGCTCGGTGCCGAGCACGCGGACTTCCGCCTGGAGCGGGTGCGCAGCGCCTCGTGGCGGCTGCGCGACGCCAAACCGTCCGGTTCCTCGGACACCACGGACCTCGGCTACGCGGTGAGGGTGGTGCACGGCGGGGCCTGGGGCTTCGCGTCCGGGGTCGACCTGACCATGGACGGCGCCGCGAAGGTCGCCTCGCAGGCGGTCGCCATGGCGAAGCTGTCCGCCAAGGTGATCGCGGCGGCCGGGTCCGACGAACGCGTGGAGCTCGCGGCGGAGCCGGTGCACGAGGAGCGCACCTGGGTCTCCTCGTACGAGATCGACCCCTTCTCCATCCCCGGCGAGGAGAAGAGCGCGCTGCTCGCCGACTGGAGTTCCCGGCTGCTGCGGGCGGAGGGCGTGGCGCATGTGGACGCCTCGCTGCTCACGGTCCACGAGAACAAGTTCTACGCGGACACGGCCGGCACCGTGACCACCCAGCAGCGGGTCCGGCTGCACCCGCAGCTCACGGCGGTCGCAGTCGACGAGACGACCGGTGAGTTCGACTCGATGCGGACGATCGCGCCGCCGGTCGGGCGGGGCTGGGAGTACCTGACGGGCACCGGCTGGGACTGGGACAAGGAGCTGGACGAGATTCCGGCGCTGCTCGCCGAGAAGATGCGGGCGCCGAGCGTCGAGGCGGGACGGTACGACCTGGTCGTCGACCCGTCGAACCTCTGGCTGACGATCCACGAGTCGATCGGGCACGCCACCGAGCTGGACCGGGCGCTCGGCTACGAGGCGGCGTACGCGGGCACCTCGTTCGCGACCTTCGACCAGCTGGGCAAGCTGGCGTACGGCTCCTCGATCATGAACGTGACGGGTGACCGGACCGCCGAGCACGGTCTCGCGACCGTCGGGTTCGACGACGAGGGCGTCGAGGCGCAGAGCTGGGACCTGGTGAAGGACGGCACGCTCGTCGGTTACCAGCTGGACCGGCGGATCGCGAAGCTCACCGGCCTCGGCCGGTCGAACGGCTGCGCCTTCGCCGACTCCCCCGCGCACGTGCCGGTGCAGCGGATGGCGAACGTCTCGCTCCAGCCGGACCCGGGCGGTCTGTCGACGGAGGACCTGATCGGGGGTGTGGAGCGCGGCATCTACGTGGTCGGGGACCGGTCCTGGTCGATCGACATGCAGCGCTACAACTTCCAGTTCACCGGGCAGCGCTTCTTCCGCATCGAGAACGGGCGGCTCGCCGGCCAGCTGCGGGACGTGGCCTACCAGGCGACGACCACCGACTTCTGGGGCTCGATGGAGCAGGTCGGCGGCCCGCAGACGTACGTCCTCGGCGGCGCCTTCAACTGCGGCAAGGCCCAGCCGGGCCAGGTCGCCGCGGTCTCCCACGGCTGCCCCTCCGCCCTCTTCCGGGGCGTCAACATCCTGAACACGACGCAGGAGGCCGGGCGATGAGCGTCAGCCACGACATCCGCCGGGGGTCCGGGGGGCGCCCCGCGGGCAAGCACAGTCTCAACACGACGCAGGAGGCCGGGCGATGAGTCGCGTCAGCAAGCCGTACGAGATCGTCGAGCGGGCCCTGGAGCTGTCCCGTGCCGACGGGTGTGTCGTCATCGCCGACGAGGAGTCCTCGGCCAATCTGCGCTGGGCGGGCAACGCGCTCACCACCAACGGTGTCACCCGCGGCCGTACGCTCACCGTGATCGCGACCGTGGACGGCGCGCAGGGCACCGCGTCCGGTGTCGTGTCCCGGTCCGCCGTGACCGTCGACGACCTGGAGCCCCTGGTGCGGGCCGCCGAGGCCGCCGCGCGTGCCGCCGGGCCCGCCGAGGACGCCCAGCCGCTGGTGACGGACGTGTCCTCGTCGCCCGACTTCACGGACGCGCCCGCGGAGACCTCCTCCGCCGTGTTCGCCGACTTCGCGCCGGCGCTGGGTGAGGCCTTCGCCCGCGCCCGGGCCGGCGGCCGTGAGCTCTACGGCTTCGCCAATCACGAGCTGACCTCCACCTATCTGGGGACGTCCACGGGCCTGCGGCTCCGCCACGACCAGCCCAACGGCACCCTGGAGCTGAACGCCAAGTCCCCCGACCGCTCACGCTCCGCCTGGGCCGGCCGCTCGACGCGGGACTTCAAGGACGTCGACCCGGCGGCGCTCGACGCCGAGCTCGCGACCCGCCTCGGCTGGGCGGAGCGCCGGATCGAGCTGCCCGCCGGACGGTACGAGACGCTGCTGCCGCCGACGGCCGTGGCCGACCTGCTGATCTACCAGCTGTGGTCCTCCACGGCCCGGGACGCGGTCGAGGGCCGTACGGTCTTCTCCAAGCCCGGTGGCGGCACCCGGCTCGGCGAGACCCTGTCCCCGCTGCCGCTGACGCTGCGCAGCGACCCGAACGAGCCGGGCCTGGAGTCCGCGCCGTTCGTCATCGCGCACTCCTCGGGCGACGACTCCTCCGTCTTCGACAACGGTCTGCCGATCGCGCCGACGGACTGGGTGCGCGACGGGAGGCTGGAGCGTCTGATCACCACCCGGCACACGGCGGAACTTACTCGCTTGCCGGTGGCTCCCGGAGCGGGGAACCTGATCCTGGACGGCGGCGGCGAGCGCTCCCTGGAGGAGATGGTCGCCTCGACGGAGCGCGGTCTGCTCCTCACCTGCCTCTGGTACATCCGCGAGGTCGACCCGGCGACGCTGTTGCTCACCGGACTGACCCGGGACGGCGTCTACCTCGTCGAGAACGGCGAGGTGGTCGGCGAGGTGAACAACTTCCGGTTCAACGAGTCGCCGGTGGACCTGCTGTCGCGGGCCTCGGAGGCGGGCCGGACGGAGAAGACGCTGCCGCGCGAGTGGAGCGACTGGTTCACCCGGGCCGCGATGCCCGCCCTGCGGATCCCCGACTTCAACATGAGCTCGGTCAGCAAGGGGGTCTGACCCACCTAGACTGAGACGACCTTTCCCACCGGCATCACAAGGAGACGGACGACGTGACCGACATCGTCGACGAGCTGAAGTGGCGTGGGCTCTTCGCCCAGTCCACCGATGAGGACGCACTGCGCAAGGCTCTCGCGGACGGTCCCGTCACCTTCTATTGCGGTTTCGACCCCACCGCGGCCAGTCTCCACGTCGGCCACCTGGTCCAGGTCCTCACCGTCCGCCGGCTCCAGCGGGCCGGGCACCGGCCGCTGGCGCTGGTCGGCGGGGCCACCGGGCAGATCGGTGACCCGCGGCCGACGGCCGAGCGCACCCTGAACGACCCCGAGACGGTCGCGAACTGGGTGAACCGGCTGCGGACGCAGATCGAGCCGTTCCTCTCCTTCGAGGGGGAGAACGCCGCGGTCATGGTGAACAACCTGGACTGGACCGCCGGCATGTCGGCGATCGAGTTCCTGCGGGACATCGGCAAGCACTTCCGGGTCAACAAGATGCTGACCAAGGACTCCGTGGCCCGGCGTCTGGAGTCCGAGCAGGGCATCAGCTACACCGAGTTCAGCTACCAGCTGCTGCAGGCCATGGACTTCCTGGAGCTGTACCGCCGCTACGGCTGCACGCTCCAGCAGGGCGGCTCCGACCAGTGGGGCAACCTGGTGGCCGGCCTCGACCTGATCCACCGCCTGGAGCCGGGCGTCGAGGCGCACGCGCTCGCGACCCCGTTGATGGTCAAGGCGGACGGCACCAAGTTCGGCAAGACCGAGAGCGGCGCCGTCTGGCTCGACCCGGAGATGACCACGCCGTACGCGTTCTACCAGTTCTGGCTGAACGTGGACGACCGGGACATCTCGACGTACATGCGGATCCTGTCCTTCAAGTCCCGCGAGGAGCTCGAGGAGCTGGAGCAGCAGACCGCCGAGCGTCCGCAGGCCCGCGCTGCGCAGCGCGCGCTGGCCGAGGAGCTGACCGCCCTGGTGCACGGCGCGGACCAGTGCGCGGCCGTCATCAACGCCTCCAAGGCGCTGTTCGGCCAGGGCGACCTGGCGGAGCTGGACGAGGCGACGCTGGCCGCCGCCCTGTCCGAGCTGCCGCACGCGCGGGTGACGGAGCTGGGTCAGGTCGTCGACCTGTTCACCGAGGTCGGTCTGGCCCCGAGCAAGTCGGGTGCCCGCCGTACGGTGAAGGAGGGCGGGGCGTACGTGAACAACGTCAAGGTCACCGCCGAGGACGCCGAGGTGTCCGCGGACGAGCTGCTGCACGGCCGCTGGCTGGTGCTGCGGCGCGGCAAGAAGAACCTGGCGGCGATCGAGTTCGCCGGCGCGTGATCCCGTAGCACCGCACGGACATGCCGGGAGGCCCGGTACGGCACCTCAGGTGCCGTACCGGGCCTCCCGTGTTCCCGTGGGCGCTAGGCCCGCTGTCTGTTGCCCTTGACCGAGGCCCAGAGCATGTCGCCCACCCCGACCACGGCGACGGCGCCGAGCAGCTGGAGAAGGTGGCGGGTCCAGTCGATGCCCTTGGTCTCGTTGACACCGATCCAGGTCGCGACGGCGTTGCCGAGGACGCTGCCGAGAATGCCGAACACGGTGGTCAGCCAGAGCGGGATCTGCTGCTTCCCGGGCAGGATCGCCTTCGCGATCAGGCCCAGGACGAATCCCACGATGATCGCCCACAACCAACTCATCGTCGCCTCCTTGTACGCATGTGCGCCCAGTCTCGGCCCCTCCGTCATACGACGCATGTCGGACAGCGCCATACGTGCCCCGGTCTCGTCGGCGTGGCGGGGCGGGCGTACCGTGGAAAGAGGTCCGGACCTGGGAGAGTCCGGCGCGACCGGTGGGTGGTGAACGGCGATGTCGAAGCGAGGCGGGAGCGAGGTCTTCCGGATCACGGGGGCCCGGCAGGGGCTCGCGGACGACGTCCGGGGGCGGCAGCGGCGCTACGTCATCTCGATGACGGTCAGGACCCTGTCGGTGATCGCGGCCGCGGTGCTGTGGAACGTCGAGCGGCACGTGGCGATCGTGGCACTCGCCCTGGGCATACTGCTCCCCTATGTCGCGGTGGTCATCGCGAACGCGGGGCGTGAGACGGCTCCGTCCCTTCCCTCCACCTTCGTCCCCACTCCGGTACGGCCCGCGCTCGATGGCGCGAAGGCCTCTGCGGACGGGGACACGGAGCGACCGTAAGGCCGGAACCGATCACGGACAGTGGCCGGAAAGCTCAAGAAAAGCTCAGATCAATCGTGAAGTTCCGGTGCACCACACCCTATGTGCCGTGACATACTGCCTACGCGCTCCGCATCCCCCGTCGGAGCGACGGACCGATGCCGGGCAGCTCCCCCCGTGGCTGCTCGGCATCGCCCTTGCTGGACAATGATCAGGTGAGCGAAGAGAAGCCGATCTGTTCCGCCAAGGGCTGCCGCGCCGACGCCGTCTGGGTGCTCGCGTGGAACAACCCCAAGCTGCACACGCCCGAGCGTCGCAAGACGTGGCTCGCGTGCGAAGAGCACCGGGAGCATCTGTCCCAGTTCCTGGGTGTACGGGGTTTCCTCAAGGACGTCGTGCCGCTGGCCGACTGGGAGTCCTCCGAGGCCTGATCCGACAGACGGACCCCCGGCCCGAGGACTCCCCGCTCAGCCGCCGATCGCCGACATCGGGCGGTCGGGCTGGAGGAACTCCGGGTCGTCGAGGCCGGAGCCGGCCTTCTTGCCCCACATCGCCTTCCGCCAGAGCTCCGCGACCTCCGCGTCGGAGGCGTCCGAGCGGAGCGTGGCCCGCAGGTCGGTCTCCTCGGTGGCGAACAGACAGGTGCGCACCTGGCCGTCGGCAGTGAGCCGGGTGCGGTCGCAGGCCCGGCAGAACGGCCGGGTGACGGAGGCGATGACGCCGACCGTGTGCGGTCCGCCGTCCACGACCCAGCGCTCGGCGGGTGCCGAGCCCCGCTCGTCGGCGCCTTCCGGCGTCAGGGTGAAGCGGGTGCGCAGGGACTCCAGGATGTCCCCGGCGGTGATCATGCCGTCGCGCTTCCAGCCGTGCTGGGCGTCCAGCGGCATCTGCTCGATGAAGCGGAGCTCGTAACCCTCGGCGACCGCCCAGGCGAGCAGGTCGGGGGCCTCGTCGGCGTTGAGCCCGGGCATGAGGACGGCGTTGACCTTGACCGGGGTGAGGCCGGCGTCGCGGGCGGCGGCCATGCCGTCGAGGACGTCCTGGTGACGGTCCCGCCGGGTGAGGGTCTTGAAGACCTCGGGGCGCAGGGTGTCCAGGGAGACGTTGACCCGGTCGAGACCGGCGGCCTTCAGGGCGGCGGCGGTGCGCTTCAGACCGATGCCGTTGGTGGTGAGGGACATCCGGGGGCGCGGCTCCAGGGCCGCGCAGCGCTCGACGATGCCGACGAGGCCGGGACGGAGCAGGGGCTCGCCGCCGGTGAAGCGGACCTCGGTGACGCCGAGGTCGGTGACGGCGATGCGGATCAGCCGGACGATCTCGTCGTCGGTGAGCAGATCCGGCTTCGCGAGCCACTGGAGGCCCTCTTCCGGCATGCAGTACGTGCAGCGGAGATTACAGCGGTCGGTGAGCGAGACGCGCAGGTCGGTGGCCACCCGGCCATAGGTGTCGATGAGCACTGTGGGCCCCCTCCCCGTCGTTGCGGTTGCGTGTGGTTCGAGCCTACGTGAGCGGGCGGCCCACGAGCAGGGCAGATTGTCACGAGGACCGAAGCGGCCGCGTCGTAGAACTCTACGACGCGGCCGCCCGGGGATCGCGGACCGTATACGGTCGACTGCGCTCCGGTCAGTGCTTGACCGCGGCGGCGACCCCGACCCCGGTGAGGGACTTGACCTCCAGCTCCGCGTACTTGCCGGCGTCCGGCTCCTCCTTGGAGAAGAGGGAGCCGAGCCAGCCGAGGAGGAAGCCCAGCGGGATCGAGACGAGGCCGGGGTTCTCCAGCGGGAACCAGTGGAAGTCCACGCCCTTGAACATCGAGGCCGGGCCGCCGGAGACGACCGGGGAGAAGAGGACGAGGACGACGGAGGAGATCAGTCCGCCGTAGATCGACCAGAGCGCGCCCTGGGTGGTGAACCTCTTCCAGAACAGCGAGTAGAGGATCGTCGGCAGGTTGGCCGAGGCGGCGACCGCGAAGGCGAGGGCGACCAGACCGGCGACGTTGAGGTCGCGGGCGAGTGCGCCGAGTGCGATCGAGACGATGCCGATGAGGACGGTGGACCAGCGGGCGGCCCGCATCTCCTCCTTCTCGGTGGCCTTCCCGCGCTTGATCACGTTCGCGTAGATGTCGTGCGCGAAGGACGAGGACGAGGCCAGGGTCAGTCCGGCGACCACGGCCAGGATGGTGGCGAAGGCGACGGCGGAGATGACGGCGAGGAGGATCGCGCCGCCGGTGGAGCCGGAGCCGCCGCCGACCTCCAGGGCGGTGAGCGGGGCCGCGGTGTTGCCCGCCTTGTTGGACGCCTTGATGGTGTCGCCGCTGAGCAGGGCGGCGGCGCCGAAGCCGAGGACGATCGTCATCAGGTAGAACCCGCCGATGATGCCGATGGCCCAGTTGACCGACTTACGGGCGGCCTTGGCGGTCGGCACCGTGTAGAAGCGGATCAGGATGTGCGGCAGACCGGCGGTGCCGAGGACGAGGGCGATGCCGAGGGAGAGGAAGTCCAGCTTCGAGAGGGCGCTGACGCCGTACTTGAGGCCGGGCTCCAGGAAGGCGTCGCCCTTGCCGCTGTTGGTGGCGGCGGCACCGAGCAGCTGCGAGAGGTTGAAGTCGAACTTCAGCAGGATGAGGAAGGTGATGAGGAGGGTGCCCGCGATGAGCAGGACGGCCTTCACCATCTGCACCCAGGTGGTGCCCTTCATGCCGCCGATCGTCACGTAGACGATCATCAGGACGCCGACGAGGGCGACGATCGCGATCTTGCCGCCGTCGCTGGTGATGCCGAGCAGCAGCGAGACGAGCACGCCCGCGCCCGCCATCTGCGCGAGCAGGTAGAAGATCGAGACGACGATGGTGGAGGTGCCCGCAGCGGTACGGACGGGCCGCTGGCGCATCCGGTAGGCGAGGACGTCGCCCATCGTGAACCGGCCGGAGTTGCGCAGCGGTTCGGCGACCAGGAGCAGCGCGACGAGCCAGGCGACCAGGAAGCCGATCGAGTACAGGAAGCCGTCGTAGCCGTAGAGGGCGATGGCGCCGCTGATGCCGAGGAAGGACGCGGCGGACATGTAGTCGCCGGAGATCGCGAGGCCGTTCTGGAAGCCGGTGAACTGACCGCCGCCGGCGTAGAAGTCGGCGGCGCTGCGGGTCTGGCGGCCGGCCCAGACGGTGATGATCAGGGTCGCGACGACGAAGGCGCCGAAGAGGGCGATGATCAGCGGTCGGTGCTCGCTGGTGGCGTTGCCCGCCGCCAGCAGGACGGGGGTGCTCATGCGTCGCCCTCCATGCGCTTTCTGATGGCGTCGGACTGGGGGTCGAGCCGGTTCGCCGCGTGCCGCGAGTAGAGCCAGGCGATGAGGAAGGTGGTGGCGAACTGGCCGAGGCCGAGGACGAGGGCCACGTTGATGTTGCCGAAGACCTTGGTCCCCATGAAGCCGCCCGCGTAGTTGGAGAGCAGCACGTACAGCAGGTACCAGGCGATGAAGGCCAGGGTGAGCGGGAAGGCGAAGGAGCGGTACGTACGGCGCAGTTCGCCGAACTCAGCGCCCTCCTGCACCTCGACGAACTGTTCCGTCGTGGGCGTTACGGGAGCGGATGCGGCCTCCGTCCCGTTTCTGGGCGGCGGCGGTGCTTCGGTAGCCACGGAATCTCCTCGTGACGCGGGGACGGACGGCATGGTCAAGGGGGCCTCACCAGGGGTGCGGGATCCGGGGCTCCGGGTGGAGCCCCTCCCCTGACCAACGGCACGGAGCGGACCGGGAAGTGGTTCACACGAGAGATTTCTTCGGTCAGATCTTCATGAAGTCTTCTCAACTCATTGAACGGCATGGAAGATCAGCGATAGCTTCACTCGTCATGCACCTGCCTGCGCGTAAACCCGCGCGCGGGCAGTACATACGGATGATGTGGAGAACCCATGGCTCATCTGGGATCGAGGCGCGGCCGAGCTCTTGCTCTGCCGGTTGGTCTCGCGCTCACGGCCTCGCTCGGCTTCCTTCCCTCCGGCGCCGCCTCCGCCGCGGAACTGAGTGACGCACCGGCGGCGACGGTGGTGACGAACGGCCCGAAGCTGACGTACGTCGTGAACGTCGCGGGTGGCCGCTGGACCGCCGCCTCGGTGAAGAAGGCGATCGCCGCCGCGGGCGGCGAGGTGGTCATCTCGTACGACCAGATAGGCGTGATAGTCGTCCACTCGCAGAACCCCGAGTTCGCGAAGACGATCCGTCAGGCCCGCGGTGTGGTGTCGGCCGGTGCGACCCGTACCGCCCCGCTCTCCGCGCAGACCGACAACTCGGTCGGCGAGGGCACCCAGGAGCTGTCCGCGGCCGAGGCCAAGGCCGCCACGGCCCGGGCGACCGACGAGCAGGACGCGCTGGAGCCCCTGCAGTGGGACCTTCCGGCGATCAAGGCGGACAAGGCCCACCAGAAGACGCTGGGCAGCAAGCGCGTGACCGTCGCCGTCATCGACACGGGCGTCGACGACACGCACCCGGACCTGGCGCCGAACTTCGACGTCAAGGCCTCCGCCAACTGCGTGTCCGGCAAGCCGGACACCACGGCCGGCTCGTGGCGCCCCAACCCGGGCGAGAGCGACCACGGCACCCACGTCGCCGGTACGATCGCGGCCGCCAAGAACGGCATCGGCATCACCGGTGTCGCCCCGGGCGTCAAGGTCTCCGGCATCAAGGTGTCCACCCCGGACGGCTTCTTCTACACCGAGGCCGTCGTCTGCGGCTTCATGTGGGCGGCCGAGCAGGGCGTCGAGATCACGAACAACAGCTACTACACCGACCCGTGGATGTTCGCCTGCAAGAACGACGAGGACCAGAAGGCCCTCATCGAGGCGGTCACCCGTGCGACCCGCTACGCGGAGCACAAGGGCACGGTCAACGTCGCGGCGGCCGGCAACTCGAAGTTCGACCTCGCGGCCGACTCGATCGTCGACAACAGCAGCCCGAACGACACCACTCCGGGCGACCGGGTCATCGACCCGAAGGAGTGCCTGGACTACCCGGCCATGCTGCCGGGTGTCGTGACGGTCTCCGCGACCGGAGCCAAGGACCTCAAGGCGTCCTACTCCAACTACGGTCTCGGCGTGATCGACGTCTCCGCCCCCGGCGGTGACCGCACCGAGTACCAGACGCCGGACGCCCCGGCGGTCAACGGCCGCATCCTGTCGACCACGGTCAACGGCGGCTACAACTACAAGGCCGGTACGTCGATGGCGGCGCCGCACGCGGCGGGCGTCCTGGCGCTCATCAAGTCGACGCACCCCTACGCGAGCCCGGCGGCCCTCAAGGCGCTGCTCTACGCGCAGGCCGACGACCGCGCCTGCACCAACCCGTACGACATCGAGGGCGACGGCAAGATCGACGCCGTCTGCGAGGGTGGCAAGAACAAGAACGGCTTCTACGGGGCCGGTCTGATCGACGCGCTGGACGCCGTCCGCCGCTAGTCGACGAGTGAGTGAGCGAGGGCCCTGGTGCGGTGTGCCGCACCGGGGCCCTTCGCATGTCCCGTGGCACCGAGTGCCATAGTGCGGTCCATGGACAACACGCTGCGCACCGGTACGGAGTTGTTGTGGTCGGCCCTCGGCGGTGATCCCGCCCTGGTGGACCGGGTGGAGTACGGCGGGCCCGCGGGACTGCTGGCCGCGCGGCTGCCCGTGATGGAGCTGGCCCGGGCGGCGGTCGCCGTCGCCGGGCTCGCCGCCGTCGAGCGGGCCGGGCTCCCGGGACCGGTCCGCGTGGACGACGGGGCCGTCGCCACGGCTTTCGTGAGCGAGCGTCATCTGAGGGTCGACGGGCGGGCGCCGGTGAGCTTCGCGCCACTCTCCCGGTTCTGGCGGGCGGCCGACGGCTGGATCCGTACGCACGCCAACTATCCGCACCACCGGGCGGCGTTGCTGACCGCGCTCGATGTGCGGGAGGAGTCGGTGGAGGCCGTGGCGGCGGCGATCGGGGAGCGCCGGGCGATCGAGGTCGAGGCGGCGGTGTACGCGGCCGGGGGCCTGGCCGTCGCCCTGCGGACGCCCGCGCAATGGGCGGCGCACGGGCAGGGCCGGGAGGTGGCGGCGCGGCCGCTGCTGACCCGGGAGCGGCTCGACGAGGCCCCGCCCCGGCGCCGCGGCGGCCCGCTGCGGGTTCTGGACCTGACCCGGGTGATCGCCGGGCCGGTCGCGACCCGGACGCTCGCGCTGCTCGGCGCCGACGTGCTGCGGATCGACCCGCCGGGCAACCCCGAACTGCCGGACCAGCACGCGGACACGGACGTCGGCAAGCGGACCGCCGCGCTCGATCTGGACCGGCCGTCGGACCGGCGTACCTTCGGGGAGCTCCTGGACGCGGCCGACGTGCTGGTCACCGGCTACCGGCCGGGCGCGCTCGACCGTTTCGGCCTGCACCGCCCGGGTCTCGTCACCGCGCGGCTCTCGGCCTGGGGCGACTACGGGCCCTGGGGCGGGCGGCGCGGCTTCGACAGCCTGGTCCAGGTGGCGACCGGTATCGCGACGACCGAGGGTTCGGCGGAGCGGCCGGGCGCGCTGCCGGCGCAGGCCCTGGACCACGGGAGCGGCTATCTGCTGGCGGCGGCGGTCCTGAGGTCGCTGACCGAGCAGGACCGGGACGGCGGCACGCGGCTCGTCCGGCTCGCCCTCGCCCAGACGGGGCACTGGCTGACGCACGCGCTGCCGCGGTACGAGCCCGAGCGGTACGTCACGGAGTCGGAGGGCCCGCTCGGGCATCTGCGGCACGCGCTGTCGCCCGTCGCGTACGAGGGCGGCCCGACGGGCTGGTCACGCCCGCCGGGTCTCCAGGGCGGGGACGACGCCGTCTGGACGACGGCTTGACGGGGACGACGCCGTCTTGACTACGGCTTGACGAGCACCTTGAGCGCGGTGCGCTCGTCCATCGCCCGGTAGCCGCCGGGGACGCCGTCGAGGCCGACGGTCAGGTCGAAGACCGGCGACGGGTCGATGGTGCCGTCGAGGACGTCCGGGAGCAGCTCCGGGATGTACGCGCGCACGGGGGCGACGCCGCCGCGCAGCGCGATGTTCCGGTCGAACATGACGGACAGGTCGAGTCCGGTGCCGCTGCCGTGCGGGACGCCGACATAGCCGATCGAGCCGCCGTCGCGGGCGATGGCGACGGCGGTCCGCATGGACTGCTCGGTGCCGACGGCCTCGATGACGGCGTGGGCGCCCTGACCGCCGGTGAGCTCGCGGACGGCGGCCTCGGCGGCCTCGCCGCGCTCGGCGACGACGTCGGTGGCACCGAAGAGGCGGGCGATGTCGGTACGGGTGGTGTGCCGGCCGAGCGCGATGATCCGCTCGGCACCGAGGCGCTTGGCGGCGAGGACGCCGCAGAGGCCGACGGCGCCGTCGCCGACCACGGCGACCGTGGAGCCCTCGCGGACCCCGGCGCCCAGGGCGGCGTGGTGGCCGGTGCCCATGACGTCGGAGAGCGCGAGGAGCGCGGTCAGCAGGTGGTCGTCCGAGGCGGCGTCGGCGGGGAGCTTGACGAGGGTGCCGTCGGCGAAGGGGACGCGGACGGCCTCGCCCTGACCGCCGTCGGAGCCGACCGAGCCCCAGAAACCGCCGCTCGGGCAGGAGGTCTGGAGGCCCTCGGCGCAGTAGTCGCAGGTGCCGTCGGACCAGACGAAGGGGGCGACGACGAGGTCTCCGGCGGTGAAGCCGGTGACGTCGGAGCCCGCCGCCTCGACGATGCCGAGGAACTCGTGGCCGATGCGCTGGCCGGGCTGCCGGGCGGACTCGCCGCGGTAGGCCCACAGGTCGCTGCCGCAGATGCAGGCGCGCAGGACCCGCAGGACGACGTCCGTGGGGTCCTGGATCACCGGGTCGGGCACGTCCTCCACGCGCATGTCGAACGGGGCGTGGATGGTGGTGGCGCGCATGAGGAGCGGTCCTTGCTGTCAGACGGTTGTACGACGTTCACCGTACATCGCGTGCAGCGCTCCCGCCGTCAGCAGGTACTGCGCCGCGATGTAGGTCAGCATGACCCAGAAGTCGGGCGCGGGCAGCTGGGGCCACGCGGCGACCCCGGTGGCGATCAGGGTGTCGGACAGCAGGAAGAGCGCGCCGCCCAGTCCCGCGAGGAGACCGAGGGAGCTCGCGCGGTACGCCATGGCCGTCAGGAGCAGGGAGTAGCCGGCGACCGGGACGCGGAGGTCGGCGGGGAGGTCGGGCCAGAGGAGCACGACGGTGCCGGTGAGGGCGACCGCGTACACGACGCCGAGCGCCGGGGACGTACGCCGTCGTCCGAAGAGGAACAGGTAGCAGACGTGGCCGGCGGCGAAGGAGCCCATGCCGACGAGGAAGGCCCGGTCGGTGTCGGAGAGCAGGAACACGTCGCCGCCCCAGCCGAGGAGCAGCGCGGCGGTCAGCGGCTTGGGGGCGCCCCGGCTGACGGCGTACGCGGCG
>NZ_LIPQ01000094.1 GCF_001418135.1 Streptomyces aureus
AGGAACGCCGGGATCCCGTCGAGGACCGCGTCGAAGGGGGCGATGCCGACGGGGCCGTCGCCGAAGACGTTCGGGTCGAGGCCCCAGCCGAAGAGCCAGTCGCCCCGGCCGAGGTCGCGGACCTCGCGGGCGAGGGCCTCGCGCACGTCGTCGAGGTCCGCGCAGTACGACAGGTCGAGACCATGGGTGAGTTCGGCGCCGGACACCGGGTGCAGGTGCCCGTCGACGAGGCCGGGGGTGACGACGGCGCCCTTCAGGTCCACGACGGTGGTGGCGGGCCCGGCGAGCGCGCGGATCTCGCGGTCGTCGCCCAGGGCGGCGATCCGGCCGTCGTCGGAGACGGCGAGTGCGGTCTCGGGCAGGAACGCCCCCGTGCCGGGGTCGAGCAGACGGGCGGAGAGCAGGACGAGTCGGGTGCGCACGGGTGGCTCCAGGGCTTCCGGGAAGGGGACGGGTGCCGAGGCCCGCGAGTGGCCTCGGTTCAGGGGTCGGGTGCGGGGGCCCGCGAGTGGCCGAAAGGGTCGGTCGGGCCGGATCGCGGGTGGCCTCGGTGAGGTGGTCGGCCGGGTCGGCCCGCGGGTGGCGTCAATGAAGAGTCGGTCGGGCGGGCTCGCGGGGGTGGCTGGCCTCGGTGAAGGGACCGGTCAGGCGGGCTCGGCCGGTGGCGGTACGTCGGTCAGCGCGCCGTGCGGCAGTCCGAGTTCGCGTTCCGCCGTGGTCAGGGCCATCCGGGTCACGGCGTCAGGCCGGTCGGTCCGGTCGGAGTTGGCGTGGGCGCCGAGGCCGTCGAGCACCACCAGGATCTGGATGGCGGTGGCGCGCGGGTCGTCCGTGCGGAACTCGCCGCGTGCGACGCCCTCGCGGATGAGCTGCTCCAGGCGGTCGTCGGAGGCGAGTTCCTGTTCGGTGACCCGATCGCGCAGGACGGGCCGGTAGCGGCTGAGGTGCCGGGCGTTGATCCAGAGGCGGCTGATGTCGTCGTACGCCTCGCCCGCGGAGAGGGCGAAGTAGCGCGCGAGCCACTGCGTGGGGGTCCCGTGCGGGCGCTCCGCGGGCAGCAGCGCGTCGAGCTCGCCGGTGGCGGCCACGCTGAACGCCTCGCCCACCAGATCCTCCGCCGAGGGGAAGTAGTGGCTGATCAGACCGGGTCGTACGGCGAGCTCCTCGGCGATCCGCCGCAGGGTGACGCACTCGAGCCCCTCGGTCAGGGCCACGCGTGCGGCGGTCTCCACGATCTCCGCCCGCCGGGCTTCGGGTGTTTTCCGAACTCTCTTGCGCTGAACGCTTGACGACATAACCGCGATGCTATTGAGTGTGCGACCAATAAGCAACCAGGTGGGCACCACACGCATCCGGAGGGCCGCATGGCTTCCACGATCCCCGACCCGCTCCCAGGCCCTCAGGGCGCACAGGTCGCCTCGCAGGACACCGGTCGGCCGGGCCGCATCGAGGCGCACGGCATCGACCACATCCCCGAGTCCGAGCGCCACGGACACCCCCGCGATCTCTTCTCCGTGTGGGCGGCGGCCAACGTCAACTACCTCAGCCTGGTCATCGGCGGCGCCCTCGTCCTGATGGGCCTGAACCTCTGGCAGGCCGTCGCCGTGACGGTCGTGGGCAACCTGTTCTGGCTGTTCCCCGGCCTCCTCGCCACCTCGGGACCGGCCGCCGGCGCGCCCAGCGAGGTGATCACCCGGGCCGTCTACGGCGTCCTCGGCAACCGCGTGAACAACGCGGTCGGCGGCTGGCTGGTCTCCGTCTGCTACTTCGCGCTCAACCTGGCCGCCGCGGCCACCGCCGCCTTCGCGCTCGTCGAGAAGGCGGGCTTCACGGCCGACACCCCCGTCAAGGTGGCCGTCATCGTGGTCATCGCCGCGCTCACGCTGATCATCAGCGTCTACGGGCACGGCCTGATCATCAAGCTGTACCTGCCGATCACCCTGGTCCTCGCCGGGGCCTTCACCGTCGTCGCGTTCGCCGTCCTGCGGCACGCCGACTTCTCGTACGCCCCCGTGGAGCCGCTCGGCGGAGTCGAACTCTGGGCCCTGCTCCTGGCCGGCACCACGATGATCGCCTCGGGCCCGCTCTCGTACACCACGAGCGCCGACTTCTCCCGCTACCTGCCCCGCACCGCCTCGAAGAAGGCGATCATCGGCTGGAACGCGCTCGGCGCCTTCCTGCCCAGCGTCGTCGTCTGCTCGCTCGGCGCCTTCGCCGCCACCGCCGTCGACATGACCGACCCGCAGACCGCGCTCCAGGAGATCCTGCCCGGCTGGTTCGTCCCGGTCTTCCTGCTCGCCCTGGTCCTCGGCACCATCTCCATCAACGCCCTGACCGCGTACAGCGCCGGACTCGCGCTCCAGGCCGTCGGCCTCCGCGTCCGACGCTCCGTCAGTGTCCTCTTCGACGGGGCCGTCGCCGTCGCCCTCACCCTCTACGGGCTGCTCGTCTCCAACTTCCTCGACACCGTGAGCAACGCGCTCCAGGTGATCACCGTCCTGATCGGCCCCCTGACGGCGGTCTACGCCACCGACGTCCTGCTCCGCCGCTGCCGCTACGACGGCCTCGCGCTCTCGGACGAGACCCCCCGCAGCCCCTTCTGGTACACCGCCGGCGTCAACCCGGCCGGTGCCCTCGCGCTCGTCGCCGGCGTCACCGCGGCGGCCCTCTGCGTCAACACCCTCTACACGGGCCCGATCGCCGCCGCCCTCGACGGCGTCGACCTCTCCCTCCCCGTCGGCATGGTCGTCGCCGCCACCCTCTACGCCCTCCTGATGCGCAACGACCGCACCCTCCTCGCCGCCCGGGCGGAGGTGTGAGCGGCCCTCGCCGTACGACCCTCCGGATCACCGGGGACACACCCCGCCGACGCGGAGAGGACCGCGGCCGGCAGGCCCGCGCCGGCATCACGCGCGCGTGGCAGGTGTACGAGGAGCTCTTCGCGACCGTCGCCGGCGGAAACGCCCGGACGCTCGACGTACCGGCTCTCGCCCTCCGCACCGTCCGGGCGACCCGTGCCTGGGCGCCGGAGCTCGTCGCGGAGATGGAGGGGGTCGCCGAGGGCGCCGGAATGCCGTTCTGGACGATCGCCGCGCTCAACGCCCGCACCGAGATCCTTGCCGAGGCCGGCGCGCCCCGCGCGGGCGAGTGCTCCACCCTCGTCCGCGGCGGACCCGGGACCACCGGCGGCCAGTGCTGGGACTGGCACCGGGAACTCGCCGACGCCTGGCACCTCCAGACCGTGACCGGGGACGCCCAGGCCTTCGCCGGGATCACCGAGCACGGCATCCTCGCGAAGATCGGCGTCAACGAGGCCGGTGTGGGCGTGCTCTTCAACATCCTCGGCCACGCGGACGACGCCGCGACCGGCGTGCCCGTCCATCTGGTCGCCCGTCAGGTGCTCGGCACGGCCGGGTCGTTCGCCGAGGCGGTCGGCGTGCTGACCGGCGCCCCCGTCTCGGCCTCCACGGTCATCACCGTGGTGACCGCGGACCGGGCCGCGTCCGTGGAACTCGCCCCGGCCGGCTCGGCCGTGGTCGCCCCGGACGACCGGGGCTGGCTGGTGCGCACCAACCACTTCCTCGCCCCGGCCCTGGCCGCGGGAGAGTCGCGCGGCCGCCGGGAGCCGGAGACGTACGACCGCCACCGGCTGCTCGCGGAACGCGTGCTCACGCACGACGGCTGGCGCGGCACCGAGGCGTCCGGCGGCCCGGCGCTCGGCCCGGACGCGCTCGTCCGCCTGCTCACCGCCCATCGGGACGACGGTGCCGAGGTGTGCTGCCACGCCCCGGCCGAAGGACGCCTCGGCAGCCGGTGGGCGACCCTCGCCACCGTGGCCGTCGACCCGGCCGAGCGGTGCCTGAGGGTGCACGACGGAGGTCCCTGCTCGGCGGGACCGGAGACCTGGATGCCGCTCACCGCGCCCCGGCGCTGAGACGGGGCGCGCCCATCACCGGGAAACGGTGCCGCGCGGGGGCCTTCAGCCCCGGCGTGCTCCCGCCGCCTCGACCAGGCCCCGCATCACCCGCAGGTCCTCGCCCATCTCCGGATGCCACTGGACGCCCAGGACCCAGGCCGGGTCGGCCAGCTCGACGGCCTCGACCGTGCCGTCCTCCGCGTGGGCGGAGGCCGCGAGCCCCGCGCCCAGCCGGTCCACGGCCTGGTGGTGGTAGGTCGGGACCTCGGTGAGCTCGGGCACCAGGGAGGCGTACCGGCTTCCCGGCACCGGCTTCACCGCGTGCCTTCCGATCACCCCGACCGCCTCGACGTGCCCCTCCAGGTGCTGGATCAGGGTCCCGCCCCGGGCCACGTTCAGCAGCTGCATGCCCCGGCAGATGCCGAGCAGCGGGGTCCCCGAGGCGATGGCCGCGTCGATCAGGGCCAGCTCCCAGCCGTCCCGCTCCCGGGCCGGCGGGCCGGTACGGGAGTCGGGCTCGGCCCCGTACCGCACGGGTTCCACGTCCGCCCCGCCCGCGATCACCAGTCCGTCGAGCCGGGCCACGACCGCCGCGGCGGTCTCCGGCGCGTCCGGCGGCAGCATCACCGCGATCCCCCCGCTGCCCTGGACGAGCCGGGGGTACGGCGCGGGGAGCAGCGCGGCCCGCATGTCCCACACGCCCCAGCGGGCCTGGTCCAGATAGGTGGTCACGCCGATGAGCGGCTTGGACACGGAACGTCCTCCAGAGAGCGGTGTACGGGAGCGGGTGAAGGAGACGGGGGATGGGGGCGCGGGGGATCGGGCGCGGACCGTCAGTCGCGCGTGAGTTCGGCCTCGGCGGCCGCGAGCGCGGCGAACTCCTCCTCGGGCGCCCTGGCCACCAGATGGTGTCGACTGTAGAACGCGAAGTAGGCGAGGGCGATCGCGTACACCCCGAGTGCCATGAACGCCGCCGTCCGGTCGACCAGGAAGGTCGCGACGAGGGCCGACAGGGCCAGCACGAACGCCACCGACGAGGTGACGATTCCGCCGGGTGTGCGGTACGGCCGGTGCAGGCCCGGTTCGCGGCGCCGCAGCACGATGTGGGAGAGCGCCATCAGGGCGTACGAGATGGTGGCGCCGAACACGGCGATGTTCAGCATCCGGGCCCCGTCCCCGGTCCCGGCGGCCAGCGCGAACCCGATCGCGCCCGGGATGAGGAGTCCCAGGTACGGCGACTTGCGGCGGCTGGTGAGGGAGAGGAAGCGGGGCAGGTAGCCCGCCCGGGAGAGGGCGAACAGCTGGCGCGAGCCGGCGTAGATGAGGGAGAAGAAGGAGGCGACCAGTCCGGCGAGGCCCGCGTAGTTCACGAATCGGCTGAGGGCGGTCGGCTCCCCGTCACCCTGGAGCGCCACGACCAGCGGGTTTCCCGCCTCCTGGACGGCGGCCGCACCGCGCGCCCCGGTCGCGGCGAAGAAGGTCATGACGGCGAGCAGCACCAGGATGCCCATGGAGATCGCGAGCGCCTTCGGCATCGACCGCACCGGGTCCTTCGCCTCCTCGGCGGCGAGCGGCACGCCCTCGACGCCCAGGAAGAACCACATGCCGAAGGGGAACGCGGCCCAGATCCCGAGCAGGCCGAACGGCAGCCAGGAGTTCGAGCCGAAGGCCTCGCCGTCGACCGGGATGTCGTTCAGTCCGTCGACGTGGAAGTCGGTGAGGGCGCCGAGCGCGAAGACGACGAGCGCGGCGACCGCGACGGCCGTCACGATCAGGCTGAAGCGCAGGGCCTCGCCCACGCCCCACAGATGGATCCCGATGAAGAGCGCGAAGCAGACCAGGTAGACGGGCCAGCCGGACTCCAGGCCGAAGAGGCCGAGGGATTCGACGTAGTCGCCGATGAAGATGGAGATCGCGGCGGGCGCGAGGATGTATTCGATGAGGATCGCGGTGCCGGTGAGGAACCCGCCCCAGGTGCCGAGGGCCCGGCGGGCGAAGCCGTAACCGCCGCCCGCGGTGGGCAGGATGGCGGAGAGTTCGGCGAGGGCGAAGACCAGACAGGCGTACATCGCGCCCATCAGGACCGTGGCGATGGCGAGTCCGCCGAAGCCGCCCTTGGAGAGACCGATGTTCCAGCCGGAGAAGTCCCCGGAGACGACATAGGCGACGCCGAGCCCGGTGAGCAGCAGCCATCCGGCGCTGCCGCGGCGCAGTGCGCGGCGCTCCAGATAGTCGTCCTGCGGTGGGGTGGTGCCTCCGGAACTCCCGGTGGTTTCTTCGAGCGTCATGGCAGCGTCAGCTCCCCGCAACGGGCCCAATGGATTGGAGCCATACCTTTGCGGTGCCGGCGGGAGAGTGCAACCCCCGTGCGTTACTTTCGGGTTACGTACCCGGGGACGCCCGTCTCATGTCAAGAACCCCCGCAGCAGGGCCGCCGTCCCGGAGCAGTGCTCCCGCATCACCTCGCGGGCCGCGTCCGCGTCCCCGTCCAGGACCGCCTCCACCAGGGCGGTGTGCTGGTGCTGGGAGTGCTCCAGGTTGCGTACGAGCAGCGGGATGCAGTCCAGCAGATCGTTCACGGTCGCCCGGACGGCTGCGTACTGCGCGGTGAGCGACGGCGAGCCGGAGAGCTCGGCCAGGGTGAGGTGGAGCAGGGTGTCCTGGCGGCGGTAATCGGCCAGCGGGGCGTCATGGGTCGCCGCCACGGCCGTCCGCAGCCGCTCGGCGCCCGCCGCGTCGAGACCGTGGGCCGCGCAGAGCCCGGCGGCCCCGACCTCCAGGACCTCCCGGAAGCGCAGGGTGTCCTCCATGTCGACCGTGGCGATCCGGCGGCGCAGCTCGGCCTCGTCGGCGGTCTGGACGCGGGGGAGCACGAACGTTCCGCCGTATCGGCCGCGCCGGCTCTCCACGAGGCCCTGCTCCTGGAGGACCTTGAGGACCTCGCGCAGGGTGACCCGGCTGATCCCCATCCGGTCGGCCAGCTCCCGCTCGGCGGGCAGCCGCTCCCCGTCGGGCACGAGTCCGAGCCGTACCACCTGGAGGATCTGCTCCAGGGCCTCCTCGAAGCCGTTGCCCGCCCGGACCGGCCGCAGCACGGGCGTCAGCCGGTCCGCCGATTCACTCGTGATGGCCACGTTGTCGATTCCCTCTCGTCAGCACTTCCCAAGCAATGGTCTTCCGCAATACCTTATGGCTTCCGGCAGGCCGAAGGAGGAGCAATCCCGTGGCAGACCGCAAACCCCCGCTCACCGTCGAGGAGCTCCGTGCCCTCGTCGCGAGCGGCGAGATCGACACCGTCGTCCTGGCCTTCCCCGACATGCAGGGGCGGCTCCAGGGCAAGCGGTTCGCCGCCCCGTTCTTCCTGGACGAGGTACTCGGCCACGGCACCGAGGGGTGCAACTACCTCCTGGCCGTCGACACCGAGATGAACACCGTCGACGGCTTCGAGATGTCCTCCTGGGACCGCGGCTACGGCGACTTCGCGATGCACCCCGACCTCACCACCCTTCGCCGACTCCCCTGGAACGAGGCCACCGCCATGGTGACGGCGGACCTCGCGTGGGGCGACGGCACCCCCGTCGTCGCGGCGCCCCGCCAGATCCTCCGCCGCCAGCTGGAGCGTCTCGCGGAGCACGGCTTCACCGCCCACGTCGGCACCGAGCTCGAGTTCATCGTCTTCAGGGACAGCTACGAGCAGGCCTGGGACGCGAACTACCGCGGCCTCACCCCCGCCAACCAGTACAACATCGACTACTCCGTCCTCGGCACCGGACGCGTCGAACCGCTCCTGCGCCGCATCCGCAACGAGATGACCGGCGCCGGACTCACCGTCGAGTCCGCCAAGGGCGAGTGCAACCCCGGCCAGCACGAGATCGCCTTCAAGTACGACGAGGCCCTCGTCACCTGCGACGGACACTCCGTCTACAAGACGGGCGCCAAGGAGATCGCCGCCCAGGAGGGCTACTCGCTCACCTTCATGGCGAAGTACAACGAGCGCGAGGGAAACTCCTGCCACATCCACCTCTCCCTTCAGGACGCCGAAGGGACGAACGTGATGGCAGGGGACGACGCGGCGGGATCCCCCCTGCCAGAGCGGAGCCGAGGGCTCGGGGGAAGCATGTCCGCGACCATGCGGCACTTCCTCGCCGGACAGCTCGCCGCCCTCCGTGACTTCTCCCTTCTCTACGCCCCCAACATCAACTCCTACAAGCGGTTCCAGCCCGGCTCCTTCGCGCCCACCGCCGTCGCCTGGGGCCACGACAACCGCACCTGCGCGCTCCGGGTCGTCGGCCACGGCCGCTCCACCCGCTTCGAGAACCGCCTCCCGGGCGGCGACGTCAATCCGTACCTGGCCGTCGCGGGCATGGTCGCCGCCGGTCTGTACGGCATCGAGCAGCAGCTCGAACTCCCGGAGCCCTGCACCGGGAACGCGTACACCGCCGAGTACGCGCACGTGCCCACCACCCTGCGTGAGGCCGCCGAACTCTGGGAGAACAGCGAGATCGCCAAGGCCGCCTTCGGGGACGAGGTCGTCGCCCACTACCGCAACACGGCCCGCGTCGAACTCGACGCCTTCGACGCGGCCGTGACGGACTGGGAGCTGCGCCGCTCCTTCGAACGCCACTGACGCGAACGCCACCGACGCGCGAACCCCTCTGACACGACACCGCCGAGAGGAACGAGTTGCTCCAGGTACTGAACCCGGCGACGGAGGAGACGGTCGCCACCGTCCCCGCAGCCACCCCGGCCGACGTGGACGCCGCCGTCGCACGGGCCGCCGCCGCCCAGCGCGGCTGGGCCGCCGCCGCGCCCGCCGACCGCGCCCGGCTGCTCCGCCGCTTCGCCGCCGTGGTCGACGACCACGTCGAGGAACTGGCCCGCCTCGAAGTCACCGAGGCGGGCCACACCATCGGCAACGCCCGCTGGGAGGCCGGAAACGTCCGGGACCTGCTCGACTTCTCCGCCGGGGGAGCGGAGCGCCTCAACGGGCGCCAGATCCCGGTGGCCGGCGGCCTGGACATCACGATCCTCGAACCGCTCGGGGTCGTCGGCGTCATCGCCCCCTGGAACTTCCCCATGCCGATCGCCGCCTGGGCGGCCGCACCCGCCCTCGCCGCCGGCAACGCCGTCCTCCTCAAGCCCGCCGAGACCACCCCGCTCACCGCGCTCCGGCTCGCCGAACTCGCCCTGGAGGCGGGCCTGCCCGAAGGCCTCTTCCAGGTCCTCCCCGGCACCGGCCCGGTCGCGGGCAACGCCCTCGTCGAACACCCCGGCGTCGCCAAGATCGTCTTCACCGGCTCCACCAGGATCGGCAAGTCGATCATGGCGAAGTGCGCCGACCAGGTGAAGCGGGTCACCCTCGAACTCGGCGGCAAGAGCCCCAACATCGTGTTCGCCGACGCGGACCTCGAAGCCGCCGCCGCGGCCGCGCCCATGTCCTTCCTCGACAACAGCGGCCAGGACTGCTGCGCCCGTACGCGCATCCTCGTCCAGCGGAGCGCGTACGACCGCTTCATGGAGCTGCTCACCCCCGCGATCGAGGAGATCGTCGTCGGCGACCCCGCCGACGAGCGCACCCAGATGGGCCCGCTCATCTCCCGCGCCCAACTCGACCGGGTCCGCTCCTACGTGCCGGACGACCTCCCCGGAATCCGCGGCAAGGCGCCCGAGGGCCCCGGCTTCTGGTTCCCGCCGACCGTCCTCACCGGCGTCACCGAGGACGCCCCCTGCGCCGTCGAGGAGGTCTTCGGGCCCGTGGCCGTCGTCCTCCCCTTCGAGGACGAGGCCGACGCGATCCGCCTCGCCAACGCCACCGAGTACGGCCTGTCCGGCTCGATCTGGACCCGGGACGTAGGCCGCGCCCTGCGCGCATCGCGCGCCGTCCGGGCCGGCAACCTCTCCGTCAACTCCCACTCCAGCGTCCGCTACTGGACCCCGTTCGGCGGCTACCAGCAGTCCGGCCTCGGCCGCGAACTCGGCCCCGACGCACTGACCGCCTTCACCGAAACCAAGAACGTCTTCATCAGCACGGAGGCCTGAGCAGACATGACCAGCACCAGCACCAGCACCGAAGAGATCGTCTGCCGCCGGCTCGTCGGCCGCACCGCCGTCATCACCGGAGCCGGCAGCGGCATCGGCCTCGCCACCGCCCGCCGGCTCGCCTCCGAGGGCGCCAACGTCGTCTGCGGCGACATCGACGAGGCCGCCGGCAAGGCCGCCGCCGAGGAGGTCGGCGGAACCTTCGTCAAGGTCGACGTCACCGACCCCGAGCAGGTCGAGGCGCTGTTCAAGACCGCCTTCGACACCTACGGCTCCGTCGACATCGCCTTCAACAACGCCGGCATCTCGCCGCCCGACGACGACTCCATCCTGGAGACCGGCCTCGATGCCTGGAAGCGCGTCCAGGACGTCAACCTCACCTCGGTCTACCTGTGCTGCAAGGCCGCCCTGCCGTACATGCGCCGCCAGGGCAAGGGCTCCATCATCAACACGGCCTCCTTCGTCGCGATCATGGGCGCGGCCACCAGCCAGATCTCGTACACCGCCTCCAAGGGCGGCGTGCTCGCGATGTCCCGCGAGCTGGGCGTGCAGTTCGCCCGCGAGGGCATCCGCGTCAACGCCCTGTGCCCCGGGCCGGTGAACACCCCGCTCCTCCAGGAGCTGTTCGCCAAGGACCCCGAGCGGGCCGCGCGCCGCCTGGTCCACATCCCGGTCGGCCGCTTCGCCGAGGCCGAGGAGATCGCGGCCGCGGTCGCCTTCCTCGCGAGCGACGACTCGTCCTTCGTCAACGCCAGCGACTTCCTGGTCGACGGAGGCATCGCGGGCGCGTACGTGACGCCCCTCTAGACCGCCGCCACACCCCCACACCCCCACATCCCCACCCGGCAGCCGGGCGTCGCAAGGCGCCCGGCTGCTTGGTGTCCAGACAGCCCAAACAGCCCAGACAGCCCAGACAGTCCCGCAGCGCGGACAGTCCCGACAGGAGCGTGATCATGAAC
>NZ_LIPQ01000095.1:0-7885 GCF_001418135.1 Streptomyces aureus
GGGGGCGGGTGCCGCGGCCGGAGTGCCGGCCGGTGGGTGACCGTGCCCGGGGGCTGCGGGCCGGCCACAACCCCCGTGCCGGCCCGGCGTCAGGACTTGGCTCGGAGGACCTTCAGGAATTCGCGCATCCAGGTGGGGTGGTCCGGCCAGGCCCTTGAGGAGACCAGAAGGCCGTCCACCACCGCCGCGCTGTCCTGGAAGGTCGCGCCGGCCGCCTGCATGTCCAGTTCCAGGGCCGGGTACGCGGTGACCCTGCGGCCCTCCAGGCCGCCGACCGCCGCCGTCAGGAGCGGGCCGTGGCAGATCTGGGCCACCGGCTTGTCCGCGTCGAAGAAGGCCTTGAGGATCTTGCGGAGCTCCGGGTCGTTGCGCAGGTACTCCGGCGCCCGGCCGCCCGGGATCACCACCGCCACGTACGCGCCCGGGTCGACCTCGGAGAACGCCAGGTCGGCGGGCCAGGTGTAGCCGGGCTTCTCGGTGTACGTGTCGAAGCCCGGCTCGAAGTCGTGGACGACGAAGCGGAGCTGCTTGCGGGCGGGGGCGGCGATGTCGACCTCGTAGCCCTCTTCCAGTAGCCGCTGGTAGGGGTACATCACCTCCAGCGACTCCGCCGCGTCCCCGGTCACGATCAGGATCTTCGCCATGGCTCTCCCAGATCACAGATGGTCGGTCTGCCGTGCTGCGCCCATGCTCGCGTACACGCTGCCCGCGTCGGGGTGCTTTGCCAAGAGGACATGTGTCGCTGTCCAGAACGTCAAACTTCCACCCCCTCTTTTGTACACATACGGACCATGACGGTTCGGGGGGCGAGGGCGATAGGCTTTTGCCGTGATCAGCGCGATACGCCGAGGGGGCAGTGAAGCCCCCGGCTGCCGCCCGGTCCGCGTCAGCGGCCGGGCCGACAGCGCGTTCGCCGATCCTCTCCGTCCGGGCGCGCCGCTCTCCGTGGCCGATAACGACCCGGGCATCTCTCATTCGGGCATAACGTCGTCCTGGACCGGAATCACCGCGTCGGGGCGTCGTTGTGTCCTTTCTTCCACCGACGTCACGCAACGGCGCGCGACAGGAGTCAGAGGACATGCAGACCAAGCTGGACGAAGCCAAGGCCGAGCTGCTCGAGAGGGCCGCTCGGGTAGCTGAGCACAGCCCGGTCGGGGGGCGACTTCCGACGGGCCCGGAGGGTGCCGGGAAGCACCCGGACCGGGACACCGTGCTCGAGTACCTCCAGCGCTACTACCTGCACACCGCGCCGGAGGACCTCGGTGACCGGGACCCGGTCGACGTGTTCGGCGCGGCGCTCTCTCACTACCGCCTCGCGGAGAACCGTCCGCAGGGCACGGCGAACGTGCGCGTCCACACTCCGACGGTCGAGGAGAACGGCTGGACGAGCAGCCACTCCGTCGTCGAGGTCGTCACCGACGACATGCCGTTCCTGGTGGACTCGGTCACCAACGAGCTCTCGCGCCAGGGCCGCGGCATCCATGTCGTGATCCACCCGCAGGTCCTCGTCCGCCGCGACCTGACGGGCAGGCTCATCGAGGTCCTGTCGGCGCAGATCCAGGGCGACCTGCCGCACGACGCGCTCACCGAGTCGTGGATCCACGTCGAGATCGACCGGGAGACCGACCGCGCCGACCTCAAGCAGATCACCGCCGATCTGCTGCGTGTCCTGTCCGACGTCCGTGAGACGGTCGAGGACTGGGAGAAGATGCGCGACGCCGCCCTGCGGATCGCCGAGGGCCTCCCGGCCGAGCCCACCGCCCCCGACCTGCGGCCGACCGAGGTGGAGGAGGCCCGCGAGCTGCTGCGCTGGCTCGCCGACGACCACTTCACCTTCCTCGGCTACCGCGAGTACCAGCTGCTCAACGGTGACGCCCTGTCCGCCGTGCCCGGCACCGGCCTCGGCATCCTGCGCTCCGACCCGCAGCACGCGGGCGACGACCAGGGCCACCACGCCCACCCCGTCTCGCCGTCCTTCAGCCGGCTGCCCGAGGACGTCCGCGCCAAGGCGCGCGAGCACAAGCTGCTGATCCTGACGAAGGCCAACAGCCGCTCGACCGTGCACCGCCCCTCGTACCTCGACTACGTCGGTGTGAAGAAGTTCGACGCCGACGGCAACGTCATCGGTGAGCGCCGCTTCCTGGGCCTGTTCTCCTCGGCCGCCTACACCGAGTCCGTGCGCCGCGTGCCCGTCGTCAAGCGCAAGGTCCAGGAGGTCCTGGAGGGCGCCGGCTTCTCGCCGAACAGCCACGACGGCCGCGACCTGCTCCAGATCCTGGAGACGTACCCGCGCGACGAGCTGTTCCAGACCCCGGCCGACCAGCTCCAGTCCGTCGTCACCAGCGTCCTGTACCTGCAGGAGCGGCGCCGGCTGCGCCTGTACCTGCGCCAGGACGAGTACGGCCGCTACTACTCGGCCCTCGTCTACCTGCCGCGCGACCGCTACACGACCCGTGTCCGGCTGCGGATCATCGACATCCTGAAGGAGGAGCTCGACGGCACCAGCGTCGACTTCACCGCCTGGAACACCGAGTCGATCCTTTCCCGGCTGCACTTCGTCGTCCGCGTCCAGCCCGGCACCGAGCTGGCGAAGCTCACCGACGCCGACGTCGAACGCATCGAGGCCCGGCTCGTCGAGGCCGCCCGCTCCTGGTCCGACGGCTTCGGCGAGGCGCTCAACGCCGAGTGCGGCGAGGAGCGCGCCGCGGAGCTGCTCCGCCGTTACGGCAACGCCTTCCCCGAGGGCTACAAGGCCGACCACTCGCCGCGCGCGGCCGTCGCCGACCTGGTCCACCTGGAGGCCCTCGCCCGCACCGGCGGCGGCAAGGACTTCGCGCTCTCGCTCTACGAGCCGGTCGGCGCGGGCCCCGGCGAGCGCCGCTTCAAGATCTACAAGACGGGCGACCCGATCTCCCTCTCCGCCGTGCTCCCGGTGCTCAACCGGCTCGGCGTCGAGGTGACCGACGAGCGGCCGTACGAGCTGCGCTGCGCCGACCGCACGCACGCCTGGGTCTACGACTTCGGTCTGCGGATGCCCGTCGCGACCGGCAACGGCGGCGACTACCTCGGCGACGACGCCCGCGAGCGCTTCCAGGAGGCCTTCGCGGCCACCTGGACCGGCGAGGCCGAGAACGACAACTTCAACTCGCTCGTCCTCTCCGCCGGGCTCAACTGGCGCGAGGCGATGGTGCTGCGCGCCTACGCCAAGTACCTGCGCCAGGCCGGCTCGACGTTCAGCCAGGACTACATGGAGGACACCCTCCGCAACAACGTCCACACCACCCGGCTGCTCGTCAACCTCTTCGAGGCCCGGATGGCGCCGGAGCGCCAGCGCGCCGGCACCGAGCTGATCGACGCTCTCATGGAGGAGCTGGACGCCGCCCTCGACCAGGTCGCGAGTCTGGACGAGGACCGGATCCTGCGGTCCTTCCTGACCGTCATCAAGGCCACGCTGCGGACGAACTTCTTCCAGCTGACGGCGGACGGTACGCCGCACTCGTACGTGTCGATGAAGTTCGACCCGCAGGCCATCCCGGACCTTCCGGCGCCCCGCCCGGCCTTCGAGATCTGGGTGTACTCCCCGCGTGTCGAGGGTGTCCACCTGCGCTTCGGCAAGGTCGCCCGAGGCGGTCTGCGCTGGTCCGACCGCCGCGAGGACTTCCGTACGGAGATCCTCGGCCTGGTCAAGGCGCAGATGGTGAAGAACACCGTCATCGTGCCCGTCGGCGCCAAGGGCGGCTTCGTCGCCAAGCAGCTCCCGGACCCGTCCGTGGACCGTGACGCCTGGCTGGCCGAGGGCATCGCCTCGTACAAGACCTTCATCTCGGCGCTGCTCGACATCACCGACAACCTGGTCGCGGGCGAGGTCGTGCCGCCGGTCGACGTGGTCCGCCACGACGAGGACGACACCTACCTGGTGGTCGCCGCCGACAAGGGCACCGCGACCTTCTCCGACATCGCCAACGGGGTCGCCGAGTCGTACGGCTTCTGGCTCGGCGACGCGTTCGCCTCGGGCGGCTCCGCCGGATACGACCACAAGGGCATGGGCATCACCGCCCGCGGCGCCTGGGAGTCCGTCAAGCGGCACTTCCGCGAGCTGGGCCACGACACCCAGACCGAGGACTTCACGGTCGTCGGCGTCGGCGACATGTCCGGTGACGTCTTCGGCAACGGCATGCTGCTGAGCGAGCACATCAGGCTCGTCGCCGCGTTCGACCACCGGCACATCTTCATCGACCCGAACCCGGACGCGGCCGTCTCGTACGCCGAGCGCCGCCGGCTCTTCGAGCTGCCCCGCTCGTCCTGGGCCGACTACGACACCTCGCTGCTCTCCGCGGGTGGTGGCATCCACCCCCGCAGCGCCAAGTCGATCCCGGTCAACGCGCAGGTCAGGGCTGCCCTCGGCATCGAGGACGGCATCACCAAGATGACCCCGGCCGAGCTGATGAAGGCCGTGCTCCACGCGCCCGTCGACCTGCTGTGGAACGGCGGCATCGGTACGTACGTCAAGTCCTCGGCCGAGTCGAACGCCGACGTCGGCGACAAGGCCAACGACGCCATCCGCGTCGACGGCCAGGATGTCCGCGCCCAGGTCATCGGCGAGGGCGGCAACCTCGGCGCGACCCAGCTGGGCCGCATCGAGTTCGCCCGCACCGGCGGCCCCGAGGGGCGGGGCGGCAAGGTCAACACCGACGCCATCGACAACAGCGCCGGCGTCGACACCTCCGACCACGAGGTCAACATCAAGATCCTGCTCAACGGGCTCGTCACCGAGGGCGACATGACCGTCAAGCAGCGCAACAAGATCCTCGCGGAGATGACCGACGAGGTCGGCAGGCTCGTCCTGCGCAACAACTACGCGCAGAACACGGCCCTCGCCAACGCCGTCGCCCAGTCGCCGTCCCTGCTCCACGCCCACCAGCGCTTCATGCGCCGTCTGGGCCGTGACGGGGCCCTCGACCGGTCCCTGGAGTTCCTGCCCAACGACCGGCAGATCCGCGACCTGCTCAACAACGGCCGCGGTCTGAGCCAGCCGGAGCTCGCCGTCCTCCTCGCGTACACCAAGATCACGGTGGCCGACGAGCTCATCGGCACGGAGCTGCCGGACGACCCGTACCTGCGCGGGCTGCTCCACGCGTACTTCCCGACGCTGCTGCGCGAGAAGTTCACCGAGGCCGTCGACCACCACCCCCTGCGCCGCGAGATCATCACCACCGTCCTGGTTAACGACACCGTCAACGCCGGTGGCTCGACCTTCCTGCACCGCCTCCGCGAGGAGACGGGCGCGTCGATCGAGGAGATCGTCCGGGCGCAGACCGCGGCCCGGCTCGTCTTCCGCCTCGGCCAGGTCTGGGACGCCGTCGAGGCTCTCGACAACCTGGTGCCTGCCGACGTCCAGACCCGGATGCGGCTGCACTCCCGCCGGCTCGTCGAGCGCGGCACGCGCTGGCTGCTCAACAACCGGCCGCAGCCGCTCCAGCTCACCGAGACCATCGAGTTCTTCGCCGAGCGCGTCGAGCAGGTCTGGGCGCAGCTGCCGAACCTGCTGCGCGGCGCGGACCTGGAGTGGTACCAGTCGATCGTGGAGGAGCTGACCGAGGTCGGCGTGCCGGAGGAGCTCGCGCTGCGGGTGGCCGGCTTCTCCTCCGCCTTCCCGATCCTCGACATCGTGGGGATCGCGGACCGGATGGGCAAGGACCCGCTGGCGGTGGCCGAGGTCTACTACGACCTGGCCGACCGGCTGCGGATCACCGACCTGATGGACCGGATCATCGAGTTGCCGCGCGACGACCGGTGGCAGTCGATGGCCCGTGCGTCGATCCGTGAGGACCTGTTCGCGGCGCACTCGGCGCTGACCGCGGACGTCCTGGCGGCCGGGAACGGCACGTCGAGCCCGGAGCAGCGGTTCAAGGACTGGGAGGAGAAGAACGCGGCGATCCTGGGCCGCGCGCGGACGACCCTGGAGGAGATCCAGGGCTCGGACACCTTCGACCTGGCGAACCTGTCGGTGGCGATGCGCACGATGCGCACGCTGCTTCGTACGCACAGCTAGTCGCTGAGACAGCGGCGTGAGAAGGGCCCCACCGGTCGTCCGGTGGGGCCCTTCTCCTGTCTGTCCTACGCGGCTTCCGCGGCGGTTCTGCTCTGCGCGGCTTCCCGCGGGCGTCGCTGTTCTACGCGGCTTCCTCGGGCGGGCCGGTGACCGTCGAGGTCCACAGGCGGCGGGCGGCGAGCAGGGTGGCGGCGAGCAGCAGGCCGTTGCGGAGGACCATGACGATCAGCCCCTGGGTGGTGCCGGCGACGACGTGGTCGTACAGGACGGGGTACGCGAGGGAGCTGAGGGCGGCCGCCGGGAGGAGCAGCAGCGCCACCGGGCGCATCACGGTGCCGCGCGAGGTCAGACAGACGGCGGCGAGGCCGAGCAGCCAGATCATGTACTGGGGGCTGATCACCCGGCTGGTGACGGTGAACAGCAACACGGCGGTGAGGGCCGCGTCGAGCGGGGTGGCGGCGGTCCAGCGGTGGGCCCGGAGGCGCCACAGGAGCAGCCAGCCGAAGGCGATGACGGTGAGCAGCAGGGCGAGGTGGCCGAGGCTGGAGACGTACGGGCCGACGTACTCGAAGGCCCCGTAGCGGAACTCGACCCGGCCCGGCCAGCTGCCGCCGGCCTTGGCCAGCGCGAGGGCGGTGCCGCCGAGCGACTCGATCTGGATGCCGCGGCTGCCCTGCTGGCGCAGGAAGCCGAGGGAGTCGGAGAAGAACAGCGCGAGGGTGGCGAGGAGGGCGAGGGCCGCGACGACCGCCGCGGTCCAGGCCTCGCGGGTGGTACGGCCCCGGGGGGTGCCGATCAGGGCGAGCGCCGGCCAGACCTTGACCATGGCGCCGATGCCCGCGAGCGCCCCGCCGAGCTGGTGGGCGGCGGTCGAGCGGGCGGTGAGCGCGAGCAGCGCGAGGACGGCGAGGGCGGTGGTCTGGACGTCGTAGCGCGCGAGCGGCAGATGCAGGAGCAGCGGCAGTCCGCAGACCCAGATCCAGGTGCCGTGGGTGAGCCGGGCGCTGTCGGCGCGGGCGAGGGCGGCGGTGACGACCGCGTCGGCCAGGAGGGTGAGCGTGACGAACGCCTGGACGTACGTCAGCCAGGGGAGGACGCCCGGCGACATGATCACGAGCCCCGCGCCGGGCGGGTACTGCCAGGTGACGTCGCCGGGCGGGAAGGTGCCCTGGGCGAACTGCTCGTACCAGTGCCGGTAGAGGTCCACCTCGCGGCCGACGCCGCCGATGCCGAGGGTGTCGCGGAGCAGCAGCAGCACCATGCCGACGCGGGTGATCAGCCAGACGGAGGCGACGGCGAGGTAGGGGCCGCGGCCGACCGTGACGAAGGTGGCGGAGGTGAAGGTGTCCGAGTCGAAGGGGGACCCGGTGAGGTGAGGGGGCTCGGCGCGGGCCCCTGGTGGCGGCTGGGGGTGATCGTTCGTCATCCCTCCGCACTGTAGTCCTTAATGTCTTATTTGCCCCTTTATTTGGTCCCGGTTCCCGTTCCTGTCGCGGTGAACTCCTCGTACGCCGCCACCACCTCCTTCGCCGGGCCGTCCATCCGCAGCGTGCCCGCCTCCAGCCACAGGGCCCGCTCGCAGGTCTCGGTGATCGTCGAGTTCGAGTGGCTGACCAGGAAGACCGTTCCCGCCGCAGCCCGCAGCTCGTCGATCCGCCGCCGGCTCCGGCGACGGAAACGCGCGTCGCCGGTGGACAGGGCCTCGTCGATCAGCAGGACGTCATGGCTCTTCGCGGCGGCGATGGAGAAGCGCAGCCGCGCCCCCATGCCGGAGGAGTACGTCCCCATGGGGCGGGAGATCGCGTCGTCCTTCTCGTTGATGCCGGAGAAGTC
>NZ_LIPQ01000095.1:8028-8230 GCF_001418135.1 Streptomyces aureus
GGCCCGCGATGGCCTTCAGGAGGGTGGATTTCCCAGATCCGTTCGAACCGATCAGGCCAATTGCCTCGCCCCGGTACGCGACGAAGCTGACGCCCTTCACGGCGTGGACCCGGCGGCCGGCCGGCCGTTTCCCGCCGCGCCGGAGCATCCGGCTCAGCGCGGCCGTCGCGGCACCCCGGCCGCCGGTGCCGCCGCCGTTGAC
>NZ_LIPQ01000096.1 GCF_001418135.1 Streptomyces aureus
CCACCAAGCCGACCGGTCCTAGCGGCCCCACCGACCCCACCACCCCCGCCGGAGGCGATCCCGCGTGAACGACGTACTCGACGTCGCCCTCCGGCTTCTCGTCGTCTTCGCCGTCTTCCTCGTCCTGCCGCTCGTCGTCGGCCAGACCGAGCACAAGGTCATGGCCCACATGCAGGGCCGCCTCGGCCCCATGTACGCCGGTGGTTTCCACGGCTGGGCACAGCTCGTCGCCGACGGCGTGAAGTTCGCGCAGAAAGAGGACGTCGTCCCCAAGGACGCCGACCGGCGGGTCTTCCAGCTCGCGCCGGCCGTCGCCCTCCTCCCGTACCTCCTCGTTCTCGTCGCGATCCCGATCGGTCCGAGCGAAGGCGCCGTCGGGCAGGTCGTCGACGCCGGCATCTTCTTCGTGCTGGCCGTGATGGGCGTCGGCGTTCTCGGCAGTCTGATGGCCGGCTGGGCGTCCGCGAACAAGTTCTCGCTGCTCGGCGGGCTCCGTACCGCCGCCCAGCTCCTCGCGTACGAGCTCCCCATGCTCCTCGCCGCCGCATCCGTCGCGATGGCCGCCGGCACCGTCTCGCTCCCCGGCATCCTCAACGCCTTCGAGTGGTGGTGGGTGCCCTGGCAGATCGTCGGCGCCCTCGTGTTCTTCGTGGCGGGTCTCGCCGAGCTCCAGCGCCCGCCGTTCGACATGCCCGTCGCCGACTCGGAGATCATCTTCGGCGCGTACACCGAGTACACCGGTCTCCGTTTCGCGCTGTTCCTGCTCGCCGAGTACGCCGGCATCGTCGTCCTGTGCGGCCTCACCACCGTCCTGTTCCTCGGCGGCTGGCACGGCCCCTTCGGGGGTGACGGTCTCGGCTGGGTGTGGACCCTGCTCAAGACCGCCGTCCTCGCGTTCGTCGTGATCTGGCTGCGGGTCAGCTACCCGCGCCTCCGCGAGGACCAGCTCCAGAAGCTCGCCTGGACGACCCTCGTCCCGCTCGCGCTCGCGCAGATCGCGCTCACCGGCATCGTGAAGGTGGCGATCCAGTAATGCCTCCGATCCCCGGCTCGGGCCTCGCCAAGGGCCTCGCCGTCACTCTCCGCACGATGACGAGGAAGACCGTCACCGCGCAGTACCCGGACGTCCAGCCCGAGCTGCCGCCCCGCACCCGCGGGGTCATCGGGCTGTTCGAGGAGAACTGCACGGTCTGCATGCTGTGCGCCCGTGAGTGCCCCGACTGGTGCATCTACATCGACTCCCACAAGGAGACGGTGCCGGCGGCCGCCCCCGGTGGCCGCGAGCGCAGCCGGAACGTCCTCGACCGCTTCGCCATCGACTTCTCCCTCTGCATGTACTGCGGTATCTGCATCGAGGTGTGCCCCTTCGACGCGCTGTTCTGGTCGCCCGAGTTCGAGTACGCGGAGACCGACATCCACGAGCTGACCCACGAGCGCGACAAGCTCCGCGAGTGGATGTGGACGGTTCCCGAACCGCCCGCCCTCGACCCCGGCGCGGAGGAGCCGAAGGAGATCGCGGCCGCCCGCAAGGCGGCGGAGAAGGCCGCGGCCGCGGCCGCAGCAGAGGCCGAGGCCGCAGCCCAGGCCCAGGGGGAGCAGTCGTGATCCTCGCCGCAGCTCGGCACGTCGCCCAGCAAGCCGCCCAGCAGCCCGTGCTCAACCAGGAGGCCCACGGCTTCCTCTCGCCCACCGGCGTCGAGATCGCCTTCCTCCTCGTCGGTCTCGTCACCCTCGGCGCCGCCCTCGTCACCGTCACCACCCGCCAGCTCGTCCACGCCGCGCTCTGGCTGGTCGTGGCGCTCGGCGGCCTCGCCGTCGAGTACCTGATCCTGACGGCCGAGTTCATCGCCTGGGTCCAGGTCCTGATCTACGTCGGTTCCGTCGTCGTCCTCCTTCTCTTCGGGCTCATGCTCACCAAGGCCCCCATCGGCCACTCGCCGGACGCCGACTCCCGCAACAGACCGGTGGCCGCCGCCGTCGCGCTCGCCGCCGCGGGCGCGCTCGTCTGGGTGGTCGTCGACGCGTTCCGCACGACCTGGATCGACCTCGACGGAGCCGTGCAGGGCTCCACCGAGGTGTCCGGCGAGATCCTCTTCCGGCACTGGGTGCTGCCGTTCGAGGCGCTGTCCGTGCTGCTGCTGGCCGCCCTGGTCGGCGCCATCGTGCTCTCCCGCAGGAAGAAGGAGGAGCAGCGCTGATGCACCTCGCCTACCCGGCCGTCCTCGCCGCCCTCCTCTTCGCCATCGGCGTGTACGGCGTCCTCGCCCGCCGCAACGCGATCCTGGTCCTGATGTCCGTCGAGCTGATGCTCAACGCCGTCAACCTCAACCTCGTCGCCTTCGACGTCTGGCTCCGCGACACCCTGCACGCCGGTCAGGCCCTCACCCTCTTCACCATCGCCATCGCCGCCGCGGAGATCGGCATCGGTCTCGCGATCGTCCTGATGGTCCACCGCAACAGGGGCACCTCGGACATCGACCGGCTCCGGGACACGGCGGAGCCGCCGCAGCCCTGGGACACCGCGACCGAGGACGGCGCGACCACCGACGACACGCCCACCGGCGAGAAGGCCGAGGCCACCGCGTGACCACCACGACCCTCGCCGTCCTCGTCCCCCTCCTCCCCTTCCTCGGCTCCGTCGCCGGCCTCCTGCTCGGCCGTACCGCTCCCGGCTACGTCCGCCCGCTGGCCGTGCTGCCCACCGTCGCCGCCGCGGTCCTGGCCGTGGTCGTCGCCGTACGGCAGGGCGGCGGGAAGGCCATCGACGCCGCGACCCAGCTCACCCCCACCGGCTCGGTCCCCATCGACCTGTCCCTGTACATCGACGGCTTCGCGGCCCTTGTCGCCGTCCTCGTCGGCGTCGTCGCCACCTGTGTGCAGATCTACTCGACCGGCTACCTCCGCGAGGACCCGCGCTACGCCTCGTACGCCGCGCTCGTCTCCCTCTTCACCTCCGCGATGCTGCTCGTCGTCTACTCCGGCGACCTGATGGTGCTCCTGGTCGGCTGGGAGATCATGGGCATCTGCTCGTACTTCCTGGTCGGCCACTACTGGGAGACCCCCGAGGCGCGCGCCGCATCCCTGAAGGCCTTCCTCGTCACCAAGCTCGGTGACGTCCCCTTCCTCATCGGCCTCTTCGCGCTCGCCACCGACGCGGGCACGTTCCAGATCACGGGCGTGCTCGGCGCCGTCGCGCGCGGCGAGATCGACCACCCCACCGTGATCGCGCTGCTGCTGCTCGCCGGTGTGGCGGGCAAGTCGGCCCAGTTCCCGCTGCACACCTGGCTCCCGGACGCCATGGCCGGCCCCACCCCCGTCTCCGCGCTCATCCACGCGGCGACGATGGTCGCCGCCGGTATCTACTTCACGGCCCGGCTGCTGCCCGTCTTCGCCGCCTCCGCCGCCGCGATGACGGTGCTCGCCGTGATGGCCGCGATCACGATGGTCGGCTCGGCGCTCGCCGCGCTCGCCCAGGACGACATCAAGCGGGTCCTCGCCTACTCGACGATCGGTCAGCTCGGCTACATGGCCGGTGCCCTCGCCGTCGGCGACCGCGGGTCCGCCGTCTTCCACCTCCTCTCGCACGGCGCCTTCAAGGCCCTGCTCTTCCTCGCCGCCGGCACCGTCATCCACGCCGCCGGTACGAACTCACTGACCGCCATGTCCCGCATGAGCGGCCTCGCGAAGCGCATCCCCGACGCGTACTGGACGATGACCGTCGCCCTGCTCGCGCTCGCCGCGATCCCGCCCTTCGCCGGCTTCTTCTCCAAGGAGGCCGTCCTGGTGGCCGCCGAGCACACCGCGCTCGGAGAGCGGACCGTCGCCCCCGCCGGGGCCGGCTGGACCGTCCTCGTCGCCGGGCTGCTGACCGCCTTCCTCACCGCCGCGTACGCGCTCCGTCTCTGGCTGCGGACCTTCCGCGGCCGGGGAGCGGAGGCCCCCGACCACGGTCGCCAGCCGATCGCCATGACGTCCGTGCTGTGGGTGCTCGCGGTGCCCTCCCTGGGCTTCGGTCTGGCGGTCACGTACCTCGACGACTGGTTCGACGGGAACGACCTCACCCCGACCGTCACCACGGCCGTCCTCGGCACCGGCCTCGCCGCGGCCGGCGCCGTGATCACGTACGCGCTGTGGCGCACCCTCGCCGCCAGGACCCGGGTGACGGCCGCCGCCCAGGCACCCGCCCCGCACGTGGCCCACCCGGACGCCGACGCCGGTCTCGTCGAGGCCGAGGCGCTGCACCTGCCGCACCCCGCCGAGGACCCGGCCGACCCCGGCCGCGCCCTCCTCGGCCCGCTGCACGGTCCCGCCTCCGACGGCTTCCACCTGGACGCCGTCTACCGGGCGGCGTTCGTCCGCCCCGTCCTCGCCGCCGCCTCCCTGGTCCGCTTCCTGGACCGCGAGGTCGTCGACACCTACGTCCGCGCCGCGGGCACCTCCGCCAAGGGGCTCGGCTGGCTCGTCCGCCGTGCCCAGACCGGCAACGTGCAGACCTACCTCAGCGCCCTGCTCGCCGGCTCCGTCGTCCTGGCGATCGTCGCCGTCGCCCTCGCCAACGCCGTCGCCGGAGCGTGAGCCGTGATCGATATCAGCGAATCCGTGATGCAGTTCCTTCTGGCGTTGATCGTCGCCGGACCGCTCCTCGGCGCGGCCGCCGCCCTTCTCCCCGCCCCGCCGGGACTGAAGGGGAAGTCCCCGGACCAGGCCGTGCTCCGCCACGGCGTCACCGTCACCGGTGTGATCCTGCTGGCCGCGATCGTCCTCGCGCTGGGCTTCGACCACGACCAGCCGTCGAGGATGCAGGCCACCACGGACATCAGCTGGATCCCCGCACTCGACGTGCGGATCCACCTCGGTGTCGACGGCATCTCCCTCCCCCTCCTGGTCCTGACCGCGCTCCTGAGCTTCCTCTGCGCGCTGTACAGCTACTTCAAGATGCCCTCCGGCCCTTCCCCCAAGGGCTTCGTCGCGCTGCTCCTCGTCCTGGAGTCCGGCACCCTCGCCACCTTCGCCGTCCTCGACCTGGTCCTGTTCTTCCTGGCCTTCGAGATGGTCCTCATCCCGATGTACTTCCTCATCGCCCGCTGGGGCGGCGAGGGCAAGCAGGCCGCGGCCTGGAAGTTCATCCTCTACACGCTGCTCGGCTCCGTCGTCATGCTGCTCGGCCTGCTCCTCATCGGTGTGAAGGCGGGCACCTTCGACATGGTGGCACTCGCCGCTGACAACGGCCGTGGACTGACCACATCCGTGCAGGTCATCGCCGTTCTCGCGATCGGCGTCGGGCTCGCCGTGAAGACCCCGATGTGGCCGCTGCACAGCTGGCTCCCGGACGCCCACACCGCCGCCCCCACGGTCGGCTCGGTCCTCCTCGCCGGCGTCCTGCTCAAGATGGGCACGTACGGCTTCGTCCGGATCGTCCTGCCGATCGCCCCCGACGGCATGCGGATCTTCGCCCCCTACCTCGCCGCCTTCGCCGTCGCCGGGATCATCTACGGATCGCTCGCCTGCCTCGCCCTCGCGCGGCCCGGCAACAAGGGCGACCTCAAGCGCCTCATCGCGTACTCCTCCGTCGGCCACATGGGCTTCGTGCTCCTCGGCATCGCCACCATGACCCCCACCGGGGTCAACGGCGCCCTCTTCGCCAACGTCGCCCACGGTCTCGTCACCGGCCTGCTCTTCTTCCTGGTCGGCGCCGTCAAGGACCGGTACGGCACCGCCGACCTCGACACCCTCGCCGGAGCCACCGGCGCCGCCCTCTACGGCCGCGCCCCGCGCCTCGGCGCCCTCCTCGCCTTCGCCGCCGTCGCCTCCCTCGGCCTGCCCGGCCTGGCCGGCTTCTGGGGCGAGATGCTGGCCCTGTTCGGCGCCTTCGAGCCCGCCGAGGGCCTCAGCCGCCCCGCCTTCCTCACCTTCATGGCGATCGGCGCCTTCGGTACCCTCCTCACCGCCGCGTACCTCCTGCTCGTCGTCCGTCGCGTCTGCATGGGCGGCCCCCGCCCCGCCGGGGAGACGCCGATCGCCGACGTCCAGGGGTACGAGTTCGCCGCCTGGACCCCGCTCGTCGCCCTCACCGTCCTCGCCGGACTCTGGCCCGCGGTCCTCCTCGGCCTCACCGACCCGGCCGTCCAGAAGCTCCTCGCCGGAGGCATCCGATGACCCCAGTGACGGCGTTCGCCGACGACTCGCTCGTCCAGTCCGTCGACTGGCTCACGATCGCGCCCCCCACCCTCACGGCCGTGGTCGCCCTCGTCGTGCTCGTCGCCGACCTGTTCGTCCCCGAGGAGCGCAAGCGGCTCCTCGGCTGGACGGCGATCGCCGGCCTCGTCGCCGCCCTCGCCCTCCTCGTCCCGCTACGGGCCGGCGACCGCTCCACCTTCTGCCTCACCGCGGACACCCGGGCCGGCGCGTGCAGCTACACGGCCGACCACTTCACCCTGGTCATCCAGCTGCTCGTGCTCGGCGGCGCGCTCCTGACGGCGCTGCTCTCCGTCACCGAGACCCGCGAGAGGCTCCCGGCCGGCGAGTACTGGTTCCTGCTGCTCTCCTCGGCCGCCGGGGCCGCGCTGCTGCCCGCCTCACGGGACCTCGCGACCCTGGTCGTCGCCCTGGAGGTGGCCTCGCTGCCCGCCTTCGCGCTCGTCGGCCTCAAGCGCGGCGACCGCATGTCCGGCGAGGCCGCGCTCAAGTTCTTCCTGTCCTCCGTGACCGCGACCGCCGTCACCCTGCTCGGCGTGAGTTTCGTGTACGCGGCGACCGGCACCCTCCACCTCACGGAGCTCGCCCAGTCCCTCGACGACGTCCCCGGCCAGCTCCAGACGCTCGCCGAGGCGGGCGTGGCCCTGACCCTCGTCGGCTTCGCCTTCAAGACGGCCGCCGTCCCCTTCCACTTCTGGGTGCCGGACACCTACGTGGGTGCCCCGCTGCCCGTCGCCGCCTACCTGTCGGTGGTCGGCAAGGCCGTCGGCTTCACCGGGCTCATCCTGGTGACGGTCGTCGCCTTCCCCTCGTACGCCGACGTGTGGGGCCCGGCGCTGGCCGCCCTCGCCGCGCTGACCATGACCGTCGGCAACGTGGCGGCCCTCCGGCAGCTGTCCACGCGCGCGTGGAGCGCGGTCCGGCTGCTCGCCTGGTCCTCCGTCGCCCAGGCCGGCTACCTGCTCGTGCCGATCGCGGCCGCCGCGTACTCCAGCGACGACCAGATCGGTGCCACCGTCGCGTACGCCCTGATGTACGCCGTGGTGAACCTCGGCGCGTTCGCCGTCGTCGCGCTCGTCGCCCGCCGGCACCCCGAGAACCGGATCGCGGACTACCGGGGCCTGTACGCGACGAGCCCCGCCGCCGCCCTCGCGCTCGCCTTCTTCCTCCTGAATCTGGCCGGTTTGCCCCCGGGTATCATCGGCCTCTTCGCCAAGGTGACCGTCTTCTCGGCGGCCGTCGACGCGGGCCTCGGCTGGCTGGCCGTGATCATGGGCGTCAACGTCGTGATCGGGCTGTACTACTACCTCCGCTGGACGGCACTGCTGTTCCGCACGCCGGAGGGCGCGGTACGGGAGACGCCTGCCGGGACCCCCGTACCCCACACGGTCCCCGCGCCGATCACCCTGGCGATCGTGCTGACCGCCGCCGCCGGCGTCGTCCTGTCGGGCTACCCGCAGATCGCGCTCCGCTTCGCGACGGACAGCCTGTTCTGACCCCCCACACGACGAAACACCAGGAGCGGGAAACACCGTGCTGAACGGATTCAAGGACTTCATACTTCGCGGGAACGTCATCTCGATGGCCATCGGTCTGGCCGTCGGAACGGCGTTCACGGCGGTCGTCACCGGCTTCAGCAAGGCCTTCATCACCCCGCTCATCGGTCTCGCCACCGGCACCGTCGGCAACTTCAACGACGCGCAGTTCCACGTCGGCAGGACCGTCTTCCCCTACGGCCTCGCCATCTCCGCCGCCATCGCCTTCGTCATCACCGCCGCGGTCCTGTACTTCCTGATCGTCGCCCCGCTGACGAAGGTCCAGGAGCGGTTCGCGAGGGAGAAGGCGGCCGACCCGAAGTCCGAGAAGCGCGACTGCCCCCGCTGCTTCACGGAGATCCCGGCCATCGCCTCCCGCTGCGCCCACTGCACCAGCGAGGTCGAGCCGACCATCATCTTCGAGGAGAAGATCCCGGCCGCCCGCTGATCACCCGAACGGCCCACACCCCGCCACCGGCGCCCCCGGTGCGGCCGGGGGAACCCGAACCTCCCGCCTGGCGTTGACCAGTACGGAAGGGTCCACTGGACGAGTGGATATGACCACGCAGCAAAGGGTTCCCCTGCCGCACCACTTGGAGGGCGTACCGTGCACCGCCGGCACAACGGGCTGAGGACCGCCGTACTTCTCGGAGGGCTCTCCGCCCTCATCATCGTCATCGGCAGCTTCTTCGGCCGTACGGGGCTGATCGTCGCGCTCTTCGTGGCGCTCGGCACCAACGCGTACGCGTACTGGAACAGCGACAAGCTGGCACTGCGGGCCATGCGCGCCCGTCCGGTCAGCGAGTTCGAGGCACCCGCGCTCTACCGGATGGTGCGGGAGCTCTCCACGCAGGCGCGCCAGCCCATGCCGCGGCTCTACATCTCGCCGACCCAGGCGCCCAACGCCTTCGCGACCGGCCGCAACCCGCGCAACGCCGCCGTGTGCTGCACCGAGGGCATCCTCGCGATCCTCGACGAGCGCGAGCTGCGCGGGGTCATCGGCCATGAGCTGAGCCATGTCTACAACCGGGACATCCTCATCTCCTCGGTCGCCGGAGCGCTCGCCTCCGTGATCATGTTCCTGGTCAACTTCGCGTGGCTGATCCCGGTCGGCCGCTCCAGCGACGACGACGGACCGGGCATCCTCGGATACCTCCTGATCCTCATCCTCGGCCCGATCGCCGCCTCGGTCATCCAGCTGGCCATCTCCCGCTCCCGCGAGTACGAGGCCGATACCTCCGGAGCCCAGCTCACCGGCGACCCGCTCGCCCTGGCCAGCGCCCTGCGGAAGCTGGACGCCGGTACCAAGCAGCTGCCGCTGCCCGCCGAGCCCCGGATCGAGACCGCGAGCCACATGATGATCGCGAACCCGTTCGGGCCCGGGAAGGGCCTGTCCAAGATGTTCTCCACCCACCCGCCGATGGCCGAGCGCATCGCCCGGCTCGAACAGATGGCAGGTCGACGCCCGTGAAGACGATCCTCAACATCATCTGGCTGATCCTCTGCGGATTCTGGATGTTCCTCGGCTACATGCTCGCGGGCGTCCTGCTCTGCATCACGATCATCGGCATCCCCTTCGGACTCGCCGCGTTCCGCATCGGGCTGTACGCACTGTGGCCGTTCGGGCACACGGTCGTGGACCGCCGGGACGCGGGCGCGCCCTCCTGCGTGGGCAACGTCCTGTGGCTGATCCTCGCCGGCTGGTGGCTCGCCCTCGGCCACATCACCACCGGCATCGCCCTCTGCATCACGATCATCGGCATCCCGCTCGGCATCGCGAACTTCAAGATGATCCCGGTGTCGCTGCTGCCCCTCGGCAAGGAGATCATCCCCACCGACCAGGCCTACGGCTACGCGGGCCGCTGAGTGCAGAACCCCCGCTACGCGCTCCTCTCCGGCTCGTACGCCGTCGCCCTCTGCAAGGACGTCGACGGCCTGTACGGGGAGCCCGTGCCGGTGCCACCCGTGCGCTACGAGCTCCGCGGCTGCGAGCCGCGCGGGGAGCTCGCCAGGGCCGTCACCGAGGCGCTCGTGGAGGGCACGGCGCCGCTCGGCACGCTGGACGTGGAGGTTCCCGACGGCCTGTGGCGGCTCGAAGGGGTCCGCGTCCTCGGCGCGCGCGGAGACGCCGTGACCGTCGAGACCACGGGCGGCCCGCGCCGACGGCCCCACGGCTCGCATCCGGCCCGCTGCGCGAACCTGATACGGATCTCGCCCGAACCGCCGCCGGAGGTCACGCACACCGAGGTCACCTTCCGCGGCTGCTCCCCGCGCGGGGCGCTGCGCGACGCGCTCGCCGCCGGGGCGGAGGAGTTCGGGACGGTCGACTACCGCGTCCTGGCCTGGGTGGGGGATCTGCACGACGGCGGCGAGGCGGGCCGCGTCACCGGCTGGGACACCTCGGCCGACCACCGCGGCCTGGTCGACCTGACCGTGGCCTTCCCCCGCGCGCGGCTCGTGCCGCCGCAGACCCGCGAGGTCTGGGACCTGTTCTTCGGCGGCAGGCCCGCCGAGCCCGGTACCTGGCGGCGGTTCACCGGTGCGGCGCGCGGCGAGTGGCTGAGACAGGCCGTCCGTCGGCCGCACGGCGCCCCGGAGATCACCCCGGGGGCCACGTACGACCTCGACGGGACCGATGTCGTCGACGAGACGTCGTTCCTGTGCGCCCTCGGGGAGGCGGTGTACGGCCCCGGCCGCGGGCCCGGTGGTGAGGCCGGGGTGTTCGGGGAGGAGTGGGCGGGCATCACGCTCGTCTGGCACCGGGCCGACGTGGCCCGCGCCTGCCTGGGTGTCCAGCCGTGGCTCGGACACCGTCCCGCGACCTTCGAGGAGCTGACCGACGCCCTCAGGAAGGCGGGGACACGGCTCGTCCTCGACTGATCGCCCACGCCACCACGCCCGCGGCGACCACCCCGGACCCCGCGAGGACGGCGCCGAGCGGCAGCGCGAAGGCGAGGGCCGCGCACCCGGCGAGCCCGAGCGCGGCGAGCGGCCGGCGCGCGGGTCCCAGGGTCCAGGCGGAGGCGTTCGCGATGCCGTAGTAGACGAGCACCCCGAAGGACGAGAAACCGATCGCGCCCCGCACGTCCGCCGTCGCCGCGACGACGGCGACCACCGCGCCCACCGCGAGCTCGGCCCGGTGCGGTACCTGGAAACGGGGGTGGACGGCCGCGAGCGCGGTCGGCAGGTAGGCGTCCCTGGCCATCGCGAGGGTCGTACGGGACACCCCGAGGATCAGCGAGAGCAGCGAGCCGAGGGCGGCGACGGCCGCGCCCACCGCGACCACCGGCACCAGCCACGCGGCGCCCGCCGCCCGGGCGGTGTCCGTCAGCGGCGCGGGGGAGACGGCGAGGGCCTCGGGGCCGAGGACGGTGAGCACGCTGACCGCGACGAGCGCGTAGACGGCGAGCGCGATGCCCAGCGCGAGGGGCACGGCCCGGGGGATCGTCCGGGCCGGGTCGCGGACCTCCTCGCCGAGGGTGGCGATGCGCGCGTACCCCGCGAATGCGAAGAAGAGCAAACCCGCGGCCTGCAGAACCCCGCTGGCGGTGAGCTCCGCGCCGAGGGGGAGCGGGTTCGTCCCGCCGGCCCCGAGGCCGACCGCGGCGACCGCGGCGAGGACCGCGAGGACGATCCCCACGATCACCCGGGTGAGCAGTGCCGACTTCTGAACTCCCCCGTAGTTGACGGCCGTCAGGGCCACCACGGCGGCCACCGCCACCGCGTGCGCGTGCTCCGGCCACACGTACGCGCCGACGGTCAGCGCCATCGCCGCGCAGGAGGCCGTCTTGCCGACCACGAACGCCCAGCCGGCGAGGTACCCCCAGAACGATCCGAGGCATTCGCGACCGTACACATAGGTGCCACCCGAACTCGGGTACCGGGCCGCGAGCCGAGCCGAGGCCATGGCGTTGCAGTACGCGACGACGGCGGCGATCCCGAGCGCGAGAAGCAGCCCGCCCCCGGACCCGACGGCCGCCGCGGCGGGCCCGAGGGCGACGAAGATCCCGGCCCCGACCATGGCACCGAGCCCGATCACGACCGCGTCGAAGACACCGAAGGACCGGCGCAGCTCAGCACTCATGCGCCGCAGCCTAGGCCCTGTCGTCAAACTCCCGTCGTCGCCCCAAGGGGCGCGGAGGGGAGTGCGGCGACAGGGCCGGGAGCCCCGTCTCCCGCAGGGTGATGTTGAGTCGCCCGGCGAGCCCGAGTGCGGGATCGGCCGTACCCGGCCGGACCTTCGGCACCCCGTGATGGACCCACCGCGAGGCCCCGCCGAACACGAACAGATCACCGGAGGCCAGCTCGACGTCCTGGTACGGCCGTCCCCGGCTCTCCTCGTTGCCGAAGCGGAACACGCACCGGTCCCCGAGGCTCAGCGACACCACCGGCGCGCCCGAACGCTCCTCGCGGTCCTGGTGCATGCCCATCCGCGCCCCCGGCGCGTAGAAGTTCACGAGCGCGGTGTCGGGAGTGAACCCGCCGTCGTCCCCGTACGCCTCGACGAGCGCCTCCCGGCCCAGGCCCACGAGCCAGTCGGGAAACGGAACCCCGACGGAGTCGAGATAGCGGTACGGCACCCACTGCCGGCCCAGGCACAGCGACCGCACCGACATGACCCCGCCTCCGGGCAGCACGGTCTGCCGGTACGGCACCGGCCCCCGCCCCCACTCCCGGCAGGCGTCCACCAACTCCCGCTGCCGTGCGAGCGGGAGCCACGCGGGCACGTGCACCGCGCCGGGCGCGACCGTCGTCCGCTCGCGGGGAAACAGCCCCTCGGTCACACCGGGGCTCCCTCCAGGCCGAGGAGCCGCTCCTTGCGGTCGACCCCCGCGGCGTACCCGCGCAGACCGCCGTCGGCTCCGATCACCCGGTGGCAGGGCCGCACCACGAGCAGCGGATTGCGCCCGATCGCGGTCCCCACGGCCCGTACACCCGCGCCCGGGGAGCCGACCCGCCGGGCGATCTCGCCGTACGAGACGGTCGTGCCGTACGGGATCTCCTCCAGCGCCCGCCAGACGCGCCGCTGGAACTCGGTCCCGGCGCCGCCGTCGAGCGGCAGGTCGAACCGGTCGCGCCGCCCGGCGAAGTACTCACCGAGCTGCCCGGCGACCTCGGTGAAGGCCTCGGGCGCCAGGGTCCACCCGCCCTCGACCTCGACGGCGCCCTTCTGGCCCGGCAGGGACAGTGAGCGCAGCACGGCACGGCCCCCTTCGGCGAGCCGCCCGACAAGCAGCATCTCGCCCAGGGGGCCGTCGACGTACGCGTACACGGTCATGGCTGGTTCCTCTCCCCGCACGGGTCTTCCACGTCCAGTGTGCGGGGCCCGCCGAGCCTCGGGCCGGCGGTATTCGGACACGAGCCTCACGACCCGATACGAGGTCAGCGGTAGTTCACGAACTGGATCGCGAAGTCGAAGTCCTTGCCCTTGAGCAGCGCCTGAACGGCCTGCAGGTCGTCCCGGCTCTTCGAGCTGACCCGCAGCTCGTCACCCTGGACCTGCGCCTTGACGCCCTTGGGGCCCTCGTCGCGGATGGCCTTCGCGACCTTCTTGGCGTTCTCCTGGGAGATGCCCTCGGTGACCGACGCGAAGAGCTTGTACTCCTTGCCGGACAGCTGCGGCTCACCCTCGACGTCCAGCGACTTCAGCGAGATGCCCCGCTTGATCAGCTTGGTCTGGAAGATGTCGAGGATCGCCATGACGCGCTCCTCGCCGTTGGCCTGCATGAGGATCTTCTCGCCCGACCACGAGATCGAGGCGTTGGTTCCCTTGAAGTCGTAGCGCTGCGAGATCTCCTTCACGGCCTGGTTGAGGGCGTTGTCGACCTCCTGCCGCTCGACCTTGGACACGATGTCGAAACTGGAGTCGGCCATGACTCGTGGCTCCTTGCTCGGATGCTTGGGGTACAGCCCAAAGCCTAGGGGGTGAGCCACGGCCCGAACCGCTGATCAACCGGGTGGCGAACCACCCCCCGGGATCAGGTATTGTTTACGTCGTTGCCACGGAACACCGCCGAAAAGCGGCTCCACGGCAGCGATCTCATGGCGATGTGCCCGAGTGGCCAATGGGAGCGGACTGTAAATCCGTCGGCTTAGCCTACCCAGGTTCGAATCCTGGCGTCGCCACGCGATAAGAACGGCCCCTGATCTGCGGAAACGCGATCAGGGGCCGTTTGCGTGTGTAAGTGAGACAAGGGGTCGACTGTCTCGCCCTGTACCGCCCGATCACCCTCTCTACCAGCGTGTCTGGACGGGCTGTGGACGGGAATCGAGCCCGCCGCGACCGGCTGAGACCGGGGCGCCGGTTAACGGCCGGCGGCGACGCTCACCGGTGCTGGTTCAGACGGGCGGAGATCTTGGCGTTCGCGGCCTCGTCGCCCCCCTTGAGGAACTTCGCGTACACGCGGAAGAGGACCCCCACGGAGTGCCCGGCTCGCGCGGCGACCAGCTGCGGCTCGACGCCGGAACTCAGCCACGTGGAGACGGCGGCGTGACGAAGGTCATACGGCCGCTTGGCGAGCCTCGTCTCCCGCTCGGCAGGGCTCAGGACGTCCTCACGGGCGCCCGCCCAGACCTCCCCGTAGCCGCTCTCCTGGACCATGCCGCCCCGGGCGGTCCGGAACAGCCGGCCGTCGGGCCACCAGGCCATACATGGGTCGCAGCACGGTTGCAGCAGGACGCGGAGGCCTCGGACCGGTTCCGGGGTCTTCTGCGTGTAGATAGCAGCGAGGCGTTACGGTTCGGCGCATGGGGATTCCAAGGTGGGCCGGTCGCGCGACGGCCGCAGTGGTCGTGGCCGGGGCGTTGATCATTCGGCGTATGCTCCAGGATGCTGCGGCGCAGTCAGAGACCACCTCAGACTCCGGGTACGACTGGTCCCAGAACGAGACCAATTGGCACTGGCGTTGCGAGTGCGGCGCCAAGTCTCGTGGCGGCGACATCAAGGCTGAGACGGAGTACAACGCCCAGCGGCACCAGTGGCGCAAGTGGAGCGCAGGTACGGGGCACCCGATGCCTGAGGTCTATCAGAAACCCTTGTAGATCGTAGCCGCTAGGGGCTGTCGACGGGCAACGCTGGAGGCGCTGTTACCGAAGGGGACGAGGGCGGCGCGGTCTCGGTTGCGGTCTCGCTTGCCACCCGTTCCGGGGCTGTCCGCTCGTGTCCACCGGGGCTTGACAACCCTCGTGACGGTCCGCGGAGCCGACTCCGCAGACGCTCGCGGACGCCCCCGGACCAAGATCGGACAATTCGTAATGCGTAGGTCTCGGGTTCGAATCCCGAAGGCGGCTAAGAAAAAGGCCGGGCCGGGCGATGTCCGACCTGGCCTTTTCTGTTGCGCGGAGGGGTGAAGGCCCGAAGGCCTGGCTGCCCGAGCCCAGCTACCCGACCCGGGCGCCCGGGTCGGGTAGCTGGGCTCGGTGCCTGCGGTCGGGTGCCCCGGGCGGTCGGGGTCAGTGGGTGAGGCCCGGCAGACTGATGGAGGGTTAGCGGGATGGTGACGCCGACGAATCCCCAGAGACGCCGTCACGACTGCTGTCTGCAGAGTCTTCGGAGACCGCGACCGCCTCGCCTCGTCGCATCGTGCCATTGACCCGCTCTTCCCCCTCCCCCGTGATGAGTCGGCGCATCCACCATCGAGCGAACTCGCTTCGGGAAACGAGGCGCAGGCCGATGGTCATGTACGGGATCAGGAAGACCGGGGCGAAGGCACCGATCAGCAGCATGACGAAGCCGACACCAGCAATTTGAGTTACTTGCTTGGCCAGGTCCGGGGATGGGAGCCGTTCGGTGGTGGCCAGCCAACGAATCAAACTGACCTCTGCCCAAACGTGCAACACGGCCAAAACGCCCCATGCCAGACCGAAGCACACCTCAAGAAACCTTGCGAACGGAATTTGCCGAACCGGCCGCCTCCGGGGAGGATCTTCGTGATCCGGACTCTCGGTGCCATTATTGGTGATTCGAGCCAGCGCTGTTCTGACCTCGTGGTCGACTGTCGGCCCTTTGGTGGCAACGAAGACGTTCGAGAGCTTCGTCGCCTCAGCCCAACCAAGCAGCAAGATGATGGGGATGACTGTCACCATTGCTGAGGCGAACTCTTCGGTCATCTCATAAGTGTTCATCACGCCCCCCATGAACTCGGCTGCCCCATCAGGAAGGTAGCGGATGCTCCGCAGCGACTCGCCGATGGGCGTGCTTGTTTCTTGAGATGCCCCAGAGTCTGTAGCCGGCCGCGCGGGACAGCACCCGCCGCCGAGCAACACTGAACAGCCGAGTAAGTGCTGGTAGAGACCCCGGCCATCGCGGTGGTGGCCCCTGACGCCTGATCACCACAGGAGGGATGGAACCTGTTGTGTCAGGTCTGCCTCGCCAAGACTGTCAGCCATCTCCTGGGCTTCGCGAAGTCGCTGCTCTACGGGGCCCCAGTCGTCCTCGTAGCGCCTGAAGATCAATGCAGACGAGGGCCTACGCACATAACGATCGCCGCGTCGGGCGCCGAACCAAAATTCGATGGTGGCTGTCAGGCCGAGCGCGTCCGGGATGATGGCGAGACCCACCAGGCGTGTTATTGGGTCATCGTCCGGCCCGGTGCTGTATGACCATTCAAGGGCCCCATGACGATCGCCTCCACGGTTGATCGTCCTGTAGCGGGACCGATCGGGTACCTTGCCGTACTGCATGTGCGGAGCGGCAAAATCAAACCAGTCCTCGAATATGTGTTCCCTGGCGGATCCATCGGTCATGCCAGCACGACCTCCCACTTGGACAGAATCGACTTGGGTTCGAACCCTGCCAGAAGAATGTATTCGATCCCCAGTCCCCACCAAATAAATCGCGGCCCAGCCACGGTCTCCAGCGAGCGAGGGTCCAAGACGAGGGCGAAGGGTCTCTCTAGGGCAACACCTGGCAGCTCCAGATTGCTGATGACCTGGTCAGGCGGATAGGGCGTCGGCGTGGTGTAGATCTCTCGCGTGGTCCCGAGCCGGAACGTCGACAGGTCGGTCAGACTGCAGTACCGAAGAAGCACCCGACCGCCCAGCTCCCGCCCGATCTCATCCCCATTGCGAACTGGTAGGTCCTCGATTGGCGTATCGGGCGGCGCTATGTTGCGATGCCCGATCATCTGGGCGTCGATGTTGGTCGCCAGCAGGCTGACATGTATACCCATGCGATCACCCTCCTCCTCCAGCGTTGCAGTGGCTGCAGATGATCGCATTCTGGCTCAGAACTCCCTCCACAACGCGGTGTGCCGACTGGCGGCTTCATGGTCACGCCGTCCGGGGCGGCGGCCGGCCGTGGGCAGCGTCAGGCCCTCGCCAGCATCACTCGTTGTCCTGGTCTTTGTCCTGTGCGCTGGTGGACGCCAGGGTTCATCGCCGTCCGTGCACTCGGCTGAGCCGTTACGAGAACGGTGGTGAACGCCCGCGAACAGCCACGCGGACAGTTGGAAAGCGTGTTGGGAGCAACCCCTCACGAGTTCGAATCTCGTATCCTCCGCCAGCTCGAAGGGCCGGACCGCGAAGGCGGCCCGGCCCTTCGTCGCTTCCGGACCAAACACGCGTGCCCGCTTTCCGTAGAGAGGGACGTCGCCGCCGTGCTTGCACGCGGCCAGCGGCGGCGGCCCCTCACGCGGCAGCCCTCCCCACCCACTCGCGCGCTCTGAATTCACGCACCCAAACCGATGACATCCCTCACGCTTCGGCCCCTCGCCGCCCCTCTGACCTGACCTTTCCCCTCCCTCCGCTTCCCGCCCAAGTAGCGGCAGCGGTACGAGTAGCCCGCTGCTTAATGTCCATGAAGCTCCTAGTCGGCGAAGGTTGGGGAACGTTCAGGAAGCAGGCCTAGGGAGACCCGGGTGAGCTGAAGAGTCGTTCCTTGTGGATCCAGTACGTGTTGCGCAGGCGGGTGTAGTCGAAGTCGCCGCCCTGTGGAGTCCGCCCTACGGTCAGTAGCTTGTGTCGTTCGAGTTCCTTCCTTCCCTGGGTCCAGGTGTTGTGGGAGACGCCGTACGCTTCGCGCCTCTCCTTCGGAACATACCGGGGCCGGTCGTACCCGCCCTGAGATTCGAGGAGGATGAGTAGTAGGGCAATTGCTGTGGGGCCAAGCTCCACAATCCACCCCCGGCTCCAGAACTCGGTCGGGACACTGATGTAGCGTGCCAGGGCGCTCGCTCGCGAGTAGGGGAGGGCCGGCATATCGAGTGAAAGCATCTGAATCATGGGCGTATTGCCCTGTCGAGGCTTCAACTCAATGAACTTGTTCGCGGCCAACCACTTGAGATTGCTGTTGATTCGCCGGGGGCCGGTCTCAGAGGGCAGGGCGAGCATTCGGGACCAGAGCTGCGGTGTGGGCGGCCTCCGAATGTCGTGCGGTTCCGCAGTGGCCATCATCGTGATGCACAGATAGAGCTTGAGCCGTACTTCACCCCCGCGACCGCCTTGGATGAGCCGAGCCAGCGGTGGGGCGCCTGCGCCCTCCCTCGCCCTTACGAAGGAGGGCCAGAAGGGCACCTGGGTGCGTCGTGCAGCGGTGGTTACTGCCTTGTCCAGGAGCGTGACGGCAGACGGGAACAGGGGGTTCGGCAAAACTCGTCGACCTTTGCGAAGGAGAGACAGGCGGTACCAGGGGTACCAGGGGTCACGGGGGTACTAGTAGTCCTCTTCTTCCTTTCCTGCGCGAAGGGTTGGTCCTTCAATCGCATCGGTCATAGAGCTACTTCACGGCAGTCGTGCGTGTCCAGCAGGAGCGCTTAGTGACACCTTCGCAAAGGTGTATCCATTGCTTTGACCTGCGGTTTTGTGTCTGGCACGGTCGTCGTTGTGATCCCGATGGTCGTCGGGAGACCGTGCGAGCCTGGCGCGCAAACGCCAGGGAGGAGGGCAAGTGAGCTCAACTACCGCTTCGCAGCATGGGGTTTGGCTGGCCGTCATCATGCTCAGCAGCGTGTGTGCGGCGGTTGCTGCGGGAGTGCTCTTCTACGCGCTCGGCGCCGAGCCGACAGGAGTCGTCGCAGGGGCGGGTGGAGCCTTCGTGGCCACAGCGACGTTGGGGATGGCGGCGTATCGCTTCATGAATGAGCGGCCTGACACTGAAAGTTCATGAGCGCTGGACGAGGCGCGGACGACTGCTTCGCCTATGTGAGAACTGGCGCGCTTCGTCGCATGTCAGCGGCACTCCTGAGTGGCAGAAGCCAGAAGACTGTAAATCCGTCGGCTTAGCCTACCCAGGTTCGAATCCTGGCGTCGCCACGCGAAACGGAAGGTCCCCGGTGCTTGCACCGGGGACCTTCCTTCGTTTCGGGAGTGGCGCCCGCCCGTCAGTTTCCGGCCACGTCCTTCACGGCGACCGCGAGCGGGGTCGAGCCCGAGACCAGTTCCAGGGTCAGACCGGCCGTCGCCGGGGTGTCCAGGAGTTCGGCGATCGTCGCCGCCACGTCGTCGCGGGGGACCGGGCCGCGGCCCGTGCGGGCCTCCAGGCGGACCAGGCCGGTGCCCGCGTCGTCCGTGAGGCTGCCGGGGCGCAGGATCGTCCAGTCCAGGGCCGTACGGGACCGGACCTCGTCGTCGGCCGCGCCCTTGGCGCGCAGGTAGGCGTCGAAGACCCCGTCACCCGCGTGCGTGGCGTCCGCGCCCATCGACGAGACGACGATGTACCGGCGTACGCCCGCGCGTTCGGCCGCGTCGGCGAACAGGACCGCCGCCGCGCGGTCCACCGTGTCCTTGCGGTCCACGCCGCTGCCCGGGCCCGCGCCGGCCGCGAAGACGGCCGCGTCGGCGCCCTGGAGCACGGCGGCGACCATCTCGACCGACGCCGACTCCAGGTCCAGGACGACGGGCTCCGCCCCCGCGTCCCGCAGGTCCCCGGCCTGTTCCGGTTTGCGGATGATCCCCGCGACCTCGTGCCCGTGCGCCGAGAGCAGCCTCTCCAGGCGCCGGGCGATCTGTCCGTGTCCTCCAGCGATGACGATGCGCATACTCACGACCGTACGACGGGACCGGCCGGAGGGCTTCCCGGCTCGGGCGGGCGCTCCGGGCGTGCCTGGCGGGGCAGGTCGAGCGCCGCCGCCGAGTCGCAGTACTCGCGCACCGCGCTCGTCCGGGCCACCACCCGCCCCCGGTGCACCACGATCCGGCTGTACGCGAGGGACAGCACGCCCGACAGGCGCTCGCCGCGCACCGCGAGCAGCTCCGCCGGGAAGCCGGCCTCGACCCGCACCTCCGGCAGCCCCATCGATGCCCGTGCCTCCGTGCTCACCGCCGCGTACGCCTCCTCGGGCGGCAGTCCGCCGAGCGAGGCGAGGAGGTACGCCGCCTCCAGCGGATCGCCGCGTCCCACCGGGTTGGCCACGTCCCGCATCGCCCCGCTGCCCGCCGCGAGCCGCACCCCGGCCGCCCGCAGCAGCCGTACCGGCGCCGCGCCGCGCAGCTCGGTACCCCCGCAGCCGCCCTGCGGCAGGCACACCACGGTCACACCGGCCGCGGCGAGCCCGTCCGCCGCGCGCCGTGCCGCGTCGGAGGGGAGCCGGCCGAGGCCCGCGCAGGGTCCGATCGTCACGCCGGGCCGTAGCCCGCCGGCCATCGCCGCGAGCCGGGCGAGCCGTGCCGGGTCGTCCCCGTCGGTGTGCAGGTCGACCGGTACGCCGTGCTCGGCCGCGACCTCCAGGACCGCCTCCACGTACCCCGCCGGGTCGGGGTCGAGGTCCGGGCAGCCGCCCACCACCCCGGCGCCCATCTTCACCGCGTCCCGCAGCATCGCGAGGCCGTCCGCCCCGGCCGCCCCGGTGAGCAGTCTCGGCACCGCGACCGCGGTGAGGTCCACGAGGCCGCGGAGCGAGCGCCTGGCCTGGAGGACGGCTTCGAGCGGCCCGAGCCCGTGGACGTCGCCGATCCGCACGTGGGCGCGCTGCGCGGTCGCGCCGTGGCCGAGCTGGAGCAGCGCCGCCTCGGTGGCCCGGCGCTGCACCTCCTCGGGGGCGTACGAGACGGGCCCGGGGGAGTCGGCGGAGAGTGCGGTGTCGGAGTGGGCGTGGGGTTCGGCGGCGGCGGGCAGCAGCAGATAGCCGGCGAGGTCCACGCGCGCGCCCACGGCGGTGAGGCTGCCGGCCGTGCCGACCGCCTCGATCCGGCCGCCGACGAGCCGTACGTCCACGGTCCGACCGTCGGTGAGGCGTGCGTGGGAGAGCAGGAGCGAGGTCGAGTCGGCCGTGGTGGCGGCCCCGTCCTCGGGCGGCTGGGGCTGCTTGCTTTCGGCTGACATCGGGGCTCCTCAAGGCTCCTCAAGATCAAGATCACGAAGCGTGGGGCAGAGCCTAGGGGCGCCCGGACCGAGCTTCGAGGAGGAGCGCAATAGTCGTACCGATGAGGCCACGAGTGGCGTACGGGACGCCTGGTGAGGAGCGTCGCGGGGGCGTCGCGAAACGGATTTGGGTGATGGGCCGGAGACCGTGTAATGTCTTCCTCGCTCGCCCCAATAGCTCAGTCGGTAGAGCGTCTCCATGGTAAGGAGAAGGTCTACGGTTCGATTCCGTATTGGGGCTCTGGTGAGAAGGACCCGCCTTCGGGCGGGATCCGGATCATCAAAGCGGTGTAGCTCAGTCGGTAGAGCAAGCGGCTCATAATCGCTGTGTCACCGGTTCAAGTCCGGTCACCGCTACACACGGTAGCCGATTGTGGGGTCGGTCCTTCGATCGGCTACTCTTTTATGCGTTCATCCGTCCCATCCGTCCAAGGAGCACTCACGTGGCTGCCACCGACGTCCGCCCGAAGATCACGCTGGCCTGCGTGGAGTGCAAGGAGCGGAACTACATCACCAAGAAGAACCGGCGTAACAACCCGGACCGTCTTGAGATGAAGAAGCACTGCCCCCGCTGCAACTCGCACACTGCACACCGCGAGACGCGCTAACCAGGCTCGTACACGAGGCCGTCCCCACTCGGGGGCGGCCTCGTGTCGTTTGTCGGCAACAAATCCAGGAGGTATCGAGTCCATGGCGCTCGACCAGTCCTTCGTGGGCCGGACTTATCCGCCCACCCCGGCCTACGAGGTCGGCCGCGAGAAGATCCGCGAGTTCGCCGAGGCGATCGGGGACGCGAATCCCGCGTATGTCGACCAGGAAGCGGCCAAGGAGCTCGGGCACCCCGATGTGATCGCTCCGCCGACCTTTGTGTTCGCCATCACGTTCAAGGCGGCCGGCGCGGTCATCGAGGACCCCCAGCTGGGTCTGGACTACAGCCGGGTCGTCCACGGCGACCAGAAGTTCGCCTACGCGCGGCCGGTGCGTGCCGGGGACCGGCTCTCGGTCACCTCCACCATCGAGGCGATCAAGTCCCTCGCGGGCAACGACATCCTGGACATCCGCGGCGAGGTCCACGACGAGTCCGGCGAGCACGTCGTGACCGCCTGGACGAAGCTCGTCTCCCGCGCACCCGAGGGGGCCTGACCATGACCGCGAAGATCGCCTACGACGAGGTCGAGGTCGGCACCGAGCTGCCCGCGCAGACCTTTCCCGTGACGCGCGCCACACTCGTCCGGTACGCCGGCGCCTCCGGGGACTTCAACCCCATCCACTGGAACGAGAAGTTCGCGGTGGAGGTCGGTCTCCCCGACGTCATCGCCCACGGCATGTTCACCATGGCCGAGGCGATCCGCGTCGTCACCGACTGGGCCGGCGACCCCGCCGCCGTCGTCGAGTACGGCGTCCGCTTCACCAAGCCCGTCGTCGTCCCCAACGACGAGGCCGGTGCGCTGATCGAGGTCAGTGCCAAGGTCGCCGCGAAGCTGGACGACCGGCAGGTGCGGGTCGACCTGACCGCGATGTGCGGGGGCCAGAAGGTCCTGGGCATGTCCCGGGCCGTGGTCCGGCTCGCGTAGTCGCACCGATCCATCCCGATCAGGGGCGGGCGGCCGCGGAGAGCGGCCGCCCGCCTTTCCCGTTGCCAAGTTAGTGATTGAGTACTAACTTGGTCGCATGGTCAGGATGAGTGCGGAGGAGCGGCGCGAGAGCGTCATCCGCGCGGCGATGAGCGAGTTCAGCCGCGGTGGGTACTACGGCACGTCCACCGAGGCGATCGCCAGGCGCGTCGGCGTCTCGCAGCCGTACCTCTTCCGGCTCTTCCCGGGCAAGAAGGCCATCTTCCTGGCCGCCTCCGAGCGCTGCATCAGCGACACGATCCGGGTCTTCGAGGAGGCCTCGGAGGGGCTGACCGGCCAGGAGGCCCTGCATGCCATGGCCGCCGCGTACACCCGGATCATCACCGAGGACCCCGACCGGCTCCTCATGCAGATGCAGGTGTACGTGACCGTCGCCGCCGCCGAGGCGGCCGGTGACCACGAGTTCGGCGAGGCCGTACGGGCCGGCTGGACGGCGCTCTGGGAGACCGTCCACCTCGCGCTCGGCGCGGACGCCGACGAGACCACGACCTTCTTGGCGTACGGGATGCTCATCAACACCCTCGTCGCCATGGGCTTCCCGCCCGACCATCGGGTCTGGGAGGGGTTCTACCCCTCCGTCCGGCGCCCCGGCGATCCGGAGGAGTAGCGCCGGCGCACGCCGCCGCGTGTCACGCCCGTACGTCCCCGCTCTTTCATGGGCCCGAAAGTTAGTCAGCAATAACTAACCTAGTCTGAGGGGCAGTAATGAACCAGCCAGCAGCCCGCCGCGGTTCCGCCGCCTGGGCACTCGTCATCACCAGCGCCGCCGGCTTCATGGCGGCCCTCGACAACCTCGTCGTCACCACCGCCCTCCCCTCGATCCGCGAGGACCTCGGCGGAGCACTGCACGACCTCGAATGGACGGTGAGCGCGTACACCCTCACATTCGCCGTCCTCCTCATGTTCGGCGCCGCCCTCGGCGACCGCTTCGGCCGCCGCCGCCTCTTCATCGTCGGACTCACCGTCTTCACCGGCGCCTCCGCCGCGGCCGCCCTCGCCCCCGGCATCGACGCGCTGATCGCCGCCCGCGCCGTCCAGGGCGTCGGCGCCGCGATCATGATGCCGCTCACGCTCACCCTGCTCACCGCGGCCGTCCCGGCCGCCAAGCGCGGGACCGCCTTCGGCATCTGGGGCGCCGTCCAGGGACTCGCCGTCGCCTCGGGCCCCCTCATCGGCGGCGTCCTCACCGAGCACCTCTCCTGGCAGTGGATCTTCTGGCTGAACGTCCCGCTCGGCCTCGCCCTGCTGCCGCTCGCCCGGCTGCGTCTCGCCGAGTCGCACGGCACCGGCGCCCCCCTCGACATCACCGGCACGCTCCTCGCCAGCGGTGGCCTCTTCGGCATCGTGTACGGGCTGATCCGCGGCCCGATCGACGGCTGGACGTCGCTCACCGTCCTCGCCGGACTGATCGCCGGCACCGCGCTCATCGGCGGCTTCGTCCACCACGGCATACGCGCCAAGGCCCCGATGCTGCCCATGCGGCTCTTCCGCAACCGCGCCTTCTCCGGGATCAACGCGGCCAGCCTGCTGATGTTCCTCGGCATGTTCGGCTCGATCTTCCTGCTCAGCCAGTACATGCAGGGCGTCCTCGGCTACTCGCCCACCGAGGCAGGGCTGCGGATGCTTCCCTGGACCGGCATGCCGATGATCGTCGCGCCGCTCGCGGGCGCCCTCTCCGACCGCGTCGGCGGCCGCCCGGTCGTCGCCGCGGGCCTCGCCCTGCAGGCGATCGGCCTCGCCTGGTTCGCGCTCGTCCTGACTCCCGACGCCTCGTACGCCGCCCAGCTCCCCGCCCTCGTCGTGAGCGGCATCGGCATGGCGCTGTACTTCGCGCCGGCGGCCAACCTCGTGATGTCCAGCGTCCGCCCCTCCGAGCAGGGCATCGCGTCCGGCGCCAACAACGCGCTGCGCGAGGTCGGCGGCGCGCTCGGCGTCGCCGTGATGGCCTCGATCTTCGCCGCCCAGGGCGGCTACGAGTCCGGCGAGAGCTTCGTCGACGGCCTGCTGCCCGCGCTGTGGGTCGGCGCGGGAGCGGTGGCCCTCGGCGCGGTCGCGGTGCTGTTCGCGCCGTCGCGGCGCCAGGAGGCCCGGCGGAAGGCGGAGGCGGCGGCCGAGGCGGAGGCCGGGGAGAAGGACCTGATCGCCGCGTGATCGGGACCCGGGCCGTCCCGGCCGGAGACGAGACGTCTCCCGGCCGGGACGGCCCCGTACTCTTGAGCCCGTGCAGCCTCTTCTCGACGCCCCCCTCGCGCCCCTGACCACCTTCCGGCTCGGCGGTCCCGCGGCCCGGCTCGTCACCGCCACCACGGACGACGAGGTGGTCGCGGCCGTTCGCGAGGCCGACGCCACGGGGACGCCGCTGCTGATCATCGGCGGCGGGTCCAACCTCGTCATCGGGGACAAGGGCTTCGACGGCACCGCCCTGCGGATCGCGACCAAGGGCTTCGCCCTCGACGGGACGAGGCTGGAACTCGCCGCCGGTGAGGTCTGGACCGACGCCGTCGCCCGCACCGTCGAGGCCGGGCTCGCCGGGATCGAGTGCCTGGCCGGCATCCCCGGCTCGGCCGGCGCGACCCCGATCCAGAACGTCGGCGCGTACGGGCAGGACGTCTCCGCCACCGTGACCGAGGTCGTCGCCTACGACCGGCGCGCCGACGAGACCGTCACCCTCACCAACGCCGAGTGCGCCTTCTCGTACCGCCACAGCCTCTTCAAGGACCACCCCGAGCGGTACGTGGTCCTGCGCGTCCGCTTCGAGCTGGAGGACGCGGAGGGGCTCTCCGCCCCGATCAAGTACGCGGAGACCGCCCGGGCCCTCGGCGTCGGGGCCGGCGACCGGGTGCCGCTCGCGAAGGCCCGTGAGACCGTCCTCGCGCTGCGCGCCGGCAAGGGCATGGTCCTGGACCCGGAGGACCACGACACCTGGTCCGCGGGCTCCTTCTTCACCAACCCGATCCTCACGGCGGGGGAGTACGAGACCTTCCTCACGCGCGTGGCCGGGCGCCTCGGCGCGGACGTCACCCCGCCGGCCTTCCCCGCGGGCGAGGACGGCGCCGTGAAGACCTCCGCCGCGTGGCTGATCGACAAGGCCGGGTTCACCAAGGGGTACGGCTCCGGGCCCGCGCGGATCTCCACCAAGCACACGCTCGCGCTGACCAACCGGGGCGAGGCGACCACCGAGGACCTGCTCGCGCTGGCCCGTGAGGTCGTCGCCGGGGTCCACGAGGCGTTCGGCATCACGCTGGTCAACGAGCCCGTGACCGTCGGCGTCGCCCTGTAGGAGGTCCCGGGCGTCCCGGTCGCCCAGTACGCGGGTCTAGTACGCGACTCCCACGCCCTGCCGGACCGTGGCCGGGTCGTCGATCATCGCCAGCATCGCGTGCGCCACGTCCGCGCGGGCCAGCGAGCGACCCCGCGACGGGGTGCCGCCGACGACCGTGCGGTAGCGGCCGGTGCCCTGCCTGTCCGTCAGCCTGGGCGGGCGTACGGACGTCCAGTCCGCACGGCTCGCGGCGAGGTCCGACTCCATGAGCCGCAGATCGGCGTAGACGTCCTTCAGGACGCTGTTGATCACCGCGAGGACGGCCTTGTCCAGGACGCCCTGACCGTCCGGTACCGGGCCGAGCGGGGCCGCGCTCACCACGAGGAGACGGCGGACCTTCTCCGCCTCCATGGCCGTGAGCACCGAACGGGTCAGCCGGGCGGCCACGCCCGCGTCGGCGCGGGACCGGGCCCCGAGGCCCGACAGCACCGCGTCCCGGCCCCTGAGAGCCCCGCGCAGGCGCTCCGGGTCCGAGAGGTCGGAGCGGAGGACCGTGAGCCGCGCGCCGGAAGCCGTGAGCCGCGCCGGGTCCCGTACGACCGCCGTCACCTCGTGGCCGGAGGCCAGTGCCTGGGTCACGACCTCGCGGCCGATGCCGCCGGTCGCGCCGAAGACCGTGAGCTTCATGTCGCACCCTCCCCGATCACGCGGCCAGCCAGTCGTCGATCCCGGACAGCAGCTTCTCCTTGATGTCCTCCGGCGCCGCCGAGCCCCGTACCGACTGGCGGGCCAGTTCCGCCAGTTCCGGGTCCGTGAAGCCGTGGTGCCTGCGGGCGATCTCGTACTGCGCCGCCAGACGGGAGCCGAAGAGCAGCGGGTCGTCCGCGCCGAGGGCCATCGGCACCCCCGCGTCGAAGAGCGTCCGCAGCGGGACGTCCTCGTGCTTCTCGTACACCCCGAGAGCCACGTTGGACGCCGGGCAGACCTCGCACGTCACCCCCCGCTCCGCGAGCTTGCGCAGCAGTCGTGGGTCCTCGGCGGACCGGACTCCGTGGCCGACGCGGGACGCCCGCAGATCGTCCAGGCAGTCCCGTACGGACGCGGGCCCCGTCAGCTCGCCGCCGTGCGGGGCCGCGAGCAGACCGCCGTCGCGCGCGATGGCGAAGGCCCGGTCGAAGTCCCGCGCCAGGCCGCGCCGCTCGTCGTTGGAGAGCCCGAAGCCGACCACGCCCCGGTCCGCGAACCGCACCGCGAGCCGGGCGAGCGTCCGTGCCTCAAGGGGGTGCTTCATCCGGTTCGCCGCGACGAGCACCCGCATCCCGAGCCCGGTCTCCCGCGAGGCCGCCTCGACCGCGTCCAGGATGATCTCCAGGGCGGGGATGAGTCCGCCGAGGTGCGGGGCGTACGAGGTGGGGTCGACCTGGATCTCCAGCCAGCCCGAGCCGTCCCGGACGTCCTCCTGGGCCGCCTCGCGGACGAGCCGCTGGATGTCCTCGGGGGCGCGCAGGCAGGAGCGGGCGATGTCGTACAGCCGTTGGAAGCGGAACCAGCCGCGCTCGTCGGTCGCCCGCAGCTTCGGAGGCGTACCACTGCTCAGCGCCTCGGGAAGGTGCACGCCGTACTTGTCGGCCAGCTCGATCAGGGTGGTGGGCCGCATCGAACCGGTGAAGTGCAGGTGCAGATGGGCCTTGGGCAGCTGAGTGAGATCGCGGTAAACGTGCTCCATCGGCTGATCCTGCCGCACCCGAACGGAGGAAGGCACCCCGTTTCCCCGATCGGGACCTTGCTAGAACGCAAAAACGGGCCCCCGGCTCCGAAGAACCGGGGGCCCGCGAGGAGTGCGATCAGTTCTTCGCCTCGGCGAGGAGCTTCTGCAGGCGGGACACGCCCTCCACCAGGTCCTCGTCACCCAGCGCGTACGACAGGCGCAGGTAGCCCGGCGTGCCGAAGGCCTCGCCCGGCACGACCGCGACCTCGGCCTCGTCCAGGATCAGGGCGGCCAGCTCGACGGAGTTCTGCGGGCGCTTGCCGCGGATCTCCTTGCCGAGCAGGGCCTTCACCGAGGGGTACACGTAGAAGGCGCCCTCCGGGGTCGGGCACAGGACGCCCTCGATCTCGTTGAGCATCCGCACGATCGTCTGGCGGCGGCGGTCGAAGGCGCGCCCCATCTCCGCGACGGCGTCCAGGTTGCCCGAGACGGCGGCGAGGGCGGCGATCTGCGCGACGTTGCTCACGTTGGACGTGGCGTGCGACTGCAGGTTCGTCGCTGCCTTCACGACGTCCTTCGGGCCGATGATCCAGCCCACGCGCCAGCCGGTCATCGCGTACGTCTTCGCGACGCCGTTGACGACGATGCACTTGTCGCGCAGCTCGGGCATGACCGACGGCAGGGAGACGGCGGACGCGCCGCCGTAGACCAGGTGCTCGTAGATCTCGTCCGTGAGGACCCACAGACCGTGCTCGACGGCCCAGCGGCCGATCGCCTCGGTCTCGGCCTCGCTGTACACCGCGCCGGTCGGGTTGGACGGCGAGACGAAGAGGACGACCTTGGTCCGCTCCGTACGGGCCGCCTCCAGCTGCTCCACCGAGACCCGGTAGCCGGTGGTCTCGTCGGCCACGACCTCCACCGGGACGCCGCCCGCGAGGCGGATCGACTCCGGGTACGTCGTCCAGTACGGCGCCGGGACGATGACCTCGTCGCCCGGGTCGAGGATCGCGGCGAACGCCTCGTAGATCGCCTGCTTGCCGCCGTTGGTCACCAGGACCTGGGAGGCGTCGACCTCGTAGCCGGAGTCGCGCAGCGTCTTGGCGGCGATGGCGGCCTTCAGCTCGGGCAGACCGCCGGCCGGCGTGTAGCGGTGGTACTTCGGGTTCTTGCAGGCCTCGACGGCCGCGTCGACGATGTAGTCCGGGGTCGGGAAGTCGGGCTCACCCGCGCCGAAACCGATCACCGGGCGCCCGGCGGCCTTGAGGGCCTTGGCCTTGGCGTCGACGGCGAGGGTGGCGGACTCGGAGATCGCACCGATCCGGGCGGAGACCCGACGCTCGGTGGGAGGGGTAGCAGCGCTCATACGGCCCATCGTCCCAGACCTCATCAAGGCCCGGCACACAGGTTTCACGGACCGGACAGGACCGGTCATTCCCGGTCGTACGCGCGTCCGACGGCAGGCCGGTCGTGGTTTCTGTTCGACGCGGGGGCCTCTGACCACGTATGCTCACTCCTCGTTGGCCCGCACCGACCACATCTCACGATGCGGTACGTTGAGGGACACCAGCAAAGGGTCGTAGCTCAATTGGTAGAGCACCGGTCTCCAAAACCGGCGGTTGGGGGTTCAAGTCCCTCCGGCCCTGCTACACACACCGCCAGGTGTTGTGCGCATGTACGTACTTCATTGCACCGCCGTGCGGCTCCACCCGGGCGCGGCACGGCCGACCCGGAATCAGGTGAGAGATCGTGACGGACGCCGTAGGCTCCATCGACATGCCTGATGCCGATGACGAGGCCGAGAAGAAGAAGTCCCGCAAGGGCGGCAAGCGCGGAAAGAAGGGCCCCCTGGGCCGTCTCGCGCTCTTCTACCGCCAGATCGTCGCCGAGCTCCGCAAGGTCGTCTGGCCCACGCGCAGCCAGCTGTCGACGTACACCACTGTGGTGATCATCTTCGTCGTCATCATGATCGGCCTTGTCACCGTGATTGACTATGGCTTCCAGGAAGCAGTCAAGTACGTCTTCGGCTGACTTTTTGTTCCACCCCATCTGTATCGCAGGAAGAAGCAGCCACCGTGTCTGACGCGAACCTGAACGACGCCTTCGAGTCCGAGTCCGTCGAGGACGAGCTGGACATCGTCGAGGCCGCCGACGAGGACCAGGCCGACGCTGCTGACGACGTTGCCGGCGAGGCCGCCGAGGAAGCCGCTCTCCAGGTCGAGGACGAGGACCAGGACGAGGCGGAGACCGACGAGGACGCCGAGGCCGAGGCCGAGGGTGACGAGGACGACGAGTCCGTCGCCGACGAGGTCGAGGACGCCGAGGAAGAGACCGAAGAGGAGGCCGAGCCGGCCGCCCCGGTCGACCCGGTCGCCGCGCTCCGCGAGGAGCTGCGCACCCTGCCCGGCGAGTGGTACGTCATCCACACCTACGCGGGCTACGAGAAGCGCGTGAAGGCCAACCTCGAGCAGCGTGCCGTCTCGCTCAACGTCGAGGACTTCATCTACCAGGCCGAGGTCCCCGAGGAAGAGATCGTCCAGATCAAGGGCGGCGAGCGGAAGAACGTCAAGCAGAACAAGCTTCCCGGCTACGTGCTCGTCCGCATGGACCTGACGAACGAGTCCTGGGGCGTCGTCCGCAACACGCCCGGTGTCACCGGCTTCGTGGGCAACGCCTACGACCCGTACCCGCTGACCCTGGACGAGATCGTCAAGATGCTCGCCCCGGAGGCCGAGGAGAAGGCCGCCCGCGAGGCCGCCGAGGCCGAGGGCAAGCCGGCTCCGGCCCGCAAGCTGGAGGTCCAGGTGCTGGACTTCGAGGTCGGCGACTCGGTCACCGTCACCGACGGCCCCTTCGCCACCCTCCAGGCGACCATCAACGAGATCAACCCCGACTCGAAGAAGGTCAAGGGCCTCGTCGAGATCTTCGGTCGCGAGACCCCGGTCGAGCTCAGCTTCGACCAGATCCAGAAGAACTGATCCCACAAGTTTCCGACCAGGTCAGAGTGGCTCTTGCAGCCGCTCTGACCTGCTCGGTTTTTGGCCGCGCGTCTATACCCGTTATCGTTGTGCGGTATGCCTGCATCCGGATGACCGGATGGCGGGCTGAACACTCTCACTAGGACCCGGAGAGAGCAATGCCTCCCAAGAAGAAGAAGGTCACGGGGCTTATCAAGCTCCAGATCAACGCTGGTGCGGCCAACCCGGCCCCGCCGGTCGGTCCCGCGCTGGGCCAGCACGGCGTCAACATCATGGAGTTCTGCAAGGCCTACAACGCCGCGACCGAGTCGCAGCGTGGCATGGTCGTGCCGGTGGAGATCACGGTCTACGAAGACCGCTCCTTCACCTTCATCACCAAGACTCCGCCGGCCGCCAAGCTGATCCTCAAGGCCGCTGGTGTGGACAAGGGCTCCGGCGAGCCGCACAAGACCAAGGTCGCCAAGCTCACGGCTGCCCAGGTCCGCGAGATCGCCACGGTCAAGCTCCCCGACCTGAACGCCAACGACCTGGACGCCGCGTCCAAGATCATCGCTGGCACCGCCCGTTCCATGGGCATCACGGTCGAGGGCTGATCACCTCCCCCTCGTGACCTAGTGGTAGGGCCAGCGCTGGCCCGCACCACGACTCCACACCTGAACCAACAGGAGAAGCAGTGAAGCGCAGCAAGACCCTCCGCGCAGCGGACGCCAAGATCGACAGCGAGAAGCTCTACGCTCCTCTCGAGGCCGTCCGTCTCGCCAAGGACACCTCCAGCACGAAGTTCGACGGCACCGTCGAGGTCGCCTTCCGCCTGGGCGTCGACCCGCGCAAGGCCGACCAGATGGTCCGTGGCACCGTGAACCTTCCGCACGGCACCGGCAAGACCGCCCGGGTCCTGGTCTTCGCGACCGGTGACCGTGCCGAGGCCGCGATCGCCGCGGGCGCCGACATCGTCGGCTCCGACGAGCTCATCGACGAGATCTCCAAGGGCAACCGCCTGAACGAGTTCGACGCCGTTGTGGCCACCCCGGACCTCATGGGCAAGGTCGGCCGCCTCGGCCGCGTCCTCGGCCCGCGTGGTCTCATGCCGAACCCCAAGGTCGGCACCGTCACCCCCGATGTCGCCAAGGCTGTCAACGACATCAAGGGCGGCAAGATCGAGTTCCGCGTCGACAAGCACTCGAACCTGCACTTCATCATCGGCAAGGTCTCCTTCGATGACACGAAGCTGGTCGAGAACTACGCCGCGGCCCTGGACGAGATCCTCCGTCTGAAGCCGTCCGCCGCGAAGGGTCGCTACATCAAGAAGGCGACCATCACGACGACGATGGGCCCCGGCATCCCGCTGGACTCGAACCGCACCCGCAACCTCCTCGTCGAGGAGGACCCGGCCGCGGTCTGAGCCCTTCCGGCTCGCTGAGTGGTCAGCCGGCCCCGCACCTCTTCGGAGGTGCGGGGCCGGCTTTTTGTTACGGTTCGAGGGACCGTACGAGGGTGCTCAAGGGGTGGGGGAACAGATGAACGTGTCCGTGTGGAAGCGCGCGGGGGTCGCCCTGACGGCCGTGGCCGTCGTCACCGGTGTCGCGGGGTGTCAGGACGGCGACGGGAAGGCCGCGGGCGCCGACAAGGCGCAGACGCAGAGCCTCGGCGACATCACGAAGGTGATCCGGACCGCGTACGAGAAGACCTCGGCCGCCAAGTCCGCGAAGATCCGGATGACGATGGACCTGCCGGCCGGTCTCGAGGGCGGCGGAACCATGGAGATGACCGGCGTCCAGGGCTGGGACCCGGCCGTCATGGACATCACCGTCAAGGGCTCGATGCTGGGCGCGGCCAACGCCGGCGGCCCCGACACGATGCGCATGATCATGCTCGGAAACGTCATGTACATGGACATGGGTGCCGAGCAGGCCGCCCAGATGGACGGCAAGCGCTGGATGAAGCTCGACGTGCGGGCCGCCGCGGAGGCCTCCGGCGACAAGGCCCTGTCGAAGTCGATGACCGGCGGCCTGGAGAACATGAACCAGGACCCGGCCAAGCAGCTCGCCCTGCTCCTCGACTCGCCCAACCTCAAGCACCTCGGTGCCGAGAAGGTCGACGGCGTCGAGGCCCAGCGCTACAAGGGCACGCTGACCCTGGAGCAGATGGTCGCCGCCAACAAGTCCCTGGAGGTGCTGTCCGAGAAGGACCGCGCGGACCTGGTCGAGAGCGTCAAGAAGGCCGGCATCACGGCGTACGACACCGAGGTCTGGGTCCGTGAGGACGGCTACCCGGCCCGGATGGACATCGGTACGAAGACGGCGCAGGGCACGGTGACGATGGGGATGCACTTCTCCGACTACGGCGCCAAGGCCACCGTCCAGGCTCCGCCCGCCAAGGACACCGTCGACCTCTTCGAGATGCTCAAGGGTCTCGGCGCGGGGGGCGGTCAGGCCTGACGCGCGGCAGGCGTCCGGGGGCGGTCAGGCCGGATTTGCCCCCGGGCGTGACGGTCGCGTACTCTTCCGAGGAAGCCAAAGACCGCTGGTCGTCACTGTGCCGTCAAGGTGCGGTGGCCGAAGGATTCGCTGCGACGCGAACGACCCGCGCAGGTGATTGTGGATGAGTTCCCGGATCTTCGTGATGCGGTTGAGCTGAGCCCCGAGCGCCTGCGCCCGGGGCGTTTTTGTTGTGGCAGTGCCTTCTGAGCGGTCCTCATCACCCGGAAGGAGGCCGACGCTCTATGGCAAGGCCCGACAAGGCTGCCGCGGTAGCCGAGCTTGAGGACAAGTTCCGCAGCTCGAACGCCGTCGTGCTGACCTCGTACACGGGGCTCACCGTGGCGCAGCTGAAGACGCTGCGTCGTTCGCTCGGTGAGAACGCCCAGTACGCCGTGGTGAAGAACACGCTGACCAAGATTGCGGCCAACCAGGCCGGCATCTCCGCGCTGGACGACCAGCTTGCTGGTTCGACCGCGGCCGCCTTCGTCACCGGTGACCCGGTGGAGTCGGCGAAGGCTCTGCGTGACTTCGCCAAGGAGAACCCGAACCTCGTCATCAAGGGCGGTGTCCTTGACGGCAAGGCGCTGTCCGCCGACGAGTTCAAGAAGCTCGCGGACCTCGAGTCCCGCGAGGTTCTGCTCAGCAAGCTGGCCGGCGCGTTCAAGGGCAAGCAGTCCCAGACTGCCTCGCTCCTGCAGGCGCTGCCGTCGAAGTTCGTCCGCACCGCGGAGGCGCTTCGCGTCAAGCTCGCCGAGCAGGGCGGTGCCGAGTAATTCGGCTCGCGTCATGATCTGCGCCGCCTAGGCACAGGTCGTAGCGGGCCGTAACGCCCGCCTCTCTATACATCCGGCACCTGCCGAATTAGTGGAAGGATCGCCCATCATGGCGAAGCTCTCTCAGGACGACCTCCTCGCCCAGTTCGAGGAGATGACCCTCATCGAGCTCTCCGAGTTCGTGAAGGCCTTCGAGGAGAAGTTCGACGTCACCGCCGCCGCGGCCGTCGCCGTTGCCGGCCCCGCCGCGGGTGGCGCTGCCCCCGAGGCCGCCGAGGAGCAGGACGAGTTCGACGTCATCCTCGAGGGTGCCGGCGACAAGAAGATCCAGGTCATCAAGGTCGTGCGCGAGCTCACCTCCCTGGGCCTCAAGGAGGCCAAGGACCTCGTCGACGGCACCCCGAAGCCGGTCCTCGAGAAGGTCGCGAAGGAGGCCGCCGAGAAGGCTGCCGAGTCCCTCAAGGCCGCCGGCGCCTCCGTCACGGTCAAGTAAGACCGTTACGAGTCGCTGAAGCTGACTCCTGCCCCCGTGTAACGCGGGGGCATCGAAAGGCGATCACCCTTCTGGGTGGTCGCCTTTCGGCGTTCCCCGGGAAGGGCGTGGCGGGGGGCCCGAGGGCCGTCGGCGGCGGAGTATGGTGATCTTCGCCGTGCGCCCCGCAGACCGGGGGGCCTTGACGAACCGCACGCAGCGCGCAATTCTCAGGACGCGTCGTCACAACGATCCGTTTCCGAGGCATGGATCGACGACTGAACGGGCAGTATCGAGGTGCGCCGCACGGCGCGAGGTACCGCGGAGTTGAGAGCAACGAGGGTCGCGAATTATTCGCCCTGGACATCAGTGAGCCAAGTGGCTACACTGACCCTTTGCGCTGCCTGTTAGCTGCCCCCTGCCCGTCACCAGGGGCATACCTTCGCATCCGCTACTCGGACCGACCCCGTCTGACCTGGCTTTTTGGCCATATCAGGAAAAGTCTGCCGTGAAGCGATGCAGGGGACCGGTACGCGCGTAGTGAGTCCGAGCCCTCGGAAGGACCCCCTCTTGGCCGCCTCGCGCAACGCCTCGACCAATACGAACAACGGCGCAAGCACCGCCCCGCTGCGCATCTCCTTTGCAAAGATCAAGGAGCCCCTCGAGGTTCCGAACCTCCTCGCGCTGCAGACCGAGAGCTTTGACTGGCTGCTCGGTAACGCCGCCTGGAAGGCTCGCGTCGAGGCTGCCCTTGAGTCGGGACAGGACGTCCCCAGGAAGTCCGGTCTGGAAGAGATCTTCGAGGAGATCTCGCCGATCGAGGACTTCTCCGGGTCGATGTCGCTGACCTTCCGCGACCACCGCTTCGAGCCGCCGAAGAACTCGATCGACGAGTGCAAGGACCGTGACTTCACGTACGGTGCCCCGCTCTTCGTCACCGCCGAGTTCACCAACAACGAGACCGGCGAGATCAAGTCCCAGACGGTCTTCATGGGCGACTTCCCGCTCATGACGAACAAGGGCACCTTCGTCATCAACGGCACCGAGCGTGTCGTGGTGTCGCAGCTGGTCCGTTCGCCGGGTGTCTACTTCGACTCCTCCATCGACAAGACGTCCGACAAGGACATCTTCTCCGCCAAGATCATCCCGTCCCGGGGTGCCTGGCTGGAGATGGAGATCGACAAGCGCGACCTGGTCGGTGTCCGCATCGACCGCAAGCGCAAGCAGTCCGTCACCGTCCTCCTCAAGGCTCTCGGCTGGACCACCGAGCAGATCCTGCAGGAGTTCGGCGAGTACGAGTCCATGCGCGCCACCCTGGAGAAGGACCACACCCAGGGCCAGGACGACGCGCTGCTCGACATCTACCGCAAGCTGCGTCCGGGCGAGCCGCCGACCCGTGAGGCCGCTCAGACGCTGCTCGAGAACCTCTACTTCAACCCGAAGCGCTACGACCTCGCCAAGGTCGGCCGCTACAAGGTGAACAAGAAGCTCGGCGCGGACGAGCCGCTGGACGCCGGCGTGCTCACCACCGACGACGTCATCGCCACGATCAAGTACCTGGTCAAGCTCCACGCGGGCGAGACCGAGACGATCGGCGAGAACGGCAACGAGATCGTCGTCGAGACCGACGACATCGACCACTTCGGCAACCGTCGTCTGCGCAACGTCGGCGAGCTCATCCAGAACCAGGTCCGCACGGGTCTGGCTCGTATGGAGCGCGTCGTGCGTGAGCGCATGACCACCCAGGACGTCGAGGCGATCACGCCGCAGACCCTGATCAACATCCGGCCGGTCGTCGCCTCCATCAAGGAGTTCTTCGGCACCAGCCAGCTGTCGCAGTTCATGGACCAGAACAACCCGCTGTCGGGTCTGACGCACAAGCGTCGTCTCTCGGCGCTGGGCCCTGGCGGTCTGTCCCGTGAGCGGGCCGGCTTCGAGGTCCGAGACGTGCACCCGTCCCACTACGGACGCATGTGCCCGATCGAGACCCCCGAAGGCCCGAACATCGGTCTGATCGGTTCGCTCGCCTCGTACGGCCGCGTCAACGCGTTCGGCTTCATCGAGACGCCGTACCGCAAGGTCGTCGACGGTCAGGTCACCGACGAGGTCGACTACGGCACCGCCGACGAGGAGGACCGCTTCGTCATCGCGCAGGCCAACGCCGCGCTCAACGACGACCTGCAGTTCACCGAGCCCCGTGTCCTGGTGCGTAAGCGTGGCGGCGAGGTCGACTACGTCGAGCCGTCGGACGTGGACTACATGGACGTCTCGCCGCGCCAGATGGTGTCGGTCGCGACCGCCATGATCCCGTTCCTCGAGCACGACGACGCCAACCGTGCCCTCATGGGCGCGAACATGATGCGTCAGGCGGTGCCGCTGATTAAGTCGGAGGCCCCGCTCGTCGGCACCGGCATGGAGTACCGCTGTGCCACCGACGCCGGCGACGTGCTCAAGGCCGAGAAGGACGGTGTCGTCCAGGAGCTCTCCGCGGACTACGTCACCGTCGCCAACGACGACGGCACGTACATCACGTACCGCCTGCACAAGTTCTCGCGCTCGAACCAGGGCACCTCGGTCAACCAGAAGGTCGTCGTCGACGAGGGCGACCGCGTGATCGAGGGCCAGGTCCTCGCCGACGGTCCCGCCACCGAAGACGGCGAGATGGCGCTCGGCAAGAACCTGCTCGTGGCGTTCATGCCGTGGGAGGGTCACAACTACGAGGACGCGATCATCCTGTCGCAGCGCCTCGTGCAGGACGACGTCCTCTCCTCGATCCACATCGAGGAGCACGAGGTCGACGCCCGTGACACCAAGCTCGGCCCGGAGGAGATCACCCGGGACATCCCGAACGTCTCCGAGGAGGTCCTCGCGGACCTCGACGAGCGCGGCATCATCCGTATCGGTGCCGAGGTCGTCGCCGGCGACATCCTGGTCGGCAAGGTCACGCCCAAGGGTGAGACCGAGCTGACCCCGGAGGAGCGCCTGCTCCGCGCGATCTTCGGTGAGAAGGCCCGTGAGGTCCGTGACACCTCGCTGAAGGTGCCGCACGGCGAGATCGGCAAGATCATCGGCGTGCGCGTCTTCGACCGCGAGGAGGGCGACGAGCTTCCCCCGGGCGTGAACCAGCTGGTCCGCGTCTACGTCGCCCAGAAGCGCAAGATCACCGACGGTGACAAGCTCGCCGGCCGTCACGGCAACAAGGGCGTCATCTCGAAGATCCTGCCGATCGAGGACATGCCGTTCCTCGAGGACGGCACCCCGGTCGACATCATCCTCAACCCGCTGGGTGTCCCGTCCCGAATGAACCCGGGACAGGTCCTGGAGATCCACCTCGGCTGGCTCGCCAGCCGCGGCTGGGACGTCTCCGGCCTCGCGGACGAGTGGGCGCAGCGCCTCCAGGTGATCGGCGCCGACAAGGTCGCCCCCGGCACCAACGTCGCGACCCCGGTCTTCGACGGTGCGCGTGAGGACGAGCTCGCGGGTCTGCTGAACCACACCATCCCGAACCGCGACGGCGAGCGCATGGTGCTCCCGACCGGTAAGGCGAGGCTGTTCGACGGCCGCTCCGGCGAGCCGTTCCCGGACCCGATCTCCGTCGGGTACATGTACATCCTCAAGCTCCACCACCTGGTCGACGACAAGCTCCACGCCCGGTCGACCGGTCCGTACTCGATGATCACCCAGCAGCCGCTGGGTGGTAAGGCCCAGTTCGGTGGCCAGCGCTTCGGTGAGATGGAGGTGTGGGCGCTGGAGGCGTACGGCGCCGCTTACGCCCTCCAGGAGCTGCTGACGATCAAGTCCGACGACGTGACCGGCCGCGTGAAGGTCTACGAGGCCATCGTCAAGGGCGAGAACATCCCTGAGCCCGGCATCCCCGAGTCCTTCAAGGTGCTCATCAAGGAGATGCAGTCCCTGTGCCTCAACGTGGAGGTGCTGTCCTCGGACGGCATGTCCATCGAGATGCGCGACACCGACGAGGACGTCTTCCGCGCAGCGGAGGAGCTCGGCATCGACCTGTCCCGGCGCGAGCCGAGCAGCGTCGAAGAGGTCTGACGGGAGTTCGGTCGGGGACCCGGCGTTTCACCGCTGAGTCCCCGGCCGGCCCCAGGACCCCCGTATCAGACCCCAAGCCTTACAACCCTGAGAGGGATTGACGCATAGTGCTCGACGTCAACTTCTTCGACGAGCTCCGGATCGGTCTGGCCACCGCTGACGACATCCGTCAGTGGAGCCACGGCGAGGTCAAGAAGCCGGAGACCATCAACTACCGCACGCTCAAGCCCGAGAAGGACGGACTCTTCTGCGAGAAGATCTTCGGTCCGACCCGGGACTGGGAGTGCTACTGCGGCAAGTACAAGCGTGTCCGCTTCAAGGGCATCATCTGTGAGCGGTGTGGCGTCGAGGTCACCCGCGCGAAGGTGCGCCGTGAGCGGATGGGCCACATCGAGCTCGCCGCTCCCGTCACCCACATCTGGTACTTCAAGGGCGTTCCGTCGCGTCTCGGCTACCTGCTCGACCTCGCCCCGAAGGACCTCGAGAAGGTCATCTACTTCGCGGCGTACATGATCACGTACGTCGACGACGAGCGTCGTACGCGTGACCTGCCCTCGCTGGAGGCGCACGTCTCCGTCGAGCGTCAGCAGATCGAGAACCGTCGCGACTCCGACCTGGAGGCCCGCGCCAAGAAGCTCGAGAACGACCTCGGCGAGCTCGAGGCCGAGGGCGCCAAGGCCGATGTGCGCCGCAAGGTGCGCGAGGGTGCCGAGCGCGAGATGAAGCAGCTGCGCGACCGTGCGCAGCGCGAGATCGACCGTCTGGACGAGGTCTGGTCGCGCTTCAAGAACCTCAAGGTCCAGGACCTGGAGGGCGACGAGCTCCTCTACCGCGAGCTGCGTGACCGCTTCGGCACGTACTTCGACGGTTCGATGGGTGCCGCGGCGCTGCAGAAGCGCCTGGAGTCCTTCGACCTGGAGGAGGAGGCCGAGCGCCTCCGCGAGATCATCCGTACCGGCAAGGGCCAGAAGAAGACCCGTGCGCTCAAGCGCCTCAAGGTCGTCTCCGCGTTCCTGCAGACCGCGAACAGCCCCAAGGGCATGGTTCTCGACTGCGTGCCGGTCATCCCGCCGGACCTGCGTCCGATGGTGCAGCTCGACGGTGGCCGCTTCGCGACCTCCGACCTGAACGACCTGTACCGCCGCGTGATCAACCGCAACAACCGTCTGAAGCGTCTGCTCGACCTCGGTGCCCCCGAGATCATCGTGAACAACGAGAAGCGGATGCTCCAGGAGGCGGTCGACGCCCTCTTCGACAACGGCCGTCGTGGTCGCCCGGTCACGGGCCCCGGCAACCGTCCGCTGAAGTCCCTCAGCGACATGCTGAAGGGCAAGCAGGGTCGTTTCCGTCAGAACCTGCTCGGCAAGCGTGTGGACTACTCCGCGCGTTCCGTCATCGTCGTCGGTCCGCAGCTGAAGCTGCACCAGTGCGGTCTGCCGAAGGCCATGGCGCTGGAGCTCTTCAAGCCGTTCGTGATGAAGCGCCTGGTCGACCTGAACCACGCGCAGAACATCAAGAGCGCCAAGCGGATGGTCGAGCGCGGCCGCACGGTCGTGTACGACGTCCTCGAAGAGGTCATCGCCGAGCACCCGGTTCTGCTGAACCGTGCGCCCACGCTGCACCGCCTCGGCATCCAGGCCTTCGAGCCCCAGCTGGTCGAGGGCAAGGCCATCCAGATCCACCCGCTCGTCTGCACCGCGTTCAACGCGGACTTCGACGGTGACCAGATGGCCGTGCACCTGCCGCTCTCCGCGGAGGCGCAGGCCGAGGCCCGCATCCTGATGCTGTCCTCGAACAACATCCTGAAGCCGGCCGACGGCCGTCCGGTCACGATGCCGACCCAGGACATGGTCCTCGGTCTGTTCTTCCTGACCACCGACGGTGAGCTCCGTGACACCAAGGGCGAGGGCCGCGCGTTCGGCTCCACGGCCGAGGCGATCATGGCGTTCGACGCCGGCGAGCTCGCGCTGCAGTCGCAGATCGACATCCGCTTCCCCGTCGGCACCGTCGCTCCGCGTGGCTGGGTTCCCCCGGTCACCGAAGAGGGCGAGCCGGAGTGGCAGCAGGGTGACTCGTTCCGCCTGCGCACCTCGCTGGGCCGCGCGCTCTTCAACGAGCTGCTGCCCGAGGACTACCCGTTCGTCGACTACTCCGTCGGCAAGAAGCAGCTCTCCGAGATCGTCAACGACCTCGCCGAGCGCTACCCCAAGGTCATCGTGGCGGCGACGCTCGACAACCTGAAGGCGGCGGGCTTCTACTGGGCGACCCGTTCCGGTGTCACCGTGGCCATCTCCGACGTCGTCGTGCCCGAGGCCAAGAAGGCCATCGTCAAGGGCTACGAGGAGCAGGACGAGAAGGTCCAGAAGCAGTACGAGCGCGGTCTCATCACGAAGGAAGAGCGCACTCAGGAGCTCATCGCGATCTGGACCAAGGCGACCAACGAGGTTGCCGAGGCGATGAACGCGAACTTCCCGAAGACGAACCCCATCTTCATGATGGTTGACTCGGGTGCCCGAGGAAACATGATGCAGATGCGTCAGATCGCCGGTATGCGTGGTCTGGTGTCGAACGCCAAGAACGAGACGATCCCGCGTCCCATCAAGGCGTCCTTCCGTGAGGGCCTCACCGTTCTGGAGTACTTCATCTCCACGCACGGTGCCCGTAAGGGTCTGGCGGACACCGCCCTGCGTACCGCCGACTCGGGTTACCTGACCCGTCGTCTGGTGGACGTCTCGCAGGACGTGATCATCCGCGAGGAGGACTGTGGCACCGAGCGCGGTCTGAAGCTGCGGATCGCCGAGCGCGGCGCCGACGGTGTCCTGCGCAAGACGGACGACGTCGAGACCTCCGTGTACGCGCGGATGCTCGCCGAGGACGTCGTCGTCGACGGCAAGGTCATCGCGCCTGCCAACGTCGACCTGGGTGACGTGCTCATCGACGCCCTCGTGGGCGCCGGTGTCGAGGAGGTCAAGACCCGCTCGGTCCTGACCTGTGAGTCCGCCGTCGGTACCTGTGCGTTCTGCTACGGCCGTTCGCTCGCCACCGGCAAGCTGGTCGACATCGGTGAGGCGGTCGGCATCATCGCCGCCCAGTCCATCGGTGAGCCCGGTACCCAGCTGACGATGCGTACCTTCCACACCGGTGGTGTGGCCGGTGACGACATCACCCAGGGTCTGCCCCGTGTCGTCGAGCTCTTCGAGGCTCGTCAGCCCAAGGGTGTCGCCCCGATCTCGGAGGCGGCCGGCCGCGTCCGTATCGAGGAGACCGAGAAGACCAAGAAGATCGTCGTCACCCCGGACGACGGCACCGACGAGACGGCGTTCCCGATCTCGAAGCGTGCCCGTCTGCTCGTGGGCGAGGGCGACCACGTCGAGGTGGGCCAGAAGCTCACCGTGGGTGCCACCAACCCGCACGACGTGCTGCGCATCCTCGGTCAGCGTGCGGTCCAGGTCCACCTGGTCGCCGAGGTCCAGAAGGTCTACAACTCGCAGGGCGTGTCGATCCACGACAAGCACATCGAGATCATCATCCGGCAGATGCTGCGCCGTGTGACGATCATCGAGTCCGGCGACGCGGAGCTGCTGCCGGGCGAGCTCGTCGAGCGCTCGAAGTTCGAGACCGAGAACCGTCGTGTGGTCACCGAGGGCGGTCACCCCGCCTCCGGCCGTCCGCAGCTGATGGGAATCACCAAGGCCTCGCTGGCGACGGAGTCCTGGCTGTCGGCCGCCTCCTTCCAGGAGACGACCCGAGTCCTGACGGATGCGGCGATCAACGCCAAGTCCGACAGCCTCATCGGCCTCAAGGAGAACGTCATCATCGGTAAGCTCATCCCGGCCGGTACGGGTCTGTCCCGCTACCGCAACATCCGGGTCGAGCCGACCGAGGAGGCCAAGGCCGCGATGTACTCGGCCGTCGGCTACGACGACATCGACTACTCGCCGTTCGGCTCGGGCTCCGGCCAGGCCGTTCCGCTGGAGGACTACGACTACGGTCCGTACAACCAGTAAGTAGTGCGAAACCGAAGGGCGGTCACCCCCGTGGGGGTGGCCGCCCTTCGGCGTGTCCGGCCGCCCCTAGCGGGCGGCCAGCTCCCAGACGGCGACGAGCACTCCGGCGCTCGCGGCCAGCGCGGCGATGCTGGTCAGCGGCCAGCGGGCGCGTTCCAGGTCGTCGAGGCGGGCCTCGTGGTCGGCGAGCTGCCGGTCGGTCTGGTCGCTGCGCTGGACGAGCAGCGCGAGCGAGCCGTCGACGCGGGCGAAGCCGGCCTCCAGGGTGCCGCGGAGCCGTTCCAGTTCGAGGGCGACGGCGACGGGGTCGTTCGGGTCAGGATCGGTCATCGGCACCGCCCTCGGCCGGGCCGCTGATCGGGCCGCGGGTGCCGCCGTCGGTGCGGAGCCAGGACGGGAGCAGGTTCTGCACCGGGTCCAGGGCCATCACCCGGGCCAGTCCGCCGGCGACGGCGAGGGCGCNNGGAGGGTCGCGGGGACGCCGGAGGCGTCGACGATCGCGGGGAGCACGACGGCGATGCCGACGGCGGTCTGGAGGACGGTACGGGCCGTGCGCTGGGCGGCATCGGACATCGGGGTCTCCTCTGGTGCGGTGGTTACTTCGTGTACGGGACCTTCAGCGCGCTCCAGGACGCGGCGCCGGGTATGCCGTCGGCGTCGGAGCCGCGGAAGCCGAGCTTTCGCTGCCACTTCGCGTAGCTGAGCCGGTCGGCCTCGCTCCAGCGGGGGCCGGGGCCGACGGTGTACGCGGCGCAGCCCTCGGCGACGAGACGGCGGCCCATGGCCGTGATGACCGGGGAGCTCGTCTCCTTGCGGAAGAACGAGGTGCCCGGGAACGGCTGGAGGCGGGGGGTGGCGGGC
>NZ_LIPQ01000097.1 GCF_001418135.1 Streptomyces aureus
TGAGCTGAGGTCCGGGCGCGGCCCGAGCGGCCGACCCGCGCCCGCGGCCCCGAGGGACCCCGGAGGCCTGCGTCAGCGGGCCTCCGGGGGCCGCTGACGCGGCATGTTCGGCCGGGTGCCCGGCGGCAGCGGGAAACGGCCCGAGGGGTGATGACTCTCGGCCCGCGCGGGCACCACGCCCACCGACTGGAGCGCGAGCGGCGCCGGACCCGAACGGAACTCGACCATCCAGTCCGCGGTCTCCGCCCGTACGAGCTCGGTCACGTCCTCCGAGAAGCGGCGCAGCACGCCCAGACAGCGCTCGGCGGCCTCGCTGGCGGTGCCCTCCGTGGGGCCCAGGACCTCCCGGACGCTCTCCGAGGCCCAGTCGAACTGCAGGGCCTGCAGACGCCGCTGCACGGCCTGGGCCGTCGCCACGTCCCTTATCCAGCCGGACGTCAGGCCGAAGTACCGGTCGCAGGCCAGACAGGCGGCGCCGAGCAGCAGCGAGAGGTAGCCCCAGCCCGCGGTGCCCTCCGCGACGCCGGTCAGGTCGAGCAGCGGGAGCGCGGCGCCCGCGATCACCCCGGCGGCCGTGCCGATCCGCAGGATCCGGGCGCTGCGGCGCTTCCAGACGCGGTCGGAGAGGTACCACTCGGTGGTGCGCAGGGCATTGGACTCCACCCACCGGTACAGCTCGTCGAGCCGTTCGGCGGGCTCGCCCCAGTCGCCCAGGGGGAACGGCGTACCGGTCAGATCGCGGTGGACGTCTCCCCCGGGGGACCCCGGTGGCTGCATCTCCGGCTGCTGGCTCACCGGGGGACTCCTCTGTTCAGCTCAGTGCTCTTATCCTTCTGTGACGTGCGGTGCACGTGGTGCCTGCCCTTCCTACCGCCGAATGGTGGGCGGTGGGCCCGGAATCCCAGGATTTCCGCCCGCAAGGGGGTCTTGATCAGGTAGAGGAGCCCGCAGTTTCTCACCCGAAAGAGTGGTGGAGCAGGGCGGGCGGGGACCACGTAGGCTCGGCGTACCGACATACGGACGTACCGAACCTCAGGAGTGACCGTGATTCCCGGTGGTGGTCAGCCCAACATGCAGCAGCTTCTCCAGCAGGCCCAGAAGATGCAGCAGGACCTCGCCCGCGCCCAGCAGGAGCTGGCGGCGACCGAGGTCGACGGACAGGCGGGCGGCGGCCTGGTCAAGGCGACCGTGACCGGCTCCGGCGAGCTGCGCGGCCTGGTCATCGACCCCAAGGCGGTCGACCCGGAGGACACCGAGACGCTCGCCGACCTGATCGTGGCCGCCGTGCAGGCCGCCAACGACAACGCGCAGCAGCTCCAGCAGGCCAAGCTCGGCCCGCTGGCGCAGGGCATGGGCGGCATGCCCGGCCTCGGATTCTGAGCCCGAGGGCCCTTCCGGACCCGAGTGCTCCGCCGAGCCCGAGAACGTTCGGGCGCGGCCCCTGGCTCCCGTGGGCTTCTTAGGCTCGCTTCAAGCCACTACCGTAAGAATCAAGCACTCCCTTGAAAGGGCGTTCCGTGTACGAAGGCGTGGTTCAGGACCTCATCGACGAACTGGGCAGACTGCCCGGCGTCGGTCCCAAGAGCGCGCAGCGGATCGCCTTCCACATCCTCCAGGCAGAGCCGACCGACGTACGGCGTCTCGCGCACGCGCTCCTGGAGGTCAAGGAGAAGGTCAGGTTCTGCGCGGTCTGCGGCAACGTGGCACAGCAGGAGCAGTGCAACATCTGCCGGGACCCGCGCCGCGACCTGACCGTCATCTGTGTGGTCGAGGAGCCGAAGGACGTCGTCGCGATCGAGCGGACCCGCGAGTTCCGGGGGCGGTACCACGTCCTCGGCGGCGCGATCAGCCCGATCGAGGGCGTCGGCCCGGACGACCTCCGCATCCGCGAGCTGCTCGCGCGGCTCGCCGACGGCACCGTCACCGAGCTGATCCTCGCGACCGACCCGAACCTGGAGGGCGAGGCCACCGCGACGTACCTGGCGCGGATGATCAAGCCCATGGGACTCAAGGTGACCCGGCTCGCGAGCGGGCTCCCGGTCGGCGGCGACCTCGAGTACGCCGACGAGGTGACCCTCGGCCGTGCCTTCGAGGGACGGAGGCTGCTAGATGTATGACGACCGGGCCGGCGCGCTCTCAGGGAGGCTCCTCGATGTCTGACCCCACGCTGCACGCGATCACGCAGAACCCCGACGACTTCGCGGTCCAGATCGCCGACTCCATCGAGAGCTTCATCGTCGCGACCACCGAGGTCGCCAAGGGCGACGAGCCGGACAGCGCGGTCCCCTTCCTGCTCCTGGAGATCTCGCAGCTGCTCCTCGCGGGCGGGCGACTCGGCGCGCACGAGGACATCGTCCCGGACGAGCGGTACGAGACGGACACGGGTCCCGAGCCGGACATGGACGACCTGCGCGAGCGGTTCGCCGTGCTCCTCGAACCGGTCGACGTCTTCTCCGAGGTCTTCGACCCGTACGAGCCCCGCAAGGCCCCGGTCCCGGCCCGCATCTCCGACAACCTCGCCGACATCGTCGCCGACCTCCGCCACGGCCTGGCCCACTACCGGGCCGGCCGCACCAGCGAGGCCCTGTGGTGGTGGCAGTTCTCGTACTTCTCCAACTGGGGCCCCACCGCCTCGGCCACCCTCCGCGCCCTCCAGTCCCTCGTCGCCCACGTCCGCCTCGACCAGCCCCTCGCGGCTCTCGACGGCCTCGACACGGACGAGGACCTCACCGAGGACGACCTCGCCGAGGAGGCGGGCCGGGTCATGGCGGAGGAGATCGGCACCCCGCTGGGCATGCGCGAGCGCCTCTGAACGCCTGCGCACGGCTCTGGTTGATCACTCCGTGAGCGCCGCGTCTCAGCATCCGATACCACGTAGGCGTTCGCGGGTCGCTCGTTAGACTGAGCCGATCGCAGCGCCGGCTGCGGCACACACTGAGCGAGGAGCGCACGTGGGCCTTGTCGTGCAGAAGTACGGAGGCTCCTCCGTTGCCGATGCCGAAGGCATCAAGCGCGTCGCCAAGCGAATCGTGGACGCCAAGAAGAACGGCCACCAGGTGGTCGTCGTGGTTTCCGCGATGGGCGACACGACGGACGAGCTGATCGATCTCGCCGAGCAGGTATCCCCGATCCCTGCCGGGCGTGAGTTCGACATGCTGCTGACCGCCGGAGAGCGGATCTCCATGGCCCTGCTGGCCATGGCGATCAAAAACCTGGGCCACGAGGCCCAGTCGTTCACGGGCAGCCAGGCAGGTGTCATCACCGACTCGGTCCACAACAAAGCGCGCATCATCGATGTCACGCCGGGCCGGATCCGCACCGCCCTCGACGAGGGCAACATCGCCATCGTCGCCGGGTTCCAGGGCGTGTCCCAGGACAAGAAGGACATCACCACCCTGGGTCGTGGCGGCTCCGACACGACGGCCGTGGCGCTGGCCGCCGCGCTCGACGCCGAGGTCTGCGAGATCTACACCGACGTCGACGGTGTGTTCACGGCCGACCCCCGCGTGGTGAAGAAGGCGAAGAAGATCGACTGGATCTCCTTCGAGGACATGCTGGAGCTCGCCGCCTCCGGCTCCAAGGTGCTGCTGCACCGGTGCGTCGAGTACGCACGCCGATACAACATCCCGATCCACGTCCGCTCGTCCTTCTCGGGGCTGCAGGGCACCTGGGTCAGCAACGAGCCGCAAGGGGACCGCAAGGTGGAGCAGGCCATCATCTCGGGCGTCGCCCACGACACCTCCGAGGCGAAGATCACCGTCGTCGGCGTGCCGGACAAGCCGGGCGAGGCCGCGGCCATCTTCCGGGCCGTCGCGGACGCCGAGATCAACATCGACATGATCGTGCAGAACGTGTCCGCCGCCTCGACCGGGCTCACGGACATCTCCTTCACCCTCCCCAAGGCCGAGGGCCGCAAGGCCATCGACGCCCTGGAGAAGGCGAAGACCGCGATCGGCTTCGACTCGCTGCGCTACGACGACCAGATCGGCAAGATCTCCCTGGTCGGCGCCGGGATGAAGACCAACCCGGGCGTCACCGCGGACTTCTTCCGCGCGCTCTCCGACGCGGGCGTGAACATCGAGCTGATCTCGACCTCCGAGATCCGCATCTCGGTCGTCACCCGCGCCGACGACGTCAACGAGGCCGTGCGCGCCGTCCACACCGCCTTCGGTCTGGACAGCGACTCGGACGAGGCCGTCGTCTACGGAGGCACCGGCCGATGACGTCGAAGCCGACGCTCGCGGTCGTCGGTGCGACCGGAGCCGTCGGCTCGGTGATGCTCCAGATGCTCACGCACCACGCGGACGTCTGGGGCGAGATCCGCCTCCTCGCCTCCCCGCGCTCGGCCGGCCGGAAGGCCGCCGTGCGCGGGGTGGAGTGCGAGGTCCTCGCGCTGAGCGAGGAGGCCCTGGAAGGCGTCGACCTGGCGCTCTTCCTGGTGCCCGAGGCGGTGGCCGCCCGCTGGGCGCCCGTCGCCGCCACCAAGGGCGCCGTCGTCGTGGACACCTCCGCCGCCTTCCGCGCGGACCCCGACGTCCCCCTCGTGGTCCCCGAGACCAACGCCCACGCGGCGCGCCTACGCCCCCGCGGCATCGTCGCCGGCCCCGGCTGCACCACCCTCGCGCTGGTCGTCGCCGTGGGCGCCCTGCACGCCGAGTTCGGGCTCTCCGAACTGGTCGTCACCGCCCAGCAGGCCGCCAGCGGCGCCGGCGCCGGACAGGCCGGCGTCGACGCGCTCCGCGCCCAGCTCGGCCTGGTCGCGGGCCACGACGACCTGGGCACCCAACCCGGAGACGTACGGCGGGCCGTCGGCGAGAACACCGGGCCCTTCCCCGGACCCCTCGCGCTCAACGTCCTGCCCTGGTCGGGCATGCCAGGCGCCGACGGAGCCTCCTCGGAGGAGGAGCGCGTACGGGACGAGACCCGGCGGATCCTCGCGCTCCCCGCGCTGCGGGTCGCCGCCACCTGTGTGCGCGTGCCCGTCGTCACCGGACACTCCGTCTCCGTGCACGCCCGCTTCGAGCGCCCCGTGCCGCTCGACCGCGCGCACGAGATCCTCGCCACCACGCCCGGGGTCGTGCTGTACGACGACCCCGCCGCGGGCGACTTCCCCACCCCCGCCGATGTCGTCGGCACCGATCCCGCCTGGGTCGGGCGGGTACGGCGCTCCATGGACGACGAGCGGGCGCTCGATTTCTTCGTCTGCGCCGACAACCTGCGCAAGGGCGCCGCCCTCAACGCCCTCCAGATCGCGGAATCGGTTGTCACGTATTTGTAGGGTCTGTGAACGACCTGTGAGCAAATAGGCGTCAGATACCTCTTGAACTGCGGTGATGCCGTGGTCGACGATGCTCTTCCCTCTTACTGCAACCAGTAGTTGGGTGGGAGGCGTCTCTGCGTGCGCTCACCGGTGTGGCGTGGAACACGCTGTGAAGCGGGGTATTGGGGGAGAACGGTTACGCATGGGGACAAACGACTCACCGTCGAAAAGGGTGGCGTACGCGTACAACCCTGCCGGGGGGAAGCGTGTCCAACATGCGTGGCAGACGTACTCGACATCGCGACCATCGCTCCGCTGTGCGGCGCGGGCACCGCTGTGCTCCCCGCGCGGAGCGTCGCCGTCGTTCCCGTACGCGGCACGGCGGTCGTTCCCGCGCGGGGCACGGCGGTCGTTCCCGTACGCGGCACGGCGGTCGTTCCCGCGCGGGGCACGGCGGTCGTTCCCGTACGCGGCACCGCGGTCGTTCCCCACCGCCGCCCGCGCCCGCTCGGCGGCATGCCGGTGATCGCCCCCGTGCCCACCGGATCCCGCGCGAGCTCCGTCGACGGCATCCCGTCGCCCCGGGCCAGCGCCGAAGGCGCCCCGGCGGCCGGAACGACCGTCGACCACCTGACCGAGACCTACCGCGCCCACTACCGGTCGCTCCTCGGCCTCGCCGCCCTGCTCCTCGACGACACCGCCTCCTGCGAGGACGTCGTCCAGGAGGCCTTCATCCGCGTCCATTCGGCCCGCAAGCGGGTGCGCGAGCCCGAGAAGACCCTCGCCTATCTGCGCCAGACCGTCGTGAACCTCTCCCGGTCCGCGCTGCGCCGCCGCATCCTCGGACTCAAACTGCTGTCCAAGCCGATGCCGGACATGGCCAGCGCGGAGGAGGGCGCGTACGACCAGCTGGAGCGCGAGGACCTGATCAAGGCGATGCGCGGACTCCAGCGGCGGCAGCGTGAGGTGCTTGCCCTGCGGTACTTCTCGGACATGACCGAGGTGCAGGTCGCCGAGGCGCTCGGGATATCCCTGGGTTCGGTGAAGGCGTACGGTTCGCGGGGCATCGCGTCGCTGCGCGTCGCGATGGGAGCGACGTCGTGAGCGAGGCACCCGGCAAGGACGTCGACAACGGCGACGACAGCGTCGAGAACGACGTCCCTGATGAACGTGACGACCTGAGTGGACAGCGCATGGTGAACATCGAGCCCGGCCCCGGCGAGGGCGACGGGGACGACGAACTCGCGCTGCGGCGGCTGTTCCAGAGCGCCGTGTCCGGCCTGGAACCCTCCGCCGGCTCGCTCGAGCACCTGCGCCGGGCCGTACCCGCCCGCCGCGCCCGCAAGCGGCAGGCCGTCGTCGGCGCCGCCGCCGCCGCGGTCCTCATCGGCACCGCCGTCCCCGCCTTCGTGCACGTCGCCTCCTCCGGCGGCATCTCCGCCGCCGGCAACCCGGTGAACGCCGGCCACGGCGAGGACGCCCAGGGCGGCACCGGAGCCGAGACCGGCGTCGAGGGCGGCCAGAGCGCCGCACCCCCCGCGAGCACCGTGTCGCCCAGCCAGGGCGCCGCCGAAGGCTCCGCGGGCAAGCCGCAGCGACCCGGCCCCGGCGTGTCCTCCACCGGCCGGCAGGAGGCGGAGGCCCGCCCCGGATCCTTTCCGGCGTGCGCGGCGGAGCAGCTCGGCGTCAGCTCGGCGGGAGCCGGTGGACCCGACGGGGAGGGCAAGGTGCACGGCACCTTCCGCATCGCCAACATCTCCGACCGGGTGTGCATCGTGGACGGCAGCGGAGTCGTCGGCTTCGAGGCCCGCGGCGCCGCCGACCCGGCGCGGATCTCGGTGATCCGGCACACCTCGGGGGACGGGGGCAGCGGACTGCCCGACCCCTCCGAGGAGTACTCCTCGCTGGCCCTGAAGCCGAACACCTCCTACGAGGTGAAGTTCGTCTGGGTGCCGAGCGAGACCTGTCCGACGACACCCACCACCCCGACCCCGACGGTGCCGCCGCCGACCGAGCCGCCGACCACACCGCCGACGACGGACACCCCGACCCACGGCACGGGCAGCCCCGACCCCAGCGAGGGCACGGGCTCCGGAGGGAGCGGTACGGATCCGGGCACCGGCCCGGAGACCGGCGCCGGGTCCGGCGCCGCGCCCCAGCTGCTCCATGAGGACGGCCCGGCGGACGGCAGCGTCCTGGTCAGCCATGTCGCGGAGCCGGGCGGCCCCTCGGCGTCGGCGACCATCCCCAACGCCTGCGCGGGCACGATCTACCGGACCGGGGTCCTGGCCGGCTCCTGACCAACAGGCCGGCGCCTCGTCGCGGGTCGCCTCCGCCTCGCGGCGCCGGCTCCTGACCTACAGGCCCGGCGCCTTGTCGCGGTTGCCTCCGCCTCGTGGCGCCGGCTGCTGTCCTACAGGCCCAGCGCCTCGTCGCGGTTGCCTCCGCCTCGTGGCGCCGGCTGCTGTCCTACAGGCCCAGCGCCTCGTCGCGGGTCGCCTCCGCCTCGCGGCGGACCAGGCGGAACCACATGAAGAGGACGAAGCCGGCGAAGACGAACCACTCGGCGGTGTAGCCGAGGTTCTGGAAGGCCTTCGCGTCCAGGCTCGTGCCCGCCGCGGCCGCCGCCGGGACCGGGGTGAGCCCGGCGGGGGAGTCGGCGAGCGTGATCCAGGCGTCGTAGACGTCGTCCGTGACCACGTTCACCAGGGCAGCCGCGCTGATCATCCCCAGCTGGCCCTCGGGCAGCCCTCCGGCCTTGGCGACACCCTTGGTGCCGCCGTTCTCCGAGGCCTGGAGCGCGCCCACGACCGTGACCTCGCCGGACGGCGGGGCGGGGACCTTCGCGCCCGTGGGGACCCAGCCGCGGACCACCGGAAGCGACCTGCCTCCGTCCGTCCGCAGCAGCGTCAGCACGTAGCTGCCGGTCCGGCCGTCCAGATCACGGTCCGGGACGAGGAACTGCTCCCCGAACGTGCCGCGCGCCTCGGCCGACCGGCCCGAGGTCTCCTTGTCCACCGGGAGCAGGGAGTCCAGCGGCGCCGCCTTCAGCGCGCTCGCGGCGGGTCGCTTCTCGGCCGCCTCGTGGGAGTCGACGCGATCCTCGAACTTGCCCAGCTGCCAGGTCCCCATGAACACACAGAACGGGATCGCCAGCAGGACGAAGACGTTGATCCCCCACCAGCGGGGCGTTCTCAGGAACCGGTACACGCCCCCCACGGTACGCAAGCGCCCTCGGCCCCCCGTCGGCCGGGTCCCCGGCCGCCTCAGCTCTCCACCGGACCACCCCCCAGGTGCTTCGCGGCGAATGCCAGGTCAAGGCCGACCTGCTTGATCCGCTCCTCCACCACCAGCGAGCCGTGGCCCGCGTCGTAGCGGTACACCTCGTGGACCGCGCCCCGAGCCTTGAGCCGGTCGACGTAGTTGTCGATCTGGCGGATCGGGCAGCGCGGGTCGTTGACGCCGGCCGAGATGTGCACCGGGGCCCTCACCGCGTCCACGTACGTCAGCGGCGACGAGGCCGCGTACCGATCGGGCACCTCCTCGGGGGAGCCGCCGAGCAGCGTCCGGTCCAGCGCCTTGAGGGCCTCCATCTCGTCCTCGTACGCCGCGACGTAGTCCGCGACGGGGACCGCGGCGAGCCCGACCGCCCAGGCCTCCGGCTGCGTACCGATGCCGAGGAGCGTCAGATAGCCACCCCAGGAGCCGCCGGACAGCACGAGCCGGGACGGGTCGGCGAGGCCGCTCGCCACCGCCCAGGCGCGGACCGCGTCGATGTCCTCCAGCTCGATCAGACCGACCCGGTGCTTGAGCGCGTCCGTCCACTCCCGTCCGTACCCCGTGGAGCCCCGGTAGTTGACCCGCACCACCGCGTACCCGTGGTCCACCCAGGCCGCCGGGCCCGACGCGAAGGCGTCGCTGTCGTGCCAGGTGGGGCCGCCGTGCACCTCGAAGACCGTGGGGAAGGGGCCCTCGCCCGCCGGGCGCTGCACGAGCGCGTGGACCCTGCCGCCCGGGCCCTCCACCCACACGTCCTCCACCGGCACCGACGGCGGCGCCTTCGGGCCGGGCGGGTCGAGGACGACGCCGCCGTCCGTGGACCGCACCACCGGCGGCTCGGCGGCCGAGGACCACAGGTACTCCACGCTGCCGTCCGGCCGGGCCGTCGCGCTCGACACCGAACCGGCCGGGGTCTCCACCCGGACCAGGGCGCCGGTGTGGATCTCGTACCGCCACAGCTCGCTGCGGGCCTCGAAGCTGTGCACGATGAGCAGGCCCGAGCCGTCCGGGTACCACTCGGCCGACACGTCGCCCGGCAGGTCGAGCCGGAGATCGGTCTCCGTGCCCGCCGCCACGTCCCAGATCATCGGCTCCCAGCGGCCGCGCCGCTGGTGCCCGACGAGCAGCCGGCTGTCGCCGTCCACGGGCGCGAAGCCGAGGACCGCGAGCCCCAGCTCCTCCGTGCCGCCCTTGGTGTCGTCGAGCTCGGCGAGCACGCTCGCGTCCGAGGAGCGCAGCACCCGCAGCGCCGAGTGCATCGCGTCCCCGTGCTCGGTGTGCTCGACGGCGATCAGGGAGCCGTCGTACGACAGGTCGCCGACCCCGGCCGACTCCCGGTGCCGGTAGATCTCGACCGGGCCGTCGGCCCCGGGGCGTACGAGGTGGACCGTCGAGCCGTCCTCGTCCGTGGAGCGGCCCACCAGGAGCGTCCCGTCCCGGCCGATGGCGAGCCCCGCCGGGTAGGAGGCGTCCAGGCCGGGCACGGCCGGCTCGTCCGGGCCGCCGCCGAACGGCTGGCGCATCCACACCCCGAACTCGTCCCCGTCGGTGTCCGCGAACCACCAGATCCAGGCGCCGTCCGGCGACAGGGTGCCGTCCGTCGTGCCGTTGGGCCGGTCCGTGACCTGGCGCTGCTCCCCGCTCGCCCGGTCCCAGGCGTACAGCTCGTACGTCCCCGTCGCGTTCGACACGAAGAGCGAGCGGTCCGGGGCCTCCTCCGCCCACTCGGGCAGGGAGACGCGCGGCGCGCGGAAGCGCCGCTGCCACGCGGGGGCCGGGTCGGTGAGCTCGCCCTCGAGCTCGGAGTTCTTGCTCTCAGTCATGGCACCCATGATGCTCCGCGCGGCGGACAATCGGGTCGCGTCACCCTCAACCTGTGGATAACCTCGCGGACATGTACTCGCCGACGCCCGAAGACTGGCACGAGGTCAACCGCGCACGCTGGGACGAGCGCGTCCCCATCCACGCCGCGAGCGACTTCTACGACCTCGACGCCTTCCGCGCGGGCAAGGACGCCCTGCGGGACTTCGAGCTCGCGGAGGTCGGCGACGTCACCGGACGTTCCCTGCTGCACCTGCAGTGCCACATCGGCCTCGACACCCTCTCCTGGGCCCGCCACGGCGCCTCGCACGTCGTCGGCCTGGACTTCTCCGAGCCGGCCGTCGAGACCGCCCGCTCGCTCGCCGCGGACCTGGGCCTCACGCAGGACCGGGCGGCCTTCGTCGCGGCCGATGTGTACGACGCGGCGGAGGCCGTCCCGGACAGCGCCTACGACATCGTCTACACGGGCTGCGGGGCGCTGAACTGGCTGCCCGACATCGAGCGCTGGGCGGAGACCGCCGCCTCGCTGGTCGCCCCCGGCGGCTTCCTCTACGTGGCCGAGTTCCATCCGCTCACCGACTCGCTCGACGACGAGACCGGCAGCCGGGTCGTGAACGACTACTTCGTCCGCGATCCCTGGGTGGACACCAGCCCGGGCACGTACGCCGAGCTCGACGCCGCCACCGTCCACAACCGCACCGTGGAATGGGTGCACCCGGTCGGCGAGGTCGTCACCGCGCTCGCCAGGGCCGGCCTGCGGATCGAGTTCCTGCACGAGCACGACGCCTCGCTGTACCCGCGCTACGGCGCGCTCCAGCGGCACGAGGACGGCTACTACCGCTTCCCCGCGGACCGGCCCCGCATCCCGATGATGTACTCGGTCAAGGCGACCCGCCCGGCCGCCTGAGCCGCCTCCCCGGGCCGGCTTCCCCGGCCGCCGGAGCGAGTACCCGGCGGCTCACGGAAGCCGGATCACCGCGCGCCCGCCCGTGAGGTCCACCGTCGAGTGGTGCGGCGGGGCGCCGTCCTCCTCGTCGTCGCGCAGCACCAGGGCGCTCTGCCGCTCCTTGAGCTCGTTCTGCTTGCCCTGCGAGAAGGTGGCGTGGAGCTGCTCGAACCCGGTCGACGAGATCTGCCCGCGGCGCTTCCCGCGGCCGGTCATGCGCAGGATCTGATCGGCGAACGCGATCACGGTCAGCAGGATGACCAGACCGGGCAGCGTCACGAACACGGCGAACTCCATACCGGCCATCAGACCACGCCCGTACGGGGCGTGTCAGGGGGTGCCGGGGCGGATGTGGTGCATCCGCCGCCCGTCGGGGCCGAGGACCTGCGCCCCGATCTTGTGGGTGCGCAGCGCGAGCGCGGTGCCCGCGATCCGCAGCGCCGGGGCGGCCCGTACGAACGCCGACGTGACCTCGTGCAGTTCGTCGACCGTGCGGAGCCACATCGCGACGGCCAGGTTGTGCGGGCCGGTGACCGAGGTGACGAGCCGGGTCTGGGGCAGCCGGGCGAGCGCCGCCACGGTCGCCGGCACCTCCAGCGGCGGTACGTCGGTGGTGACCATCGCCCACATCGGACGCCCGGAGAACCTCGGCGCCGGCAGGCAGTGGTGGTGGAGGGCGCCGCCCGCCGACAGGGCGTCCAGCCTCCGCCGTACCGTCGACTCGCTCGTACCGCACTGCCGGGCCAGTTCGGCGGCGCTGCGGCGGGCGTCCCCCGCCAGCTCCGCGATCAGCCGGTGGTCGAGTTCCGTGAGGTTCGGGAAGGGACGCGCGTGCGCGCCGCGTGGCCGCCGGTCCCCGCCCGTGAGTTCCGCGAGGAGCTGGACCTGACCCGGGGTGAGCTGCTCGATCCGGGACCGGTACGGGCGGTTGTGCATCCGGGTGACGACCTGGGTGCGGCACCGGAGCACCCCTGGCAGCCGCCGTACGCGTCCGGCGAGGTAGCCGTCGAGGGCGTACAGGTCGGGGCTGATCACGAGCAGGACGAGGTCGGCGTCGCCGGTCACCTGGTGGACGCCGAGGGTGTGCTGATCGCCCGCGACCTCGGTCGCGGTGGCCTCGGAGGTGCCCGCGGCGCACTCCAGCTCGACCCAGGCGTAGAGCATCTCGTCCGAGCCGTGGCGGGCGGCGAGCAGCGAACTCCAGGCGTACCCTCCGGCCGTGAGGTGCTCCCAGCGCCGGGCGAGGGTGTCCGGACTCGCCCCGAGCACGGCCGAGAGCTGGGTCCAGCTGGCGCGCGGGGCCATCTGCAGTGCGTGGATCAGCGAAAGATCCGCCTCTCCCAGGACGGATTCCCCGGTCGTCATTTCCCTCCCTGGTCGATCTCCGGCAAACCGTGGGTGTGGGTTCCGGGGCGCCCCAGGATGGAACCGAGGCATATGCATTCAAGCCGCAACGGCGGTCGTTCGCCATGGACTCGGGCACAACTCACACACGGGGAGAGGACGGGGGCGATGCGCATGGGGACCGAGGATCCACCCGAGACCGCGGAGCCGCCGCTCGGGGGCGGGCCGGTGAGCGAGGAAGGGCCGTCGTGGGGCGGGCCGGTGAACGAGGAAGGGCCGTCGTGGGGCGGCCCGGAGAGCGAGGAGCGGCTGCTGTGGGGCGAGCCGGTGAGCGCCGACCAGCTCGCCGCCGCCGAGCGCGGATACGCCCGCTGCGGGCCCGCCGAACGACTCCTGTGGGAGCGGCTGTCCGTCTTCGAGGGGGCCTTCGGCCGGGACGCCGTCCACGAGGTGTGCGCGTCGTGGACGCTGCCCCCGGGGACGGTCCTCGCCGTCCTCGACCGGCTCGTGCCGCTCGCCCTCCTTCCCGTCGACGACCTGTTCGCCGGCGAGGACGACGTCCCCCGCTACTGGATGCCGCACCCGATGCGGGCCGTGGGCGCCCGCCGGCTCACCGAACGCGGCGACCGCCCGGAACTCGTCCTGCGGCACCGGCGGTGGTGCGTGAAGCTCGCCCGGCGGGCAGCCGACTGGTGGCAGAGCGGCCGGCAGCTCGACGCCCGCGACCTCGCGCTGCGCGAACTCCCCGACCTGGCGGCCGCCATGGACCCGACGACCGCGCCGCACGCACGGGACGACGAGGCGGGCACCGCCGTCGAGATCGCCGTCTCGCTGTGGTTCCTGTGGGTCGTCTGCGGGCGGGTCGCCGAGGGCCGGACCCGGCTGCGGCACGCCCTCGCCCTGCTCGGCGGGGAGCCGACGGCCCGCGCCCTGTGGCTCGCCGCGTTCCTGGAACTGGAGTCGGGCCGCCCGGAGGAGGCGGATCCGCTGCTCGTCCGGGCCTGGGCCGCGGCCGTACGGGACGGGGACGACGGAGCCCTGGGGCTCCTCGCCCATCTGCGGGGCTCGACCGCGCTCTATCAGGGCCGCACCCGCGCGGCGGCGGACGAGTTCCGGGAGGCCCTCGCGCTGATGGGGGAGTACCCGGAGTTCGGCCCGACCCGGCACGCGTGCTGGGCGGGTATCGCGATCGCCCTGTGCCGTACGGACCCGGAGGCCGCGCAGGAGGCCCTCGACCAGGCCGACCTGGACCGCGAGAGCCGGTGGTCGTGGTCGGGCCGTGACATGTACGCCGAGGCCTGGTCGTACGTCGCCCGCGCCGAGCTCGCGGCCTGGGACGGCGATCTGGAGCGGGCCGCCGAGCACGCCCGGTGGGCGCTCCGGGAACATCTGCGCATGGGGTCGGCGGCGGGCGCGGCCGGTGCGGCGGAACTCCTCGCCCAGATCCGGGTGTCGGCGGGCAGGCGGGACGCGGCGGCCCATCTGCTGGGCGCGGTGGACCTGTTACGGAGCTCGGTCTTCGACGCCTCGTACCGGCCCGCCGAGTTCTGCGTGGTGACCCGGGCCCGGAGCGAGCGGGCGCTCCGGTTGCTGCTCGGCGGCCGGGAACTCCGGTACGCCTACGAAGAGGGCGCGCGGCGCGGCCTGTTCACCCTGGCGGGGGAGGCCTGAGGTCTGCCTACGATGCCGTCATGTCGTACGCCTTCGCCGTCTCCGCGGTCTTCCTGCTGTTCTTCGCGCTCGGTGTACGACGGGACCGGCGCCGCTTCGGCAACGCCGTGCACCTCGGCCTCGCCGTCACCTTCTTCGGGGTCGGGCTGCTCGCCGGGGTCGAGGACGCCCCGCCCGGCGTCGCCGAGACGGTGATGATCTGCGGGCTGCTGGTGCTCGGTCTCGGCCCGGTCGTCCTCGCGGGGCTGCTCACCGCGAACGGCGTGAAGATGGTCCGCAAGGAGGGCAGAAGCCCGTCCAACCTGCTCTCGCTCCTCGCCGGGCTCGGCATGTTCGGCGTGATGGTCCTGGCGGTGACGGCCGCCGCCACCGACTCGTGGGCCCTGCAGATCCTCGTCGTCACCCTCCTCCTCGTCCTCGGCTACGTCTCGTTCCTCTTCGTCTGCTTCGTGGGCTACGCGTTCCTGTACGGCCGGATGAGGATCCGCCGCGACGCCGACTACGTCGTGGTGCTCGGCTCCGGCCTGATCGGCGGCCGCCGGGTGCCCCCGCTCCTCGCGAGCCGCCTGGACCGGGGGCGCGAGGTGCACGAGAGGCTGGCCGCGTACGAGCGGCGTGACGGCGGGGCCCCCGTCCTCATCGTCTCGGGCGGCCAGGGTCCCGACGAGGAGGTGCCCGAGTCCCAGGCGATGGCCGACTACCTCGTCGAGCGCGGGTTCCCGCCGGGCGCGCTGGTGCGCGAGGACCGCTCGCGCACCACCGAGGAGAACATGATCTTCAGCAAGGAGCTGATGGAGCGGGACCGGCCGGGCTCCTCGTGCGTGATCGTCACCAACAACTTCCACGCCTTCCGGGCCGCGATCCTGGCCCGCCGCGCGGGTGTGGACGGCCAGGTGGTGGGCTCGCCGACCGCCGCCTACTTCTGGCCGTCCGCGACCATGCGCGAGTTCGCCGCGGTCTTCCTCCAGTACAAGGTGGTCAACCTCGGGATCCTGGGGACCCTGATCCTGCTCGGGGCACTCGTGTGGGCGAGCCGCTGAGTCCGGCGCTCGGTCATCGGGGTGCTCCGTTCCGCGGGGGCGCTGATCGGCGTACCGGTCCATCTGAACACCGGGCCCGTGGGGGCGCACTCCGGCCGTGATTCCGCGCCGGTGCACCGCGGGAGCGGCGGGATCGGGGGTCCGTACCTACTCTGGAGGTACGGAGGTCACCCATGAGCCGACGGCACCACTTCCACATCGACCACCTCGGGCACTCGGTCTCCGCGACCGTCCAGACCGGGCACAGGTCCGTCGTCGAGATCCTCGTCGACGGCAAGGAGACCGGCCATGCCGCGATCAAGGACGACCAGCCGGTCACGGTCCCGGTCGAGCTGCCGACCGACCCGCCGACGACGGTGACCGTACGGGCCGCCACGGGGCCGGGCGAACCGCACTGTCTGCTGCTCGCGACGGCGGACGGGGAGCCGCAGGTGATGGCGCCCAGGCCGTACTGAGAGGCCCCGGTGCCACCGAGGCCGTACGGGAGCCGTGGGTCAGGAGAGCCAGGCCATCCCGATGATCAGGAAGACCACGAAGGCGATGGCACCGGCGACGGCGGCCGTCTTGCGGGGGCGCCGCCGGGAGAGCTCCGCGAGCCCGCCCGTGGTGCTGCCGGGCCGCTCACGTCGCCGGGAGGCGGGCGCCCCGGCGGACGAGGGTCTGTGCGCCTGCGCGGCCGAGGGTCTGTGCGCCTGCGCGGCCGAGGGTCTGTGCGCCTGCGCGGACGAGGGTCTGTGCGCCTGTCCGGGCATGGGCGCCGGTACGGGCATGGGCGCGGCGCCGGGCAGGGGCGCGGCCCCCGGTATCCGACCTGTTCCCGGCATCTGACCGGTCCCCGGCATCGGCGCGGAGCGGGTGGCGACGCCCGCCGGGAGACCGGCGGGGTGGTGCGGGGCGTGCGGCCCGGGCTGCGCCGGGACGGGCCGGGCATAGGCGCGCCAGGCGCCCGAGGAGAACCAGTCCGCGATGGCCTGGGCCGGCGGCCGCTGCTCCGGCTGCTTGGCCAGCAGGCTCAGCAGGTACGTCTCGAACTCGGGCGGCAGAGCCACCCCGAGCCGGCCGGGCGGCACCGGGGCGGTGTCGATGTGCTGGTACAGCAGGGCCGTGGCGGTGTCCGCGCGGAACGGCGGGCGGCCGGTGAGGAGTTGGTAGAGCACGCAGCCGAGCGAGTACACGTCGGAGGCGGGCGAGGCGGGCTGCCCGAGAGCTCGCTCGGGGGCGAGGTAGAGCCCCGTGCCGACGATCTGGCCCGTCGTCGTGAGCGCCCCCGAGGGGTCGTCGACGAAGCGGGCGATGCCGAAGTCGGCGAGCTTCACCGTCCCGTCGGCGTCGACCAGGAGGTTCCCCGGCTTGATGTCCCGGTGCACGACACCCTGCCGGTGCGCGGCGGCCAGCCCGGCGGCCGCGTGCGCGGCGACCACGGCGACCCGCTCGGCGGGCAGCAGCAGCGGATCGGACGGACTGCCGGCGAGGCTGTCGCCCTCCACCAACTCCATGACGAGGAACAGCTTTCCGTCCCAGGTGCCGAAGTCGAAGACGCCCACCACGTGCGGGTGGCTCAGCCGGGCGGCGGTCTGCGCCTCCAGCCGGAACCGGTCGGCGGCGGAGGGGTCGGTCCCGTGCGCCAGCATCAGCTTCACGGCGACGTCCCGGCCGAGCACCTCGTCGGTGGCCTGCCACACCTCACCCATACCGCCCCGGCCGATACACACATGAAGCCGATATCGGTCCGCGACCAGCACCTGGAGACCACCCCTTCGACGATCGTTCAACTTGACGGAAGGGAACCAGCGTAGAGCCGCCGGACGACGCCTTTCGCCGCGCTCCCCCCGGGGCGTCCGCCGACCCACGTGAAGAAGCCCACGTCCGGCACCCCCGCCCCGGTGATACGGGCGGGGCGATGGACGACGACCGAGGCTCGGGTGAACGGAAGGTGGCGCCGGACGGTTAGCATCGCGGGCCGGAGTGAGTCCGGAAATGAGTGCCGGCGGACGCCGGTGATCGTGGAACGGAGAGAGTCGTGGCGCGACCTCGTGTGGGCGTGGCGGTACTGACGATGGGCACGCGCCCCGACGAGCTGCGGGCGCTGCTCGACGCCGTGGCGGCGCAGGACGAGGCCGCCACCCGGATCGTGGTCGTCGGCAACGGCACCGGGACCCTGCCGGAGCTCCCCGAGGGCGTGACCGGCGTCGAACTGCCCGAGAACCGGGGCGTGTCCGGGGGCCGGAACGTCGCGATCGAGACACTGCGCGCGTTCGGCGACGTCGACGTGCTGGTGGACCTCGACGACGACGGGCTGCTCGTCGACACGGACGTCTTCCGCCGCCTGGCCGACCTGTACGAGGGGGACGACGCCCTCGGCGTCGTCTCGTTCCGCATCGCCGACGAGACGGGCGAGACGCAGCGCCGCCACGTCCCCCGCCTGGGGGCGAAGGACCCGATGCGCGGCGGGGAGGTCACGACCTTCCTGGGCGGGGGCCACGGCCTGTCGATGGTGATGCTCGACGAGATCGGCGGCTGGCCGGAGGACTTCTTCTTCACCCACGAGGAGACCGACCTGGCCTGGCGCGCCCTCGACGCGGGCTGGAAGGTCGTCTACGAGCCGAAACTCCTCCTCCAGCACCCGAAGACCAGCCCGGCCCGGCACGCCGTCTACTACCGGATGACCGCCCGCAACCGCGTCTGGCTCGCCAAGCGCAACCTGCCGGCCCTGCTCGTCCCCGTCTACCTGGGCGTCTGGACCCTCCTCACCCTGGCCCGCACCCGCTCCCTGCCGGGCCTCGCGTCCTGGTTCGCCGGCTTCGCGGAGGGCGTCCGCCGCTCCTGCGGCCCCCGCCACCCCATGCGCTGGTCCACGGTCCGCCACATGACCCGCCTGGGCCGCCCACCGGTCATCTGACAAGGAGGCCGCCGCCCCCCGGGGGCGCGGAGCCCCGGTGACCCGCACGTCTCCGGGGCTCCGGGGACGGCTCGGCCGACCATGATCGACTCGTGGACAGCACGGCCGGGATTCGGCAGGATCGGGCGGATGCTGATGCGGGAGAGGCCGGTCGTGGTCGCGGTATGCGGGTCCCCGGGGGCCGGAAAGACCACCGTCGCCCGCGCGACGGCGCGCCGCCTCGGCGTGGCGTTCCTGACCCGGGACGAGATCAAGCTCGGTCTCGGGCTGTCCTCCGCCGCCGTCGCGAAGGACGGTGGTGTTCGGTTCGACCCGGACTTCCACGTCGCCGGCGGCCCTTTGAGCCTCCGCGCCGAGACCGTGATGGTGAACGCGGCCCGGCTGCTCGCCTCCTCGGGAGTGAGCTTCGTCGTGGAGTCCTCCGTGTTATCGCGCGAGCTGCTGGACGCGCTGCTCGCCTGTGACGCCCGGGTGCTCGCTGTTCACGTCGTCGCCCGTGAACCGGTCATCGACGAACGCCTCCGCGCCCGGACGGCCGAAGGCGGCGCCGTCGACCGACAGCTCTTGTCCCAGTTCCGGCGAGGCGAGATGAAGCGGTCGATCTTCGAGCCGCCGGATGGGGTCGATGCCGTCGTCGGATGCGACACCTCGGACGGCGATGCTCCCGACGTCGAACCCATCGAGGCGGCGGTCGTCGCCCTGATCCGATGACGGAGCGCCTCCCGGAGGCACCCCGTTCCGGAACAGAAACAGGTGAGGCCGGTACTGAGATCAGTACCGGCCTCACCTGGTGTTACGGCTGTCGGGGTGGCGGGATT
>NZ_LIPQ01000098.1 GCF_001418135.1 Streptomyces aureus
CAGGGCCTCTTCTCGTTGCGCTACGTGGCTCCGTACGGGTCAGGACAGGACGTCCGCCGAGTTCACCGGCCAGCTCATCCGGATGGTGCCGCCGTCCTCGCCGGCGCTCACCTCGAAATCGTCGACGAGCCCGCGGATCACCGCGAGCCCCATCTCGTCCTCACCGTCGGCGTCGTCGAACTCCTCGGCCGGGGCCGCGGCCCGCGCGCCGGGGACACCGGCGGCATCGGCCGCCGCGACCCCCGCACCCGGGACCTCGTCGCCGACCTCGATGGAGAACGTCTTCTCCTCCTCGGTCAGCACGACCCTGATGGGCGTCGTCACGTCGTTGCTGCGGTGCAGCCCGACGGCACGCGAACACGCCTCGCCGACGGCGAGCCGCACCTCGTCGAGGACCGCCTCGTCCACCCCGGCCCGGCGCGCGACCGCGGCCGCCACCAGGCGGGCCGTACGGACGTGCTCGGGCTGAGCGCTGAAGCGGAGTTCAACGGTGGCCATAGGAACCCCCTGGGCTCAGTCGACGGCGTTGACGGCCTCGTCGACCGAGGTGTGGATCGGGAACACCTTGGTGAGACCCGTGATCCGGAAAATCTTCAGAATGCGCTCCTGGTTGCAGACCAGACGCAGCGAGCCCTCGTGGGCACGAACGCGCTTCAGGCCGCCGACGAGCACACCGAGGCCGGTGGAGTCGAGGAAGTCCACGCCCTCCATGTCGACAACCAGGTGGTAGCTGCCGTCGTTCACCAACTCGACCAACTGCTCGCGCAGCTTGGGCGCGGTATACACATCAATCTCGCCACCGACCTCGACGACCGTACGGTCACCACCAGCGCCGGACACATTGCGAGTCGACAGGGACAGGTCCACGGATCCTCCAGCACCTTGCTATCGAACGATCGTCCCCACTGGGTCTCCCGGGCGGAGTCAGGGAACTGATCGCCAGCCGCGATGGCATTCAATCACTTACCAGCAGCCATGCACGACGCCTTGGAAGCATTGTCCGTCATGGCAGTGACACACTCGGTGCCGATGGCCAAGAATCAGCGCCCCCGACGACCGGCCGGAGACACGGGCAGCCGCCCCTCCCCCGCCATGGTCCTCGACCGGCTCTCCTCGGGCGAGAGCCGGACCGCGCGCATCACTCATACGGAGCACATGCCCGCCCGGGAGGGTCGTCATGCAGTCTGGCCGCACCGCATCCGTCCGGAAGTGATCGCGGCCATCGAGGCGGCCGGGATCGAGCACCCCTGGGCACACCAGGCCGAGGCCGCCGAGCACGCCCTGGACGGCGAGAACGTGGTGATCGCCACCGGCACCGCCTCGGGCAAGTCGCTCGCCTACCTCGCGCCGGTCCTGAGCACCCTCCTGGACGGCTCCGAGGCCCCCAACGGTCGCGGGACCACCGCCCTGTACCTCTCGCCCACCAAGGCGCTCGCCGCCGACCAGCGGCGCGTCGTCCGGGAACTGGCCGCCCCGCTCGGCAACCGGATCCGCCCCGCCGTCTACGACGGCGACACGCCCGTCGAGGAACGCGAGTGGGTCCGCCAGTACGCGAACCACGTGCTGACCAACCCCGACATGCTGCACCGGGGCATACTCCCCTCCCACCCCAGGTGGGCCTCCTTCCTGCGCTCCCTGCGCTACGTCGTGATCGACGAGTGCCACACCTACCGCGGCGTCTTCGGCTCCCACGTCGCCCAGGTGCTGCGGCGACTGCGCCGGATCTGCGCCCGGTACGGCTCCGAGCCGGTCTTCCTCCTCGCCTCCGCCACCTCCGCCGAACCCGCCCTCGCCGCCGGCCGCCTCACCGGCCTGCCGGTCACCGAGGTCTCCGACGACGCCTCCCCGCGCGGCGAGCTGGTCTTCGCCCTGTGGGAGCCGCCGCTGACCGAGCTGCACGGCGAGCGCGGAGCGCCCGTGCGCCGCACCGCCACCGCGGAGACCGCGGACCTGCTGACCGACCTGACCCGCCAGGGCGTCCGCTCGGTCGCCTTCGTACGCTCCCGGCGCGGCGCCGAACTGATCTCGGTGATCGCCCAGGAACGCCTCGCCGAGACCGACCGCGCGCTCGCCCGCCGGGTCGCCGCCTACCGCGGCGGCTACCTCCCCGAGGAGCGCCGGGCCCTGGAGCGGGCCCTGCACTCCGGCGAGCTCCTCGGCCTGGCCGCCACGACCGCCCTGGAGCTGGGCGTGGACGTCTCGGGCCTGGACGCGGTCCTGATCGCCGGATACCCGGGCACCCGGGCCTCCCTGTGGCAGCAGGCCGGCCGCGCCGGCCGTTCGGGTGAGGGCGCCCTGGCGATCCTGATCGCCCGCGACGACCCGCTGGACACCTTCCTGGTGCACCATCCGGAGGCGATCTTCGACCAGCCGGTCGAGTCGACCGTCCTCGACCCGGACAACCCGTACGTCCTCGCCCCCCATCTGTGCGCCGCCGCCGCGGAGCTCCCGCTGACCGAAGCGGACCTGGCCCTCTTCGGCCCGGCCGTCCCCGGCCTGCTGCCCCAGCTGGAGGGCGCCGGCCTGCTGCGCCGCCGCTCCTCCGGCTGGTACTGGACCCGCCGCGAGCGGGCCGCCGACCTCACGGACATCCGGGGCGGCGGCGGCAGCCCCGTCCGGATCGTGGAGGCCGGCACCGGCCGACTGCTCGGCACCGTCGACGAGGCCGCCTCCCACACGGCCGTCCACGAAGGTGCCGTCCACCTCCACCAGGGCCGCACCTACCTGGTGCGGGAGCTCGACCTCAAGGACTCCGTGGCGCTCGTGGAGGAGGCCGTCCCGCCGTACTCCACCACCGCCCGCGACACCACCTCCATCGCCGTCCTCGACACCGAGACCGAGATCCCCTGGGGCGCCGGCCGCCTCTGCTACGGCTCCGTCGAGGTCACCAACCAGGTCGTCTCCTTCCTGCGACGCCGCCTGATCACGGGCGAGGTGCTCGGCGAGACCAAGCTCGACCTGCCGCCCCGCACCCTGCGCACCCGGGCCGTGTGGTGGACGGTCACGGAGGACCAGCTGGACGCCGCCCGGATCACCCCGGAGATCCTCGGGGGCGCCCTGCACGCCGCCGAGCACGCCTCCATCGGCATGCTGCCGCTCTTCGCCACCTGCGACCGCTGGGACATCGGCGGAGTCTCCGTACCGCTCCACCCGGACACCCTGCTGCCCACCGTCTTCGTGTACGACGGCCACCCGGGCGGCGCGGGCTTCGCCGAGCGCGCCTTCCACACCGCCCGTGCCTGGCTGACGGCCACCCGGGAGGCCATCGCCTCCTGCGAGTGCGAGGCGGGCTGTCCGTCCTGCATCCAGTCCCCGAAGTGCGGCAACGGCAACGACCCCCTCCACAAGCGCGGCGCGGTCCGCCTCCTCACGGAAATCCTCCGGGAGGCCCCGGAGCCCCCGAAGACCCCTGCGGCACCCGAGGCCCCCGGGACGCCGTCGGCGGAGGTGCCGGAGGTCCCGCCCGGGACCTGATTGCCGGCCGGTAGGGACCGCGCACGACCCGGGCGGTCACCTCCGCGAGCTCGCCCCGCACCGCGCAGCCCACCAGCTCGGCGCCCTGCGCGGCGGCCACCCGGGAGGCGGCGGCACAGGCCTCGGCCTCGCCCCACAGCGCCCGGTCCGCGGCGGCGAGCGCCGCCAGGTCGGCCGCCCCGCCGGCCCGGTGCCTGGCCGCCACCGCCTGCCCGAGCGCGAGCACCGCCCCGAACACCACGCACAGCGCGCAGGCCGCGAACGCCACCCACACGGTCGCCGCACCCCGGTCCCGGCCGCGCGTGTCGGCCGTCACGGCGGGCCGCCGTTCTCCGGGGCGCCCGGTGCCGGGCCGCCGATCGTCGTGTCCTCCGCGAGCGCCGCGGCCTCCGCCCGCAGGGTCAGCCCCAGGCCCCGGGGACCCGGCGCCACGGCCTCCACCGTCACCCGCCACAGCTCCCCCGACCGCGTCACCGCGACCCGGGCGCCCTCGGGCGCGGCGGCCCGCGCGGCCGACTCGGCCGAGGCCATGGGCTCGGCGCGGGCCGCGACCCGTGCCCCGGCCCGCGCCGCGTCCACGCAGCGGATCTGGGCGGCGGCCGCCGCGAGCGCCCAGAGCAGGGTGACCGTGAAGACGGCGAGGACAGGCAGCACCAACGCCGCCTCCACGGTCACGAAGCCCCGGTCAGAACGGCGCATCGAGAGCCTTCCCGATCACCGACTCCAGCGCTCCCGAGACCGCCCCACTGGTCACGATCTTGTACAGGACCGCGGCGAACCCCGCCGCCGCGATCGTCCCCACCGCGTATTCGGACGTGGTCATCCCCGCGTCCCGGCACGCCGCCTGTCGCCGTGCCCGCCACCAAACGCCCAACGCCACCTTGACTCCCATGCCGACCTCCTCGGTCCGTCGTTCTCGTCGTGTCATGCCGTTCATCCGTCCAGAAGTCCCGTCGCCAGGCCGATCACCACCGGGGCCACTCCCACCGCCAGGAAGGCCGGCAGGAAGCAGAGCCCCACGGGCCCGCTGATCAGCACCTGCGCCCGGCGGGCCCGGGCCGCCGCCGTCCGGGCACGGGCCGACCGCAACGCGGCCGCGTGACGCGCGACGGCCTCCGCCGCGGGTGCCCCCGAGGAGCCGGCCCGTTCCATGCAGCGCGCGAGGCCAGAGGCGCCGGGTATCGCGCCGAACCTCCGCCACACCTCGGCCGGCTCGCCCCCGAGCCGCAGTTCGGCGGCCGTGCGGGTCAGTCGCTCGCCCAGGGGGCCGCCGAGGGACCGCCCGACGGCCTCCGCCGCCTCCCCGGGCCCGGCTCCGGCCGAGGCACAGGCCGCCAGCAGATCGGCGGCCAGCGGAAGATGCCGCACCGCGTCGTCGTCCGCGTCCGCCGGTGCGGTGGACCCGCTCGCCGCTCCGCGTCTGACGGCCGCGGCCACCAGGACGGCGGCCGCCAGACCGCCGAACACCCCGAACAGCACCCAGCCGAGCCCGGCCGCCCCGAGGGGTGCCACCCAGTGCCCCACCCGCCGCGGCAGCCCGGACCGAACGCTCCGCGGTCGCGGAGCCGGGGCCGGGGCCGGCAGCAGTTCTCGCAGCCTCCGCCGCATCGCGCGCGCCCTCCGCCCGCACACCAGCTCCCGCACCCCCTGCTCGCACCAGACGATCGCCACGGCCGCCACCGCGGTCGCCTGCACGGCCCCCCTCACGCCCGCTCCCCTCCTCGGACGATCCGCGCGGCCCACCACAGCCCGGCCGCCTCCAGAGCCCCGCCCACGGCGAGGCAGGCCAGGCCCGCCGGTGTGTGCAGCAGCACCCGCAGCGGGTCCGCGCCCAGAGCCGCGCCGAGGGCGACACCGGCGAGCGGCAGCACCGCGAGGACGGCCACCGTCGCCCAGGCCCCGGCGAGTTCGGCGCGCAACCGCTCCCGCTGCTCGCGGTGGTCCCGCAGAGCCGCCTCGAGCCGGTCGAGCCCGGCGGCCAGGCCCGCGCCGCCGTCCACGGCCACCTGCCAGCACGCCGCCATGCCCGCGAGTCCGTCGGCGCCGTCCTGCCCGGCCGCTCTCCGCAGGGCCTCCGGCACGTCCCCGCCGAAGCGGGCCGCCGCGAGCACCGCCGCCTCCTCGTCGCCGAGAGCGCCCGTCTCACGGGCCGCGAAGGACAGGGCCTGCGCAGGCTGCCAGCCGGCCCTCAGCTCCCCCACGACGGCCCCGCACAGGGCCACCACGCGCTCGGCGCGCGCCTCGCGTTCCCTCCGGCGCCCGGCCTCCCGCAGCCGCCCCCCGAGGACCGGCACCGCGACCGCCCCCGCCAGCAGCGGCAGCGGCGACTCACCGAGCACCGCGACGACTCCCGCCACCGGCAGACACAGCCAGGCCCGCCGCCCCCGCAGCACGGCCCACCAGCGCGCGGCCACCGCCGGCCACACCCCAGGGCCACCGAGATTCCCGGAGAGCCCGGCGACCCCACCGGCGAGCACCAGCCGCGCCCGGCCCGTGACGCGCCTCCGCTCGACCACCTCCCACAACACCACGACCGCGCAGGCGACCAACGCCGCCTGGACCACGTCCCGTACGGACAACCCCGCCGTGCTCACGGTCCTCCTCCGATCAGCGACCTCAGCCGCTCCCAGCCCCGCTCCCGCACGAATCCGGCAGCACCCCACCGCAGCGCGGGAACCGTCCGCACCAGGCCGTCCCGGTCCCGCTCCAGGACGTGCGCCTCGGCGATCCGCCGCCGCCCGTCCCGGTCCCGCGCCAGATGGAGCACGACCGACAGACCGGCCCACAACTGGCTGTGCAGGGCGGCCCGGTCGAGCCCGGCCGCCGTCCCCAGGGCTTCGAGGCGCGCCGGCACGTCCGCCGCGGTGTTGGCGTGGAGCGTGCCCGAGCCGCCTTCATGGCCGGTGTTGAGGGCGGCGAGCAGATCGACCGCCTCACCGCCCCGGACCTCGCCGACCACCAGCCGGTCCGGCCGCATCCGCAGCGCCTGCCGGACCAGATCCCGCAGGGTCACGAGTCCGGCGCCCTCCTGGTTCGCGGGCCTGGCCTCCAGACGCACCACGTGCGGATGGTCGGGCCGCAGCTCCGCGGAGTCCTCGGCGAGGACGATCCGCTCCCGCTCCCCCACCAGGCCGAGCAGGGAGGCGAGCAGCGTGGTCTTCCCCGTCCCCGTGCCACCGCTGACCAGGTACGACACCCGGGCGTCGATGAGTGCGCGCAGGATGGGGGCGCCGCCCGGCGGCACCGTGCCCGCCGCCGCCAGCTCCTCCAGGGTGAAGGCGCGCGGGCGGACCACCCGGAGCGACAGACAGGTCGAGCCGACCGCCACCGGTGGCAGCACCGCGTGCATCCGGGTGCCGTCGGGCAGTCGCGCGTCCACCCAGGGCCTGGCGTCGTCGAGCCTGCGTCCGGCCACCGCCGCGAGCCGCTGTGCCAGCCTGCGCACGGCGGCGGCGTCGGCGAAGGACACCGGGGCCCGCTCCAGGCCGGCTCCCCGGTCCACCCACACCCGGTCGGGTGCCGAGACCAGGACGTCGGTGACGGCCGGGTCGGCGAGCAGCGGTTCGAGCGGTCCGGTGCCGATCAGCTCACACCTCAACTCCTCCGCCACACCCAGCACTTCCGCGTCACCGAGCAGCCGCCCCTGCGCCCTGAGCGCCGCCGCGACCCGAGCCGGGGTGGGCTCGGACCCGCTCGCCGCGAGCCGCTGCCGCACCGCGTCGAGCAGCCCCGCGCCGCCGCCCGCGGTCACGCCGCACCGCCAGGGGCGAGGGCGCGCGCCCAGAAGGCGTCGCAGAACCGGCCGAGGGGGCCACGCGGCTCGGCGCCCGGCGGGACGCCCGCGTCCTGGTCGGCCACGATCCCCGGGTCGTAAGGGAGTTCACCGGCGAGCGGCAGCCGCAGCGCGTCGGCGACCCATCGCTCGTCGAGTCCTGTCGCGTACGGTCCGCGGACCACGGCCCGCAGGTCGCGCACGCCCGCGGAGAGGGACGAAGCCACCCGGTGGGCGGCCGCGACGGCCCTCAACTCGCCCGGCACGACGAGCAGTCCGAGGTCGAGCTGGGCCAGGGCCTCGACGGCCGCCGGGTCGGCCGCGCGCGGCAGGTCGACCACGACGACCCCGCCCCGGCGGCGGGCCGCCGCGAGCACGGACCGCACGGCCTCGGCCGGCAGCGAAGCCGCGGGCTCCCTGCCCCAGCTGAGCACCCGGACGCCCCGCACGGACGGCAGGGACTCCTCCAGGGCGCCGCCGGCGAGCCGGCCCTTCGAGGCCGCGAAGTCGGGCCATCGTCTGCCCTCCTCGCGCTCGCCGCCGAGCAACACGTCGAGTCCCCCGCCCAGCGGGTCGCCGTCGACGAGCAGGGTGCGCCGCCCGGCTCGCGCGGCGGCCAGCGCGAGCCCACAGGCCAGGGTGGAGGCACCCGCGCCGCCTCGGCCGCCGACGACCCCGACGGTCGTCGCCTGCCGGCCCACGCCTTCGGCGGCGTCGGCGATGCGGTCGACGAGGAGGCCCTCTGCGTCCGGCAGCCGCAGGACGCACTCGGCCCCGATCTCGACGGCGAGCCGCCACACCCCCGAATCGTCCCGGTCGCGCCCGACGAGGACGGTCCCCGGGCGGCGCGCTGCTCCCCGGCATCGCGCCGCGGCGTCGTCGCCGACCAGGACGAGCGGTGGGTCGGTCCAGCTCGCCCGCCGCTCCGGCACCCGGTGGTGCACCTCCGGTTCGACCCCGGCCGCGGCGCACAGCCGCAGAAGGTCGTCGAGCAGCCCGAGGTCCTCGGTGACGATCAACGGCCCCGTGCGGCGCTGCTCCTGGGCGCCGGGCCCGTCCGGACCACTCGGCAGCGGGGTCCGATCCGCCCCGCTCGGCGGCGACGTCCACGTCGTACCCCTGACCCCGGAAGTCCTGGATGCCTCCATGGCACACACCCCTCTCGTGATTCCTGCCGTTCGCGAACTTCGCGACAGGAATCACCGTGGGGCCGAACCGGAAATCCTGGGGATCTTGCCGAAAAACTGGGGATATCCCATGCCCTGTGAATATCTCCGTCACCCCTCCGAGGACTGTCCGGAACGCAGCCTGCCGGTTACCGTGAGTGATGAATCGAGGGCTCGACAGAGCTCCGGACGATGCGCGGCCGACGGCCGGAAGGAAGGAGGCGGACGATGTCCCACAGGGCCAAAACGGCTC
>NZ_LIPQ01000099.1 GCF_001418135.1 Streptomyces aureus
GCCACGGCCGCCCTCGCGGGCGCCGCTCTCCTCGGACTCGCGGCCCCGGCCGCCCTGGCCGACTCCCCCTCGCCCTCGACGGACTCGGGCAAGGACGGTTCCACCGCGGGGCCGACGGAAGCCGGCACCACGTTCCGTACGGCCGCCAGGTTCCTTCCCGGGCAGGAGGCCACCGCGCAGGCCGCCACGGGTGACTACCTGTACTGGGTGTTCCCGGCGGACGCCGGGCAGCGGCCGACGGTGGACGCCACCGTCACCCTGCCCGACGCGGCCCTGCGACACGGGCCCGCCACCTGGCGGGTCGACGTGTACGACGGACTCCGGCGCCGCCAGCCGTGCATGTACGGGACCCAGTCCCGCGCCGCGGCGAAGGAGTCGTCGACCGTGCGGCTCACCTGTGTGCTGCGGCCGGTCCGCGCCTCGGCCGACACCTGGTCGACCGACCCGCTGCCCGGCAGCTACTACGTGCGACTGACCGCCACCTCGCTGCCGGACGAGGACCTCGGCCAGCCGTTCACGGCCCGGCTCGGGGTGAGCACCGTCGACAAGGGCGGCGCCTACGCGACCGACGGCTCGCTCGCCGCGCCGCTCGTGCCCGGGGCGACCACGGCCGACCAGGCGGAGGCCGACGAGGAGGCCGGCCGGCCCTCCGCCGTCGAGGCCGCGGCCCCGGAGGACGGCTGGTCCTCCGGCTGGTGGTCCGACCGCTGGCTCTGGACCGCGGCGGGCGGCATCCTCGCGGCCCTCGCGGGCATCGGCGGCTATGTGCTGACGCGCGGCGGCGGACGGCCGTCCCGGGTCCCGCCGGCCGCCTGACCGGGGCCGCCTGACCGGTCCACGGAACACCCGAAGGTCCCCACCGCGTCGATGCGGTGGGGGCCTTCGGCGTTCCCGAGGACACGGTCCGGGGGCGGGCCGGTCCGATTCAGCGTCGTTCCGGGTTCCGGCAGGTCCGGTCCGTTTCACCCGCGGGCGGCCGGGCGGGCCGGGAAACCGTGGACGCGGGCACCCGCCACGATCCCCACCACCGGGCCGAGGAGGACGAGCACGCTCCAGGACAGGGCGCCCGCGCCGAGCACGTCGAGCAGGACACCACCGGCGATGCCGCCCGCCGCCATGGCGGCGTTCCAGAGGCTGACCAGCAGCGTCTGGGCGGTGCCGGCGTGCTCGCCGCCCGCGTCGGCGACGGCCGTCTGGAGGAGGGTGGGCGCGCCGCCCCAGCCGAACCCCCAGAGCACGGCGGCCGTCAGGACGAGCCCGGTGCTGCCGGCCGGGACGGCGAGCACCGCGGCCGCCACGGCGACGAGGATCGTGCCGGCGAGGGTCAGGATCCGGAGCCTGCGGTCGATGTGCCGTCCGGTGAACCAGATCCCGGCGAGCGAGGCGGCGCCGAAGACCAGCAGGACGAGGCCGGTGGAGCCGGCCAGGCCGATGTGGCCGAGATAGGTGGCGACGTAGGTGTAGAGCACGGTGTGGGCCAGGACGAGGGTGAACGTGACGGCCAGGACCGGGAGGACGCCGGGCACCCTCAGGGTCCGGGCGACCGGAGCACGTCCGCCGTGCGCCTCGCCCGGCAGGTCGGGGACGGCGAGGGCGATCCAGCCGAGGAGCCCGACGGCGATCACGGTCATGGCGGTGAACGCGACCCGCCAGCCCACGGCCTCACCGAGGAAGGTGCCGGCCGGCACGCCGAGGGAGAGCGCAAGGGGGATGCCGGTCATGGCGACGGCGACGGCCCGGCCCTGGAGGTGCGGCGGGGCGATGCGCCGGGCGTATCCGGCGAGCAGGGCCCAGGCGACGCCCGCGGCGACCCCCGCGAGGAACCGGGCGCCCATGGTGAGGGCGTACGAGGACGAGACGGCCGTCACGGTGTTGGCGGCGGCGAAGCCGGCGACCGAGGTGAGCAGCAGACGCTTGCGGCGCCATGCGGCGGTGCGGGCGGCCAGGGGGACGGCGGTGAGGGCGGTGCCGAGGGCGTAGACGGTGACCGCCTGGCCCATCGCCGCCTCGCCGACACCGAGGTCGGCGCTCATGCCGGGCAGGACACCGGCGGGGAGGGTCTCGGTGAGGCTGGTGACGAAGACGGCGGTGGCGAGGGCCAGCAGCGCGAGGAGCGGCAACCGGCCGGAGGGGATTCCGGGGGCGGAACGAGCCTCGGGAGTGGAAGGGGTCTCGGGCGTGGGAACGGGTTCAGGGGTGGCGGGCGCGGCGGAACGGGCCGCCGCTGTCGTGTCGTTGGCCATGGATCTATGCTCGAACCCTCACATTGATGTGAAGGTCAAGCGAGTCCCAGGAGGGGGCGTCCATGCGGATCGGGGAACTGTCGGAGCGCACCGGAACACCGCGCCGGCTGCTGCGCTACTACGAGGAGCAGGGTCTCATCGTCGCGGACCGGCTGCCGAACGGCTACCGGGTCTACGACGAGTCGAACCTGGACCGGGTCATGCAGATCCGGGGCCTTCTGGACGCCGGCCTGCCGACCCGGATCATCAAGCAGATCCTGCCCTGCCTGAACAAGCCGCGGATCATTCATTTCCCGGACGCCACCCCGGAGATGCTGGCCACCCTGGAGGACGAGCGGGACCGGATGACCGAGCGGATCCGCTGCCTCACCCGGAACAGGGACGCGGTGGCGGAGTATCTGGACGCGGTACGGGAGAAACTGGAGTCGCCCGTCTGACGGCCCGCAGGCTCTGCAGCCCGCGGGCCTGCGGTCCCTGCCGGCCCATCGGCCAGGCCATCGGCCAGGTCAGGTCAGGTCAGGTCAGGTCAGGTCAGGTCAGGTCAGGTCATCCTGCGCGCGCCGTCGAGAACGGCCTGCCGGATGCGGTGATAGGTCCCGCACCGGCAGATGTTGCGGATCGTGTCCAGGTCCGCCTCGGTGATCTCGCGCCCGGCCTCCCGGGCCCGGCGCACCTCCGCGACCGCGGTCATGATCTGGCCCGGCTGGCAGTAGCCGCACTGGGCGACGTCGAGGTCGAGCCAGGCCTCCTGCATGGGATGGAGGTCGCTGCCCACGGTGTCGGGGAGCCCCTCGATGGTGGTGACCTCGTCGCTCGGGGCGAGGTCCTCGACGGGCACGGCGCAGGGCGTGAACGCCTTGCCGTTGAGGTGGCTCGTACAGGCCCGGCAGACGCCGACCCCGCAGCCGTACTTGGGTCCGGTGACGCCCAGGACGTCCCGGAGGACCCAGAGCAGCCGGACGTCGCCCTCGACGTCGGCGGTGACGGCCTTGCCGTTCAGGATGAAGGTGTGCTGCGGCACGGATGCTGCTCCAGGTCTCAGAGGGCGCGGTCGCGGCCGTCGGTCGGCGAGGCGGGGACGGGCGGGACGGTCGGCAGGGGGGTGAAGGCCGGCGGATCGGCGTGGTTGACGGGGAAGACCGTCGGCATGGTGCCGGTGGCCCGCCCGTAGGCGCAGGCGACGGCGGCCATGGCGCCCGCGACCGCGAGTTCGCCCGCGCCGCCCGGCTTGTCGCCGGTCGAGGGCATCACGATGATCTCGAGCTCGGGCGGGGTGTTCCACTGCCGGGTGTAGAAGTACTGGTCCCAGCTGCCTTCGAGGAAGTGCCCGTCGCGCAGGTGGAGGCCGGACGTCAGGGTGATGGCGATGCCGTCCGAGATGCCGCCCATCATCTGGGCCTCCAGGCCGCGCGGGTTGACGGCGAGACCGACGTCGACGGCGCAGACCACCTTGGTCACCCGGGGTCCGGTGACCGCGCCGGGGATCTTCCGTCCGGTGGTCTCGGGTCGGCAGTCGATCTCGACGAGCATGGCGACGACGGAGTGGTACTCGGTGTGGACGGCGATGCCCTGGGCGGTGCCGGCGGGCATGGCGCGGCCCCACTCCCCCACCTCGGCGACCTTGTCGAGGACGGCGCGGGCGCGTGGGTCCTTCATGAGCCGGCGGCGCATCGCGTACCCGTCCTGGCCCATGCGGCGGGCCAGTTCGTCCATGACGAGTTCCTGCGCGCAGCGGACGTTGGGCGAGTAGATGTTGCGCATCGACCCGGTGTTGAAGCCCTTGTCGGTCTCGGAGAGCAGCTGGGTGGTGACCCCGAGGTGGTAGGGGCTGATCTGGGTGAGCTGGAACATCGTCTCGGAGAAGGCGAGGTCGCCGACGGGCAGCCGGGCCGCCTCCGCCGTGAGGACCTCGCCGATGCCGTGCCCGAAGTCGGTGGCCACGGAGGTGTGCCGCTGCTCGTAGGTGAGGACCTCACCGAGCGTGTACGTGGCGCGGACCCGTGAGGTGGACATCGGGTGCGTACGGCCCTGGCGGAAGTCGTCGGTGCGGTGCCACATCAGCTTGACCGGCTTGCCCATGGCACGGGAGATCTCGGCGGCCTCGTCGGCGGCGTCGTGGAACAGCTTGCGGCCGAAGGAGCCGCCGCCCTCGGTGACGTGGACGCGGACGGCGGAGACCGGCAGACCGAGCTTCAGGGCGATCTGTTCCTGGGCGACGATCGGGGCCTTGAGCGATCCCCAGATCTCGGCGGAGTCCTCCCGGACGTCGGCGATCGCGCAGTTGGTCTCCAGGGCGGCGTTGCTGGCGAAGTGGAAGGTGAAGCGGGCGTCGACGGCCTTGGTGAGCAGCGGCAGCGGCGGGACGACCAGGGGGAGTTCGGCCCGGCGGAGCTTCGCGAGGACGGTCGCGTCGGAGGCGCCCTCGGCGGTGCCGGGTCCCCAGTCGACCCGGAGGGCGCGCACGGCGTCGACGCACTGGCCGAAGGTGCGGCCGCGGACGGCGACGCCGGTGGAGACGGTGACGACGTCGGTGATGCCGGGCATGGCCCGGACCTCTGCGAGGTTGGCGACGGAGCGGACCGTGCCGTTGATGGTGGGCGGGCGGCAGACCATCGTGGGCAGGGCGTCCGGGACCTGGAGGTCCATCGCGAACTTCTTGCGGCCGGTGATCGCCTCGAGGGCGTCGACGCGGCGCTGTCCGGTGCCGATGAGCCGGAAGCGGTCGGAATCCTTGAGGGTGACCTCGACGGCGGTGTCGGACACGGCGGCGGCCTTCACGGCGAGCTCGCCGTAACCGAGCATGGCGCCGGCCGGGGAGAGGACGGCGCCGGCCTTGGTGGTGAGGGTGCCCACGGCCTCGCCGAGGACGAGGGAGGCGGCACGCAGGAGCCGGCCGCGGGCGACGGCGGCGGCGACGCGCAGGGGGTGGTAGGTGGAGTACGTGGTGTTGGAGCCGCCGGTCAGCTGGTTGAAGAGCAGCTCGGGCCGCGCGTCGGCGAGCGTGACCCTGACCTTGTCCAGGGGCAGGTCGAGTTCCTCGGCGACGATCATGGCGCTGGAGGTGGTGATGCCCTGGCCCACCTCGGCGCGGGGCAGCGCGAAGTGGGCGGTGCCGTCCTCGTCGAGACGGATGGTGATGAGGTGGCTGGTGGGCAGGGCCGCGAGGGTGAGCAGCTCGTTGAGGTCGAGGAGTTCGGCGGGTCCGGGGAGCGAGGGGATGAGCGTCGGGGCCGCGGCGGCGGCCTGCCGGGGCGCGAGCGCCTCGGCACCGAGCTGTGCGGCGACGGTGAGGGTGGGGGCGGCGAGGACGTAGCCGAGGAACCGGCGCCGGCTGGTGCCGCGCGTCGCGCCGCCGTCGTCCACACCCTCGGAGCGCGCGGTTCCGTCCCCGCTGCCGCTCGTGGGGTGGTCGTCCCGCACTAGGTGCCGCCTCGCCATTCGGTGTGCCCTTCGTCATGGCCCCGAGCTGACCCCCGGTGCCGTCTCGGATGTGAAGATCATCGCTCATGTGGGTGCCCCGCGGGAGCCGTTCGGACCGACGAGTGTCAGGTCACTGTCAAGCCCCCACTCCCCGGGCTCCCCTCGCCCCCGGAGCCCTCCGAGGTGCGGCGGCACATGGGGGCGGAGGTACGCCGCGCGTGGCGGCCGCGCACGTGCACGGCGTCGCGGGGCGGACGGGAGTTCGACGACAGGACCTAGGGTGCGTCCATGACCGAAGCCGCACACGTCACCGCCACCCGCCGCTCGTACGACACGGTCGCCGTCGACTACGAGCGGCTGCTCACCGGCCAGTTGGCGGAGGTGCCGCTCGACCGGGCGATGCTCGCGGAGTTCGTGAGCGCGGTGCAGAGGGGAGAAGGGCCCCGTACCGTGGGCGATCTCGGCTGCGGTACGGGGCGGGTGACGTCGCACCTGCGTGACCTCGGCGCCGACGCTTTCGGCGTCGACCTGTCGCCGGGGATGATCGCGGTCGCCCGGGACACGTACCCGGGGCTGCGCTTCGAGGTGGGGTCGATGACCGCGCTCGGCCTCCCGGACGCCTCGCTGGGCGGGGTCCTGTCCTGGTACTCGACGGTGCACATGCCGGAGGAGGAACTCGTCGCCTCCTTCACCGAGTTCCGGCGGGTCCTCGCGCCCGGCGGCCATGTCCTGGTCGCCTTCAAGGTGGGGAGCGGGCGCGTACGCCTTGAGCGGGCGTACGGCCACGAGGTCACGCTCGACGTGTACCGCTGGTCACCGGAGCGCGTCGCCGGGCACCTGGCGGCGGCGGGCCTGGTCGAGTCGGCCCGTCTGGTGCGTGAACCGCACCCCCAGGAGAAGACGCCGCAGGGATTCCTCCTGGCGCGCAGGCCGCGCGACTGATCCGGCCCGGCGCGGCAGCGGAGCCGTACGGGAGAGGCGGCGCAGCGGAGCCGTCCGGGAGAAGCCGCGCAACGGAGCCGTACGGGCGAGGCCGCCCACCGGAGCCGTACGGGCGGCGCGGGGCGGGCGGACGGCCCCCCGCGTCGCCCGGGAGCGGAGTCGCGCGACCGGGCGGCGCAGGGCACCCGAGCGAAGCTGGGCGGACGAGATCCTGGCGCGCTGGCCGCCGCCCGCGATCAGCGCGTTGACGGATGCCATCGGGTCGCCGCCCACCGACCGGGCGAGCAACGCACCGACGACCACCGGACCGATGGCGACGGCGAGTGCCGCGCCGGTGGCGGTGACGTGCTGGAGGGGGCGGGTGCGCCGGACGTCGAAGGTCATGGTCACAGTCCAGCAGGGCGTCGGCGGCGGCGTATCGGTCCCGGTACTCAGACGGGCGCGGGCGGCTACTCAGACGTGAGCGTGAAGATCCCTCCGAGGGGTCCCGCACGAACGTTTCTTCCGCGATCCTCGGGAGCGGCGGACGCGACGAGGCGTTGCCGGGCGGGCCAGGGGAGGCGGACCAACCGTGACGACGGAGACGACGGAGACGGCAGAAGCGGGGACGACGCGGGCGGCGGCCGGCGAGGCGGCGTTGGAGATCGCCGGGAGCCGGGCGGCCTCGACCGGCACCGTGCGGGTGCCCGCCGCCGTACTCGTGGTGCAGCACGAGGAGGAGGCGGGCGCGGGGCTGGTCGGTGAGCGCCTCGCACGGAACGGCCTCCGGCTCGACGTGGTGCGCGTTTGGGAGGGCGAGGCACTGCCGGCCGACCTGGGTGGCCATGCGGGGCTGTTGGTCCTCGGTGGGTCGGTGAACTGCGAGGACGACGAGGCCGCTCCCTGGCTTCCGGGGGTCCGGGCGCTCGTCCGGGAGGCCGTGACCGAGGAGATTCCGCTGCTCGGGATCTGCCTGGGCGGCCAGATCGTCGCCCACGCCCTGGGCGGTTCGGTCACGTCACGCCCCCAGGGGCCGGAGTTGGGCGCCGTGCCGCTCCGGAGGCTGCCGGCCGCGACGGAGGATCCGGTGCTCGGAGCGGTGCCGGAGGGCGCCCTCGCGGCGCAGTGGCACTGGGACGACGTGGACCGGCTGCCACCCGGCGCGGTCCCGTTGCTGACGGGCGAAGACTGCCGGTACCAGGCGTTCCGGGTGGGGAGCGCCTGCTGGGCGGTGCAGTTCCACCCGGAGGCGGGTGGGAACACGGTGGCGGAGTGGGCGGCCGAGGACGGCGAGCGTCTCCGGGAGTCGGGCACCGACCCGGCGGCCCTGGTGACCGCGGTACGGGACGCGGAGCCCGGACTCCGCACGGTCTGGGGCGAGGTGGCGGAAGCCTGGGGCACGGTGGTCCGTGCCCACGCGGACGCGAGGCCGCGGCGGCGGCGTTTGACGCTCGATGTGCCCGCCGACCGTGTCCGGCTCATCGCCGCCGTCGGTCCAGGGCCGGTCGACGAGCCCCGGGAAGAGGAGACGGGGCAGCGCGACGGAGGTCCTCGTCCTCACCTCTCCGGTGAGTGCCTGCCCGGCGCGTCCGCTTGGCCGGGCGGGGGCGGTGGGGTTGCTTGATCGGGGCGCCGTACCGTACGGGGCACGCACCCCAGAACGAAGGAGACCGCCGCCATGGCCGACTACCGGATCGAGACCGTCCGCACCGGGTACCGGAACTGGACCGCCCGGAACGACCGGGGCGCGGAGGTCCGGATGGCCGCCGCCGACGACGCCGACGCACAGCCCTCGTTCACCCCGGTCGAGTTGCTGCTCGCGGCGATGGGCGGCTGCGGCGGGCTGGTCGTGGACCGGACCGCGCGGGCCGTGGACCACGACGACCTGAAGATCGTGGTGGAGTCGGTCTCCGGGCCCCAGGACGACGGCCGGGTGGGCCGCATCCGGGTCAGCTACGAGTTCGAGCTGCCGGACAACAACCCGAAGGCGGCGGAGGTGTTCGCCCGCGGGGTGCGTCTGACGCACGAGAAGTTCTGCACGGTGAGCCGCACCGTGGAACACGGCGCGCGTGTGGAGGCGATCCTGCCGGACGGCACGGTCGGCTTCGAGGGCTGATCCCCCGCGCATCCCCGACCCCCGGCGCGCTCCCGACCCACGGCGCACTCCCGGCGCACGCCCCGGTTCGCCCCCCGGCGCACGCCCCGGTTCACTCCTCGATCGCGCCGCCGATCCGGCGCAGATGCTGCCGGAAGGTGTACGTGGGGTCCTCGGCCCGGGCCGCCAGATAGGCGTCGAACCGGGTCTGGGCGCGGAGCGTCTCCCCCGCCCTGATGCGGCGGGCCTGTTCCCGCTCCGTGCGGAACAGCGTGCGGGCCACCTGAAGGACGGCGTCCACTCGGGCGGACGGCACGAAGAGCACACCGTCGTCGTCGGCGAGGACGACATCGTCGGCGGTCACCTCGTGCTCGCCGAACCGGGCCGTCGTCAGCGCGTCGGGGTCCCGGGGGTCGGCGCGTACGGGGCCGGGCGCGTGCCGTCCGTACGAGAACACGGGCAGCCCGATCTCGACGAGGTCGGGCGTGTCCCGGTGCAGGCCCCAGACGACCCCGGCGACACCCGCGGCTTCCGCCTCCAGGACCGCGAGGTCGCCGACGCAGGCCTCGTCGCGGCGGCCCGCGTTGTCGATGACGAGGACGTCACCGGGCCCGGCCCGGGTGAACGCCTCCAGGAAGACGTCGACGCTGCCGTAGTGGCGTGCGGGCAGCGCCCGCCCGGCGACCCGCTGCCCCGCGACGACGGGCAGAACCCCGGCGGGCGCGGCACGCAGCGGTTCCCCGAGGCGCACGCAGGCGTCGGCGACGAGAGGGGTGGAGAGTTCCGCGAAGTCGGCCAGATCCTTCGGCATCAGGCGTTCCGTTCGGTGACGAGTACGGTACGGCGGGCTGCGCGATGCTATCGGGTGGCGGTGGGCGAACGGCTGACGTCCCGCGCCGGCTCATGCCCCGCGGCCCGTCGGCGGGCGACCGGACGACGGCGTGCGACCGCTCGGCGGCGTGCGACCGGTCGGCGGCGTGCGACCGGTCGGCGGCGTGCGACCGGCTGACGTGGAACGGGTCACCGGCTGACGTGGAGTGCGACCGGCTGACCGCGTACGGCCGGCCGTCCTCCCGCGCCGGCCGACGCCCCCGGGTGCTCCTGGCGTGCAGCCCCGGCCCGGCCTCCCTACCATGAAGGCATCCCTCTCCAGAGCGAGGCACCATGGCCGCAGAGGATGCCGCCTCACCCGCCGGCCGTCCCGCGGGTCTGAAGGCGAATGCGATCGGGTTCGTCGACGCCCTCGTCATCGGGCTCAACTCCACCTCCCCCGCGTACTCCCTGGCCGCCGTCATCGGCCCGATCGTCGCCCTCGCCGGGATCTACGCACCCGGCGTGATGTTCGCGTCCTTCGTCCCGATGCTGCTCATCGCTTCCGCGTTCTACTACCTGAACAAGGTCGACCAGGACTGCGGTACGACGTTCTCCTGGGTCACGCGCGCGATGGGCCCGTGGGCCGGATGGCTGGGTGGCTGGGCCATCGCGATGACCGGCGTCCTGGTCGTCGGCTCGCTCGCGGACGTGGCCGTGAGCTTCGCCCTGCTCTCCTTCGGCCTCGACAGCTGGGTGGACAACGCCTTCGTACGGCAGTCCCTCACCGTGCTCCTGATCCTGGTGATGACGGCCGTCTGCGTCATCGGCACCGAGCTGTCGGCCCACGTGCAGAACGTCCTCATCCTGGCGCAGGTCGCCTTCCTGCTCGTCTTCGTGGGTGTGGCGCTGTACAAGGTGTACGACGGCACGAGCGCGTACGACTCCGTGGAACCCGCCCTCAGCTGGCTGAACCCCTTCGGCGCCGGAGGCGCGGCGCTGACCGGCGGTCTGCTGCTCGGCGTGTTCATCTACTGGGGCTGGGAGTCGGCGGTCAATCTCACCGAGGAGGTCAAGGACTCGGCGACCGCCCCCGGCAAGGCCGGCCTCTGGTCGACCGTCATCCTGCTGATCACGTACGTGTCGGTGGGCTTCGCGGTCGTCGCGTACGCCGGTCCGGCGTTCCTCGCGGAGAACGCGGGCGAGGAGGAGTTCATCTTCGCCCAGCTGGCCACCGATGTGCTGGGCGGCTGGGACTGGATCCTGCTCCTGGCCGTCTCCACGTCCGCCATCGCCTCCACCCAGACGACGATCATCCCGGCCTCGCGGACCGCGCTCTCCATGGCCCGACGGCGTGCGCTGCCCGCGCACTACGGACACATCAGCCCCCGCTTCCGTACCCCCGACGTGAGTACGTGGTGGGTCGCCGGCATCGCCATCGCCTGGTACCTGGTGGTGAACCAGATCAGCACCAACGCCCTCTTCGACTCGCTGACCGCGCTGTCGCTCCTGATCGCCTTCTACTACGCGCTCACCGGAATCGCCTGCGCCGTCTACTACCGGCGTCATCTCCTCGAGAGCGTCCACAACTTCCTGCTGATCGGGCTCGGCCCGCTCGTCGGCGCCGGGCTCCTGACCTGGCTCCTGGTGAGGTCGGTCTCCGACATGTCCGATCCCGCGAACTCGTACAGCGGCACCTCGTGGTTCGGCCTCGGGCCGCCGCTCGTCATCGGTATCGGCATCGCCCTCACCGGGGTGATCGTCATGATCGTGTGGCGGCTGCGGTCGCCCGCCTTCTGGGAGGAACGGCCGGGCGTGGCCGACCCCGATCTGGTGCACGGCAAGGAGCGCTGAGATGTCGGTCGTGCTCGGTTACGACGAATCCCCCGGCGCGGCCCGAGCGCTGCGGATCGCGGTCGAGGTGGCCGCCGCGTTCGACGAGCGGCTCGTGCTGGTCTACGGCGCGGCGGCGCCCGGTCCGCTGGGCGAGGAGTACCGGTCCCATTACGAGGCCATCCGCCAGACCGGCCGCGCCGGCCTCGAGCACGCGGTCACGGAGGCCGACCGGGCGGGTGTGCCGACCGTCGTCGAGGTGCTCGACAAGAACCCGGCCCAGGCCCTCATCGACGCGGCGACCCGCCACGCGGCCCGCGTCATCGTGGTGGGCAGCTGGGGCGAGAGCCCGATGCGCGGCGCGCTGCTGGGCTCCACTCCCCACAAGCTGCTCCACATGTCGACCGTGCCGGTGCTCTGCGTGCCGCCGGACGAGTGACCGCCCGGGGTCCGGCCCCGGCCCGCCCGCCGCCTCAGGGCCGCGGGAGGACCGTGACGCGGGCCGGCGCCCAGGAGGTGTGGTCGAAGGAGGTCCTGGCGTGGGCGTCCGCCACCTCCAGGCGCAGGACCCGGACGCCCCGCACGTCGACGTCCACCGGGGCGGGGCCGCCGGCGGCGGTCAGGACGGGACTGGTGAACAGGACGCGGTCGTCGCCGTACACCGTTGCGCGCGTGGCGCCGACGGAGCTCTGGCGGGCCGAGAAGTCGTCGATGCCGACCAGGGCGGTGAACCGGTTCCCGGCGCCGCCCAGGTGGAAGGCCACGTCGCTGAAGGCGTGGACGCCGAGCCCCTTGGCGTAGGTGGTGCCGCCGAAGGCGATCGGGGTGCCGTCGCCCCCGGCGTTCCTGCCGTTGGACGTGTCGCGTTCCACCGGGCCCCAGCCGTTGACGGCGTGGATCCAGGTGAGGTCGGAGAGGTAGCTGTCGCGGGTGGGCGCCGAGGGCGGAGTGGTGACGAAGCCCGCGTCCTCGTACCGCACCGGACCTCCCGGGGCGATCGCGGTGCCTTCGGCGGTGAGGGCCCACGGGGTGGATGCGGGGGCCCCGGCGGGCGGGGTGACCTGCCAGCCGGCGGTGAGCCCTGCGCCGGGAGCGAGCTGCCCGGCGGTGGTGGCCGTGATGGCCTGTACGGTCCAGCCGGCGGGCGCACGCAGGGCGAGGGCGGCGGAGCTCCAGGGCCGGGACGAGCCGTTGCCGAGCGCGGCGGTGACGGTGAAGGCCTGGCCCGGGACGGCGAGGGACGGCACGGTGAGGGTCGTGCCGAACTCGGCACGCGGGTAGGTGTCCTGCCAGGAGGAACGCATCAGCGCGACCAGTTCGGCGACCCGGGCGGGGTGGCGGAGGAGTAGGCGTCCGTGAACCGCAGCCCTTCCGCGGCGAGTCCGTCGAGGCGCGGGGTGGTGATGAGCTTCTGCCCGTACGCGCCGAGTTCGCCGTACCCCAGGTCGTCGGCGAGCACGACGACGAGGTTCGGCGGGCGGGTCGGTGCCGCCGCGCTCCCGGTCCCGGCCGCAGCCGGTTGCGGTGCCTGTGCCGGTGCCGCCTGGGCGTCGGCGGCGGTCGCGGGCAGGGCCGCGCCGAGGCCGAGGGTGGCGGCGGACCCCGCGAGGAAGCGGCGGCGACTGGACATGGTGGGGCTCCTTGGACGGGGAGTCGGACGCGGCGCGCGGGCATGCCCGGGAACGGCTGGATGCCAGGGGCGGGCGAGGGCCTGTCGTCCGCCCCTGGCGTCCAGCCGAGCATGGCGCCGGGCGCCCCGGCGGACCATGCACGGCGTATGAAAAGCGTGTGACACACGCCTGTTGGGCCGTCCCGCCCCCGCCACGAGCCGGACCGGCTCCCCGTCCGGGGCCGCAACGGCCCGTCGCCGCCGCGCCCGCCGTCACCGCTCAGTCCTGGCGTCCCGGCCCGCCCGGCACTCGGTCCAGCCAGAGTTCGCGGACCCGGTGGACCGGGTCCGATGCGACCCGGGGTTCGGTGTCCCAGATCATCGTGGCCCGTCCGGCCTCCGTGTAGCGGGGCCAGTCCGTGCCCGGGTCCTGGTCGGTCACGAAGGCGACCCAGGCCCGGTGCACGGCGTCGGCGAGCGCGCGTGGCGGCGCGTCCCCGGCGACGGCCGGTACTCCCTCGGCGTCGAGGAGGTCGAAGGCGAAGGGCAGGTCGACACAGTGGAAGGCGAGGTCCGCGGCGGGTGAGCGCCAGGCGAACTCGTAGAGCCAGGTGGGCCGTTCGCGGGAGGCGCGGGCGTCGGCGACGGCGAGGTTCGGGGCGCGGAAGGTCGCGTCGGTCAGCGCCTGGCCGAAGATCCGCTCCGGGCCGTCCTCCGCGTACGCCTCCATGAGGGCGTCGGTGTGCGCGGGGTCGAGGCCGAGGCCGCCGAGGAGGACGGGCAGCGGCGGGCCCTCCGGGCCGGGCCCGGGGAACATCGTGAACTCGTGCTCGGTGAAACCGAGCATCAGCGGCACGTCGGCGCCCGCCCCGCCCGCCGTCAGGGCGTCGAGGACGGGCAGCGGGACGAGCTCGCCGTCGGCGAAGGGAGCGAAGGACAGCATCGGCGGCAGGCCCTCGCGGTCGGGGCCCGGCTCGTTCACGCGGTCCTGGAGGGCGAGGATCTCGTCGTCACCCAGGTCGCGGAGGGCGGCGGCGGTGGCCGGTACGCCGGTGCGCGCCGTGAGGAGCCGGGAGGCGGCGCGGGCGACTTCCGGGCCGTCGGGTCGCGGGACGGCGCCCGAGACGGAGAGCGCGCCGCGGAACAGGCCCTGGGCGGCGGGGACGGCGAGGAGGGTCTGGACGGCGCCGCCGCCCGCCGACTGTCCGGCGACGGTGACCTTGGCGGGGTCGCCGCCGAAGGCCGCGATGTTGTCCCGTACCCATTCCAGGGCGGCGATCCAGTCGCGTACGCCCCTGTTGTCGGGGGCGTCCTCCAGGTGCAGGAAGCCCTCGATGCCCAGGCGGTAGCCGACCGAGACGAGGACCACGCCGTCCCGGTTGAAGGCGGCGCCGTCGTACCAGGGGCTGGCCGCCGAGCCGGCGACGTAGCCGCCGCCGTGGATCCAGACGAGGACGGGCAGCGCGGCGGCGGGTTCGGTGCCGGGGGTGAAGACGTTGAGGTTGAGGATTCCGGCGCCCGGGACGGAGGGCTCGGGGATGGTGGTGATCTCGGCGAAGGGGCGGCGCTGGGCGGTCGGGCCGTACGCGGTGGCGTCGAGCGGCTCCGTCCACGGCTCCGGCGGCACGGGCGCGGCGAACCGCAGGTCGCCGACGGGCGGCTGCGCGTACGGGATGCCGAGGAAGCGCAGACTGCCGTCTGCACGGCGCTCGCCGCGGACGGGACCGCGGTCGGTGGTCACGACGGTGCCGGTGGACACCGTGCTGCCCATGGTCACGGTGGTGCCGGTGGACACCGTGCTGCCCATGGTCACGGTGGTGCCGGTGGACACCGTGCTGCCCGTGGTACCGGGGGTCGCGGTGGGGTCAGTGGCTGAGGGGGTGCCGGTGCTGCCGGTGGTGCTCATGGGTGCTGCTCCTTCTGCGCGGGGGCACACGAAGCCCGGGGCAGGAGCCTGCCACCGGTTACTTACACGTGTCAACGATCGCCCTTGTACGCGCCTCCCCCCTGGGCAGCAGCAGCGGTGTCGCGAGCAGCAGGACGCCCGCCAGACCGATCGCCGCACGAGGTCCCACAGCGGCCGCGAGGAGCCCCCAGAGCGCGGTCAGGGCCGCGACGGAGGCCTTCGCGGTGACGGACCAGGCGGTGAGGGTACGGGCCACCCGGTCGGTCGGCGTCAGGTCGAGGCGATGGGCGGCGAGCACCGGGGTGAACACACCGGCACAGGTGATCAGCGCCAGCTCGACCGCCATCACGAGCGCGAGCCCGGTGACACCGGGGTGGACGAGGACGAGGCCGACGGGCCAGCAGGCGCGGAGCACGCCCGAGGTCCGCAGGACCCGGTGCCGGCCGTAACGCGCGACCAGCGGGCGGGAGAGCCGTGAGCCGACGAGCCCGCCGAGGCAGGGCACCGCGAAGGCGAGCCCGTACTGCCAGGGCGCGAAGCCGAGCGGCCCGAGCATCAGGACGGCGAGCAGGGGTGCGGTCGCCATGATCAGGCCGTTGACGAGGACGGAGTTGAGGAACAGCGGGCGCAGGACCGGCTGGGCGAGGATGTGCCGCCATCCTTCGAGAAGGTCGCCGGCCCGCACCCCCGACCCCTCCCTCCGCCCCTTCCTCGCGGGGCGGGGCTCGCGCCCCTTGATCGCGCGGATGCCCGCCGCCGAGAGCAGATAGCTCAGGGCGTCGACCAGGACGGTCGCCACCGGGCCGAGGAGGGCGACCAGGGCGCCGCCGAGCGGCGGGCCGAGGACGGTCGCGGTCCACATGGTGGATTCGAGCCGGGCCTGCGCGACGAGCCGACCTTCCGCCGGGACGAGCGCCTTCAGGCAGGCACCCGAGGCAGCGCCGAAGGTGATGTCGGCCGCGGCGACGACCACGGAGGCCACGAGGAGCTGGAAGAAGCCGAGCCGGTCCAGCGCGTACGCGGCGGCGACGCTCAGCATCGCCGCGCACCGCACGAGGTCCATGGCGACCATCACGGGCCGCTTGCGGCGGAACTCCACCCAGGGGCCGAGCGGCAGCGCCACCGCCGCCCCGACGGCCGCCCCCACGGCGGCCAGCGCCGCCACCTCGGCGGAGCCCTTGTGGAGCACGGTGATCGCGAGCAGCGGGAAGGCGTTGAAGGCGACCCAGGTGCCCAGGGTGCCGGCCGCGTACGCCGCCCACAGCCACCCGAAGTCCCGTCCGAGGGACACCCCGCCCGCCATGCCCGTACCCCTCTCGCCGACCGGCCGCACAACCACGGACCCTCGGTCGCCATCAAATCGAGCCGAGGACCCGCAGATCAAACAACCGAGGTGCGCATGCGTCACAACCTGTGGTTGTCGGTCTAGGCTGCGGGCGTGGATCTCGAAGCCGTACGCACTTTCCTGGCCGTGGTGGACTCGGGCCGGTTCCGGGAGGCCGCCGCCGAGCTGGCGGTCACCCAGCAGGCCGTCTCCAAGCGGGTCGCCGCGCTGGAGAAGGAGCTCGGCGTGCGGCTGCTCGCCCGTACCGCGCGGGGGGCGGAGGTGACGATCGACGGGCAGGCGTTCCTGCCGCACGCGCGCGCCCTGCTGCACGCCGAGGAGCGGGCGATGGCCTCCGTGCGGCCCGGGCGGCGGGCGCTGCGCGTGGACGTGATCGGCCGGCGGCTCGCGACCGCGGGGCTGCTGCGGGGGTTCCACCGGGCGTATCCGGAGATCGAGCTGGACGTCGTGACGCTCTTCGACGCCGACGCGGCCGTCGCCGCGCTCGGGGCCGGCACGATCGACGCGTCGTTCCGGGCGGTGACGATGCCCGGCCGTCGGCTCCCCGAGGGCATCGAGGCGCTGCCGGTCCTGGACGAGCCGCTGCGGCTCCTGACGGGTCCCGGGCACGCGCTCGCGGGCGCGCGTTCCGTCCGGCTCACGGGGCTGGCCGGCCACCGGATCTGGATTCCCGGCATCGTCGGCGGGACGGAGTGGGCGGCCTACTACGCGGACCTGGCCGCCCGGTTCGGGCTCACCATCGAGGTGACGGGCCCGGACTTCGGCCCCGAGGCGTTGTTCGACACCATCGCGGACTCCCCCGAGCTCGCGACGTTCGTCGGCGAGGGCACCCGCCTCGTCTGGCCGCAGGGGCACGACCTGCGGCGCGTCGCCGTGCACGGGCCGACTCCGGTCTATCCGCACTCACTTCTGTGGGCCGCGGACAACCCGCACCCCTCGCTGCGCACCCTTCGCGACCATCTCGCCGCCTCGCCCGAGGCCCCCGGTTCCCCCGCCGCGGCGGGGCGGGAGGCCGACATCTGGACACCTGCCTGGGCACGGCCACGGGATCACGGTCCCGCGTTCTAGACTCGGGAGGTCCGGGGGACGGGCAGGACCAGGGGAAGGCGGCCCATGACGCAGTGGGTGCACGATGCCGTGGGGGGCGCGCTCGTCCTCCTGCTCGGGGCGGGGCTCATCACCGCCGGGGTGCTCTGGAAGGGGCGTGCGGTCCGGCCTTTCGCCGCGTCCCGCGCGCGTACCGTGGCCCAGCGGGAGTACGCCCGCGATCTGCAGCGGGCGGCCGACCATGTGATCGCGCTGGCCCGCCGGTCCGCAGGCGAGGGCGAACCTGCCATCGTCACCGTCGAGGCCGTGGTGCGCACGACGCAGGAGCGTTACGGGTATGCCGGGGTGGAGCGGAGGCACGCGGCGGCCGCGCTGCGCCGCCGGTTCGAGCACTGGCGCTGCGCGGTCGACTGCGTCACCGACGCCTACGGCTGAACGTCCGCCTCGGGTACGGGCGTTCCCTGGTGGTAGTACATCCGCAGGCCCGTTCCGGCCGGAGCCGCGGGGTCGCGGCGCCAGAGCGAGCTGCGCCTGGCCCTGTGGCCGTCGAGGAGCGTCTCGTACGTGAGGTGGACGAGGCCGGGGGCGAGCAGGGTCCCCGAGAGGGCGGTGGGCTCGAAGCGCCGTCCGTCCTCGGTCGCGCCGGACATCCCGGGGAGCGAGGCGAGCATCTCCTCGTACGTCCAGCGCCGGCCGGAGGCGCCGACCTCGACGAACCCGGGGTCGAGAAGTTCGGCGGCGCGCGTCCGGGAGACCCGTACGGCCGGGTCCAGGAGCGCCAGTTCGCCGGCGACGGCCGCGGCGATGTCGGGGTCGTCGGGGGGTGCGAGGGCGGTCACGGTGTCACTCCCCCGTCGTGCCGTCGAGGCGTTCGCGCAGCAGGTCGGCGTGGCCGTTGTGCCGTGCGTACTCCTCGATCATGTGGGCGAGGACGTAGCGCACCGAGTACGTCACCTCCTCGTGGGTGCCGGTGACGTCGAGGGAGTCGGCCGCGGCCACGATCGCGCGGGCGCGGGCGCACTCCTCGCGCCAGACGGTGAACGCCTCGTCGACGTCGGCCTCGTCGACGTCGAAGTCGGCCCGGTCGGTGGAGCCCTGCGGCGTCCAGGGGCTGCGGCTCCGCTCGCCGTTGAGCGTGTTCCGGAACCAGCCTCGCTCGACCTCGGCGGCATGGCGGACGAGACCGAGGAGGGAGAGCCCCGAGGGGTCGACCGCCCGCGTCCGCAGCTGCTCCGGCGTGAGTCCCTGGCACTTCAGGGCGAGGGTGTCGCGCTGGAAGTCGAGCATGGCCGTGAGGACGGCGCGTTCGTCCCCGGTGTACGGAACGGACGTGCGGTGATCTTGAATCGTCATACGGGCATTGTGCCGCCGCCCTTCGAGGGCGGCCCGGAATTTCCCGGGCCGCCTTCGGACGGGCCGGTCTACTCGAAGGCGGCGGCGGCTCCTTGAGTGCGGCGGCGACGTTCCGGTCAGCCGGACGGCTTCGCGTAGTCGGCGAAGCCCGTCCAGTCCAGCGCGACGCAGACCTCGTCACCGAGGACCCACGCGTCGTGGCCGGGCTGGACCTCCATGTAGTCCCCGGCGCCGTACTCGGTCGTCTCGCCGTCGTTCATGACGACCTTCATCCGGCCGCTGACGATGTACCCCACGTGCGACGCCTGGCAACTGTCGGTGCCGGCGATCGGTTTGACGTGCTTGGACCACTGCCAGCCCGGCTCGAACACGGCGCGGCCGACCGCGCCGCGCGCACCGCTGACCAGGTCGAGCCTGCCCTTGCCGTCCTCGAAGGGGCGGGTCTCGTCCGCTGCGTCGAAGCTCTTCTTGACGATGCCGGTCATCATTCGCTCCCGGCGTTGGAAGGGCGGAATCCCCGAGTCCACTTCCAGGCTACGCGGCGGCGTTCCGCCGGGCACCTCGCACGCGCACGCCGCAAACGGTTCGCGTTTGCATTGAATTTTTGTTGAACAGAGATGGCCATTTGGTGGGTCCACGCATATCCGCAGCTCAAATTCTGTGCACATCCCTTATCGGACAGACCTACACATAAAGGCCAGATAAGAGCACAATGAAGCAGCGGCAGCATTTGCCGCAAGTGCGGTCAGACGTGCATGACGCCAGAAGGAGGCGAGTCGTATGGCCGACGTCTCTCACCGTCCTGGTGATATCGCAGGACACCCCGATGCGCCGGAAATGCGGGACCGTTATGCCCGTATGCTCCAGACACGAGGTGTCGCGGCGGTCGAGGAACTCGTGATCCTCGCCGGTATCTACGCCGCGATCTCCGCGTGGACGGTTCACTTCTCCGCCACCCAGCCCGCGCTCGCCATCAGCAACCTGGTCGTCGGCATCGCCCTGGCGGTCCTCGGCCTGTGCATGTCGATGGTTCCCGAGCGGTCCCAGGACCTCAACTTCGTCGTCCTGCTGATGGGTGCGTGGCTGATCATCGCCCCGTGGGTGGTCGGGTCGAGCCCCGACACCGGCACCGTCCTCAGCAACGTCATCACCGGCGCGTGCGTCTGCCTGTTCTCCCTCACGGCCGGCGGACTGCTCATGACCAAGCGAAGGACGTGACGCTCTGATCCTCTCCCGGAACGGCCACTGCCCGGTAACGAATTGACCCATGCGGTTTCAGCCACCTAAGTTCTGCGTAAAGCTTGCTCCACAGGGACAGGCTCTCCCGCTCATACCCAGTCCTTGGGGGGACAAAGTGAACTGGTACCTCGACGTCATCAAGAAGTACGCGGTCTTCAACGGCCGGGCGCGCCGCCAGGAATTCTGGATGTTCGAGCTTTTCAACATCATCATCGCGATCGTGCTCGCCATCATCGGCGTGGCGCTCGACTTCTCGCTCCTGAGCACGCTGTACTCGCTGGCCGTCTTCCTGCCGTCCCTCGGCGTGACCGTGCGCCGTCTGCACGACACCGGCCGCTCGGGCTGGTGGATCCTCATCGGCCTGGTGCCGATCGTCGGCTTCATCGTCCTCATCGTCTTCGCGGCCTCCGAGGGCGACCAGCACGAGAACGCGCACGGCCCGAACCCGAAGCTGGCCCCGGCCTACTGACGGTCCCGGCCCTCGGCGGGTCCAGGCCTCCCGAAGGTCCCGGCCCGCTGAAGGCCTCGTACGCGCACGCGGCCCCCGGAGGAATCCTCCGGGGGCCGTCCGCATGCCGGAAGGCTTCCCGAGAGCCGACCCGGTCACTTCGTCGCCCGGCGCGGTGCCGCATAGAGCCGCCGCGGCGCGTTCGCACCCGCCGCCTTGTGCAGGATGGCGCACGACCGGGACCGGAGGCCCCGCCTAGCCTCGCCGCAACGGCACCAACGAGGGGCGGTACCACCGGTGAACTGGCACATCCACGACTACCGCGAGAGCGATCTCGCCGCCGTCGTCCATCTGATCGACACGACCGCGGAGCTCGGTCAGGAGTCCGTGTTCTCGCTGGCCGAGTGCATCAGCGCCCTGACCACCCGCCAGCCCGCCGTGGTGGCCGTCCACCAGGGCGTCCCCATCGGCGCCGCGCTCGCCTCCGTCTCCGGCGAGCGGGCGTGGGTCATGCGGATCGCGATCTCCTCGGCCTGGCGCGGCCGCGGTCTCGCCAGCGCGCTCCTCGTGGAGCTGGAGCGGCGGCTGGTGGCGGCCCGGGTCGGGCGGATCGCGTACGTCCTGCCGGAGGAGGAACTCCTCGGGGAGGGTCTCCTCAACGCCGGGTACACACGCCAGCCGGCCGTCGCGTACTTCGAGAAGGTGGAGCCGCTGCACGGTCCTGCCGCCGGACTCCTCGACGATCTGGGCGGCCGGCTCCTGCCCGGCGATCTGTGGGCCAAGGTCGCCGGCATGGAGCGGGAGAAGGACCTGATCGAGCGTCGGGTGGTGCTGCCGCTCGCCGAGCCGGAGCGGGCCGGCCGCCACGGGGTGCGGCCGCCGCGCGCAGTGTGCCTGTTCGGTCCGCCGGGCACCGGCAAGACGACGTTCGCGCGCGGGATCGCCTCACGGCTCGGCTGGCCGTTCGTGGAGATCCTGCCGTCCCGCCTCGCCGACGAGGGGAACCTCGCCGCCGCACTGCGGTCCGCGTTCGCGCGGATCGCGGAGCTGGAGCGGGTGCTCGTCTTCATCGACGAGGTCGAGGAGATCGCGCCCGTACGCACGGAGCCCGCGCAGCCCGGTGGCATGCACGGGGTGACGAACGAACTCCTGAAGCTGATACCGGGGTTCAGGGAGCGGGACGAGCGGCTGCTCGTCTGCGCCACCAACTCGATCCGCTCACTGGACCCGGCGTTCCTGCGGCCCGGCCGCTTCGACTACCTCATCCCGATCGGCACGCCGGACAAGGCCGCGCGGGCGGCGATCTGGGCCCGGTACACCGACGGCAGGACGGACGTCGACATCGACGAACTGGTCCTGGCGAGCGACCTTTTCACCCCGGCCGACATCGAGCACGCGGCCAGGATCGCCGCCCAGGCCTCCTTCGAGCGGGATCTGCTCGCCGTGGGCGGGCGGGGCGGCGAGGGTCCGGTGCCCGGGGCGAGCACCGCGGACTATCTGGCGGCCATCGGTGAGTGCCGGCCGACGGTCACCCCGGAGATGGTCGAGCAGTTCGCCTCGGACATCACCACGCACGCACGGACCTGAGGGCGAACGTCTCGCGGGCGGCGTCCAGTTCGGCCCGGTCGGGCGGCTGGGCGCCGGCCCGGGAGACGGTGACGGCCGCCGCCGTGCCCGCCCTCCCCAGGATCCTCGCGAGGTCTTCGGCGCCGAGTGTGCCCAGGGCGTCCCGCTCCCACCCGGCGAGGGCGTCGAGGACGGCGGACATGAAGGAGTCGCCCGCGCCGACCGTGTCGACGACGGTGACCGGCGGCGCCTCGGCGGCGACCGTCTCCCGTTCGGTGAAGGCGAGCGAACCGGCCGCGCCGCGGGTGACCAGGACGACGGCCGGGCCGAGGGCGAGCCAGCGGGCGGCGACCGTCTTCGGCTCCTCGCCGGGGTACAGCCAGGCCAGGTCCTCGTCGCTCGCCTTGACGAGGTCGCTGAGGGCGACGCAGCGCTCGACGCGGGTCACGGCCGACCCGTGCTCCCCCATCAGCGCGGGCCGCACGTTGGGGTCGTAACTGACGGTGGCGCGCTCCCGCAGCCGCTCCGTCTCGGCGAGGACCGCGGCCGCGCCGGGCGCGGTGACGGCGGCGATCGAGCCGATGTGCACATGGCGGGGCGCCAGGCCGGCCGGCGCCCCGCCCTTCAGTGTCCAGGCGATGTCGAAGGTGTACGAGGCCTGACCGCGCGCGTCGAGACCGACGACCGCCGACGGGGTGCGTTCCGGCACCTCCCCGACCTCCACCCGTACGCCCGCGCCCTTGAGGTGGGCCCCGATGAGCCGGCCGGTGGTGTCGTCGGCGAGCTGGGTGAGCAGGGTGACGTCCCTGCCGAGCCGCCCCAGGCCGTAGGCGACGTTGGCGGGGCTGCCGCCCGCGTGGACGCGGTCGGCGGCGCCGGAACCGGCGGGGGCGCGGACGATGTCGGCGACGCACTCGCCGATGACCAGGAAGGACATGGGTCGGAGCTCCTTGGCGTGGACGATCCGCAGATCGTACGTGGCCGCCGACCGCACCGGAGCGGGGCGGTCGGTGACCGGGACGATCCCCATATCGTGGTCACGAGCGCTGCGGGCGACGCCCGGGAGCGACGAGCGACGACGACAGGGGGACCGGACCGGTGGAGCAGTACGAGGGACTCGACCTGATGACCTTCACGGAGACCGCGGCACTGGAGGCATGGCTGGAGAGTCACCATGCGGACCGGCCCGGGATCTGGCTGAGGATCGCCAAGAAGGGCAAGGGGGGCACGTCGCTGACGAATCCGGAGATCCTCGACTGCATGCTCTGCTTCGGCTGGATCGACGGTCAGCGCAAGGGCGGGGACGGGACGTACTACTTCCAGAAGTACACGCCGCGGCGCTCGCGCAGCCTCTGGTCGCAGGTGAACGTCCGCAAGGTCGCGGTGCTCACCGAGTCGGGGCGGATGCGTGAGCCGGGCCTCGCCGAGGTGCGGGCGGCGCAGGCGGACGGCCGGTGGGAGGCCGCGTACCCCTCGCAGGCCGAGGCGACCGTGCCGGACGACCTCGCGGCGGCGCTCGCGTCCGACGAGGCGGCGCGGGCCGGCTACGAAGCGCTCGGGAAGACGGACCGGTATCTGATCATCATGAGGCTGTGGCAGGCCCGCACCGAGAAGGGCCGTGCGCAGCGGCTGGAGCGGACGATCGCGAAGCTGGCGGCGGGCGAGAAGGTCCGGTGAGCGACGGCGGGCCGGGACGTCATCGGCCGCGGCGGTAGAGGACCTGGTGGGCGTCGTACTCGACGAACGAGGAGACGTGGGTCATGCCGACGGCCTCCAGGAGCCGCCGGGAGCGGTGGTTCGCCTCCTGGGTCAGCGCGACCACGCTTGGGGTGCCGAGAAGCGTGGCCTCGACGACGGCGCCGACGGCCTCGCGCGCGTAGCCGTGCCCCCAGTGCTCGGGCAGGAACTGGTACGAGATCTCCGTCTCCCCTTCCCGTGCCGCGGGTTCCACCGTGACGAGGCCGAGCAGGACCTCGTCGACCGTCCGTACCACCGCGTACACGCCGGGCGCCCCCGCGACCCGCCGCTGCCGGATCCGTACGACCTGTTCGGTGACCGGGCCGCCCAGATGACGCCTGACCTCGGGGTCCGTCCACAGCCGGGTGACCGCCGGCACGTCGGCGGCGCGTACGGGCCGCAGCAGGAGCCGCTCCGTGGCGAGGGGGGCGGTTTCCGGTGTCGGGGCTGAGATCGACGAGGCGGCCATACGTCCGATCATCTCAGCCCCGGCACCCGGCCGTCGGATCCGGTCCGAGGACCGGTCGTCGATCCGGCCTAGGACGAGGGGCCGACGCGGGTACGGTCTCCGGGCCGAGGTGCGGGCGGGCGCGGCGGCGGCAGGATGACGCTCATGCGAATCGGAATTCTCGGTACAGGAAATGTGGGACAGGCACTCGCCTCGGCGTGGGCGCGGGCCGGCCACGAGGTGGTCCTCGGATCACGTCGGCCGGACGACCCGGAGGTGCTCGCGAAGCTGAAGGAACTCACCGCGTCGGGATTACGGATCGACAGCCCGGCGGGAACGGCGGCGCACGCCGAGGTGCTGGTGAACGCCACCCCGGGCACGGCGTCCGTGTCCCTGCTGCACACGATCGGCGCGGAGGCGCTCGCCGACAAGATCATTCTTGACGTCGGGGTCGGCTTCCTGGAGGACGGATCGCTCTCGCATCCGGGCGTCAGCCTGGGCGAGGAGATCCAGCGGGCGTTCCCGGAGACACGCGTCGTGAAGACGCTCTGCACCATCGACCGGAAGGTGATGATCGCGCCGGACTCCCTGGAGGGCCCGGCCACGGTGTTCCTCTCGGGCGAGGACGCGGAGGCGAAGAAGGTGGTGCGCGGTCTGGTCGGCGATCTCGGCTGGGCCGACGACGCGCTGCTCGACCTGGGTGGGATCGCGACGGCGCGGGGCCAGGAGAACTTCGCCCTGCTGTTCATCGGGATCGCGGGGGCGACCGGCACCTACGAGTTCGGCATCCGGGTCGTCCTCCCCACCTCGGCCGGGAGCGGCCCCGACCACTAGCCGATCCCCCGCCGGCGACCTACCGGCTCACTCCGCCATGCGACGTGTCAGTGCGGCAAGGGCTCCGGGCCGCCGGCCCGGGACCCGCTGCCGCAGGGCGATGAGCAGGGGGCCGAGGGCGCGGGCCCGCGCCCGGTCGCCGATCCGTTCCCACTGGTGGTGGGCCCGGTCCACGGCCCCTTCGACGTCGCCGTCGTCCGTGCGCTGCCCCAGCGCGAGCCGGGCCTCGGCGGCGGAGAGCCACAGTTCGCAGCTGCGGGCGGGTTCCCCGGCGAGGCGGGCGAGGTCGGCCCGTACCTCCGTCCAGTGGACGGCCTCCGCGGACCGGGGCCCGTGGCGGCGCAGGGCCTCGCGCTCCCAGGCCGCCGCCACCGCCGCCGCCTCGCCGTGACGCCCGGCCGTCGCGGCGGCCAGGATCGCGGGGTGCGGGTCCTGCTCCACTACCGGCACGGGAGCGGGGGCGGGTGCCAGGAGGAACGCCCCCGGCGCGGCCGCGGCGGTCTGGGCCGCCGACTCCGCGTGGAGGGTGGCGTAGGGCAGGCGGGCGCCGGAGCGCCAGAGTTCCGCCCAGGACCGCAGATAGGCGGGGGCGAGGAGCTCGCCCCTGCGCGGGGCGGGGGTCACCCTCCCGTAGAGGACCGGACCGGGCCCCGGATACAGGAGGTCGGGTGTGGTGGTGAGGCGTTCCCATACGGCGGGGTCCGCGGCGAGGTCCGCGACGACGGTCGTGGTGCCGGGGGCTCGGGCGGCGAGTTCGGCGGCGAGCCAGTGCCAGGGCAGCGCCGTGTAGCGGAGGGTCGCCGGGGTGGTGCGGGCGAGGGCGAGGTGGGGCAGTTGCTGCCGACGGTCGAGATGGAGCTGCCCCGCGAGGCAGAGCACGAGCGGGCCCGGGCTCGCCGCGGCGGCACGCAGCCGGGTGAGGACGGTCTGCGGGTCGAGCGGATCGGCGAGTTCGACGAGTGTGGCGGTGCTGGTTCCGGTGAGGACGCCGGGCGGCACGGCGGCGAGGGCCGGCAGCACGGACGCGGCGTCCATGGCGCGGCCGCGCCCGGCGGGCGCCGCGGCGAGCAGAAAGGCGGTGCCGGTGGCGGCGGTTCCCGGAATACCGGTACGGGCCTGCGGCGTCACACCCGCCGCTCCGGTGACTCCCGCCGCTTCCGCCCTACTGGTACGCACCCCACCCGTCACACCCGTAACTGCCGTACCAGAGACTGCCGTCGTGCCCTTTCCCGTCCCCGTACCCGCCCCGCCCGTGACCGCCGTGCGCGTGCTCACCGTGCCGATTCCGTCGTCGTTCACCACACCCGCACCGTAACCCGTCGCGCGGCGGCGGATCATCGCTGGGCCTTTGACATATGCCGGAAGCACCACCGGATCGAGTGTTGCCAAATCCCTTACGGGCCGTCCCTGGCTGTGCAACAGTCGTATCCGGGCCTCACTTTCACACCTGGCCTGGCCGTGCCGCGCCTGTATCGGAGTACGACATGCCGTCCCCACTGTTCGCGGATCACCCCGCCCAGCAGCCGGAGCCGGGCGCGGTGGACGCGCTGATCTCACAGACCCGCCGCCTGCGCGGCGAGCTCGTCGCCGTGCGCCGGGAAGCCGTGGTGAACGACGACGACCCCCAGCAGCGCTGGCAGCGCGCCCTGTGCGACCTGGCCGTCCACCAACTCGACGACCTGGGCGCCCACTTGGGTCAGCTCCGTGCGGGCGTCCCCGAACAGGTCGTCACCGAGGAGCCCGCGGACACGGTCCCCGACACCGCGCTCCCCACCGACCCCGGCACGGCGTACGGCGAGATCGCCCCGCAGCGCACCGGCTCCCTGCTCTCCCGCGTCGGCAGCGCCGAGTGGAACCTCCTGACCGACGAGGTCAGCTGGTCCGAAGAGCTGTTCCAGATCTTCGGACGTACGCGCGAGAGCGGCCCGATGTCGCTGGACGAGATGCCCACGATGGTCTTCGTCGAGGACCAGTCCGTCCTCCAGGGGATGGTGACGGACTGCCTGATCGACGGGAAGCCGATCGACGGCGAGTTCCGGATCGTACGGACCGACGGCCGCGTGCGCACCGTGCACATGACGGGAGAGCCCGTCCTCGACGCCGACGGCTGCACCGCCTCGATGTGGGCCGTGCTCCGTGACGTCAGCGAACTGCGGCGCAGCGAGCGGGCCGTCCGCGAGAGCCGGGACAGCCTGGAGCGCAGCCGCCACATCGAGCAGACCGAGCGACGGGTCGCCGTCGAGCTCCAGGAGGCGGTGCTCCCGCCCTGGCGCGGCTCGCTCCGCTTCGCCCACGACGGCCCCGCCCCGCTGGACGTGGCCGCCCACTACCTCCCGGCCGCCAGCACCGGTCTGATCGGTGGCGACTGGTACGACGCACTGGCCCTGCCCGACGGGGACGCGCTGCTCACCGTCGGTGACCTCACGGGCCACGGGGTCGCCGCGACCTCCTCGATGGCCATGCTCCTCGGCGCCCTGCGCGGCATGGCCGTCGCCGGGATCCGGCCCGCCGCCCTGATGGGTCATCTCAACCAGCTCCTGGAGACGTCCGTACAGCCGGCGCTCGGCAGTGCGATGTGCTGCCGCTACGACCCGGTCGCCCAGACACTGACCTGGGCGCAGGCCGGCCACCCCGCCCCGCTGCTGTTCCGCGACGGGACGGGGCACGTCCTCCGGCGGCCTGAGGGCGTCCTCCTCGGGGCGACGGCCGGGGCCGTGTACGGCGAGGCCGAAACCCGGCTGATCCCCGGTGACCTGCTGGTCCTGCACACCGACGGACTCACCCGTGGCAGCGGCCCTGACGACGACACGGGCACGCGACGACTGCTCGCGCTCGGCCGGCGGCTCATCGGGGCGCGGGACGCCCAGGACGGTGTGCGCGCGGTGGTCGAGGAGTTCGGCGAGGAGCAGCGCGAGGACGACGCCTGTGTGATGGTGGTCCGGGTCGGACACTGAACCACCGGTCGCCGACCGCGCGCGGGGACTGTCGTGGGACCGCGGCCTTGCGCACCGGCGTGCCACGACGCTGTGGCACGGTGGCACGACCACAGGCGACGCACGCCGCCATGGACAACCGTGACGTCGGCGATCCTGCCATCGACAACCGTGACGTGGCGATCCCGGCATCGGCAGCCGTCTCACCGACTGCCGCTCCGCGACAGCCCGTTGACGACCGCACACTCGACCGCATGTGGGGCTCTCCCACCCGGCCCCCGGCGCTCGACCCCTCAGGCCTGCCCCGTCCTCGGTCGGTTGACCGGGGACCTCGGCAGAGCCAGCTCGATCTCCTCGCGAAGGTGCTCGATCCTCGCGTAGCCCGCGTACTGCCCGGTCAGCCGGTACATCTCGCGGAGCCGGTCCCATGTGCGGTGGGACGAGGTCTCCCCCATGGACATCAGGGCGAGCCGGGCGTACCGGTCGGCCTGCTCGGGATCGTCGGCGATGAAGCAGGCCGAGGCGAGCGAGATGTGGTCGAAGAGCTTCGAGCGGTCGTGACCGCCGCGCCGCAGTTCGAGCGCCAGCTTGGCGTGACGCTGGGCGGGGACGGCCGCGGCCGGGTCGTGATCCGCCAGGGTGCGGTACGCGAGGGCCTGCATGCCGTGCATGTCGGCCTCGTCGAAGTTCTGCATCCAGCTGGGGTTCTCCTCGTCGCGCCGGTCGGACACGAACAGGTCCTCGGCCTCGCCGAGGGTGCGGCGCATGGCCTGGCCCCGGCCCATCGACGCCTGCGCCCAGGCCTCGATCGTGTGGAACATGGCGCGGGTCCTGGGCAGGACGCGCTCGCCCGAGCCGTCCTTGGCGAGCTTCATGAGGTCGAGGGCGTCGTCGGGCCTGCCCAGGTGCACCATCTGGCGGGCGGCACGGGACAAGGCCTCGCCGGCCCGCGGCCGGTCGCCGCCCTCGCGGGCCGCGTGGGCGGCGATCACGAAGTACTTCTGCGCCGTGGGTTCGAGGCCCACGTCGTGGGACATCCAGCCGGCCAGGACGGCCAGGTTGGCGGCGACGCCCCAGAGGCGTCGCTGAAGGTGGTCGGCGTGGCGGTAGGCGAGCATGCCGCCCACCTCGTTGAGCTGGCCCACCACGGCCTTGCGCTGGAGTCCGCCACCCCGGGAGGCGTCCCAGGCACGGAACACCTCCACCGAGTGCTCCAGTGCCTCGATCTCCTCCGACCCGATGGGGGCGGCCTCGTAGCGGTCGAACCCAGCGGGGTCGGCGTGGAGGGGATCGGTGGCCCGCTGGGGGGCACCCTGGCGAGCGGGGTCGGTCTGCAGCCAGTCGTGCATGGCCTTGCTGAGTACGGAGCCGGCGGCAAGCGCGGCACCCGCGCCCACCAGGCCGCGTCGGTTGAGCATGAGGTCCATTCCCGTGAATTCGGTGAGGACCGCCGCCGTACGATCGGGTGCCCAGGGCAGCCCGTCAGGGTTCTCCGTCTTCCTGACGTCCTGCCGCTTTCCGCTGCGCCCGTGTCGTACGAACCCGAGGTCCTCGATGGTCACGACACGGCCGAGTCGCTCGGTGAACAGTGCTGCCAGCACCCGGGGGACGGGATCGCGCGGGGTTTCGCCCCGGTCGATCCACCGCCGCACCCGCGAGGTGTCGGTCGCCAGCTGGGGGTGGCCCATGGCCGCCGCCTGCCGGTTGACGAGTCTCGCGAGTTCGCCCTTGGACCATCCGGCCAGGCCGAACAGGTCTGCCAGGCGGGTGTTGGTTTGTCCGGTCACGTCTAAGCCCCCAGGTTCTCGGCTGAGTTGACAGTAGCCCTCTGTCATAGGCCTGGCGACAATTCGCCAGGCTTCGCCAGGGTGCGCGAGATGTTCCGCCACCCGCGCCCGGGTGTCAGGTAGGAACGCGCCACCCCGCCCCGCCGACCGGCCCTCATTCCCCAGGGTGCGGACCGGGGGCGGGCGGGGCGACGCACGCAACTCGTCGGCACACGAAGGGATCTGTCACCTCCATGTACACAGCATCGTCCTCCGTGTCCGCCCCGCCCCGGCCGCAGCACCGCATCATCCCGGCCGGCGCCGGGCCCTACCTCGCTCCCGCTCCGCAGGCCGTACGGCCGAGGCGCTGGGCGGCCGGCACGGGTACCCAGCCGATCAGCGGGAGAATCGATCTGTCCGGCCCTCAGGGGGCGCAGCTGAAGATCGCGATCGCCTCCGTCCACCGCATCTGCCCGGAGTTCAACCCGGTCCAGGTGCTGCGGCGCAGCGGGCGTTCCGTACTGATCGTCGGAACGACCGGGCGGACCACGGCGGTCGCGAAGTGTTTACTGGACCACTCCCCCGCGTGGGTCGAGCGGTTCCGGCACGAGATAGCGTCCTACCGCTCCTTCGTCCGCCACCGTCCGCCTGTGCGGGCGCCACGGCTGATCGCGGCCGACCCGGAGAACTGCACGCTGGTGATCGAGCGGATGCCCGGGCGGGCGGCGGCGCTCTCGCGCCACCCCGTCGAGGCCCCGCCCCGCGCCGACGTGCGGGCCGCGCTCGGCGCGATCGCCCGGCTCAACGCGTGGCGGCCGCCGGCCGGGACGTTCGACGCGCCGCTGGACTACGGCACCCGCATCGCCCGCTACCACGAGCTCGGTCTCTTCACCGACCGGGACCGGGACGACCTGCAGAAGCTGCTGCACGGTCTGGCGCACGCGGGTGGCCGCCAGGGCATGGGCCAGTTCTGTCACGGTGACGCCCTGCTCTCCAACATCCTCCTGTCCCCCGCCGGACCGGTCCTCGTCGACTGGGAGCACGCCGGCTGGTACCTGCCCGGCTACGACCTGGCGACCCTCTGGGCCGTGCTCGCCGACGCGCCGCTCGCCCGGCGTCAGATCAGTCAGCTCGCCCAGCAGGCGGGCCCGGCCTCCCGGGACGCCTTCCTGGTGAACCTGATGATCGTGCTGACCCGGGAGATCCGGACCTACGAGACGGCGGTGCAGCGCACCATGAAGGAGGCTCCGCCGGCCGGTTCCGTACCGGTACCCACGGGCGCCCTCGCACCCGGTGAGGAACAGCGGCTGCTCCTGAGGCGGCTGCACGACGACTGCGCCATGGCACGGCGGGCCGTGCGCGCGGCGGTCGGGACGCGCTGAACGGGCGGGCCCGACCGACGACACGGGGGGGGTGCGCCGTGCGCCCGGTGCCGACACACCGGGACGCGGCGCACTGGCGTCTCCGCCCCCGGACGGGGCGAGCCAATGGTCCACTCCACTGACGCGTCCCAGGCCCGGGACCCGTCTCCGCGAAACTCTGCCACACGGCCTCCATTCCCGCTCTGACGTGGGAACTTCCTTCCGCGCGCGCGTGATTGACGGATCGTCCGGTAGCCGATACCCCTGTACGGGTTCGGTCCCGCACGCCCCGGTGTCACCCCCGCCCCTGGAGGCTGCCTTGCTCCGTTCCGCGTCCCTCGGACGTACGCCGTCCGGTCGTCCGCCGAAGGCACTGGGCGCCCTCGCGTCCGCCGCCCTGTTGCTCCCGCTGTTGTCCGCCGCCCCGCAGGCCGGTGCCGAGGTGCCCGAGGCGGGTGTCCTCCAGGAACAGTTCGCGAGGGCGGCCGCGCGCCACGGCGTACCGGAGAGCGTCCTGCTCGCCGTCTCGTACCTCCAGTCGCGCTGGGACACCCACGGTGGTGCGCCGAGTGTGACCGGTGGCTACGGGCCGATGCATCTGACGGACGCGGTGACGGCGCTGGCCGAGGCGCCTCCGCACCACTCGGACGGCACGGAGGACGCGCGCGGCGACTCCTCGCGCGCCGTGCGCTCCGGCGCGCACTCGCCCGAGCCCGCCGCCGTCCCGGCTCCCGGGTCGCTGCCCGCACGGCTGCGCACCCTGGACCGGGCGTCCGCGCTGTCCGGGATCCCGGCCGAGGAGCTGCGGACCCGTACGGCCGCGAACATCGAGGGCGGGGCGGCGCTGCTGGCCGCCGCGCAGCGGGAGTCCGGGCGTCCGGCGAGCGCGGACCCGGCCGACTGGTACGGGGCGGTGGCGCGGTACTCGGGCGCCGACGACTCGGCGACCGCCGCCAGGTACGCGGACGACGTGTTCGACGTGATCCGGTCCGGCGAGTCGCGCACGACGGACGGAGGGCAGGTGGTGACGCTCGCGGCCGCCCCGGCGGTCGCGCCCGACACCGCGCAGGTCGCCGGCCTCGGCCTGCGCCGGCCCGCCGACGGCCCCGTGGAGTGCCCGCGCACGGTGGCCTGCGAGTGGATCCCGGCGCCGTACGAGGAGTTCGGCGACGGCGACTACGGCAACCACGACAAGGCGAACCGGCCGGCCTCCCAGTCGATCGACTACATCGTCGTCCATGACACCGAGGCCACCTGGGACGTCACCCTGAAGCTGGTGCGGGACCCGACGTACGTCTCGTGGCAGTACTCGCTCCGCTCCTCCGACGGGCACATCGCCCAGCACGTGGCGCTCAGGGACGTCGGCTGGCACGCGGGCAACTGGTTCGTGAACGCCAAGTCCGTGGGCCTTGAGCATGAAGGTTTCCTCACCGCGCCGGACTCCTGGTACACGGAGGCGATGTACCGGTCGTCGGCGCGGCTCGTGCGGTATCTCGCCGCCCGGTACGACATCCCGCTCGACCGGCAGCACATCCTGGGCCACGACAACGTGCCGGGGACGGTGACGTCCACGATCAAGGGCATGCACACGGACCCGGGGCCGTACTGGGACTGGGCGCACTACTTCAAGCTGCTCGGCCGGCCGATCACGCCGAGCGCCGGTCCCCTGGCCGGTGTGGTGACGATCCGGCCCGAGTTCGGCTCCCACCGTCCGGTCTACACGGGCTGCGTCACGGCCGGCGAGGCGTGCGCGCCGCACGGCAGCGGGGCGGTGCGCCTGCACACCGGACCGAGCGCCGACGCGCCCCTCGTGAGGGACATCGGTCTGCGGCCGGGCGGGCAGGAGTCGACCACCGGGGTCAACGACACCGGGGCGCGTGCGTCGACCGGGCAGAGCTACGCGGTGGCGGAGCGCCGGGGCGACTGGACGGCGGTCTGGTACCTCGGACAGAAGGCCTGGTTCCACAATCCGGCGAAGGAGCCGACCGCCGTGAACGCCCGGGGTCTCGTCCTCACGCCCCGCGAGGGGCTGGCGTCGGTGCCGGTGTACGGGCGGGCGTATCCGGAGGCCTCGGCGTATCCGGCGGGGGTGCCGGTGCAGGCCGTGTCGCCGCTGCCGTACCGGCTGCTCGCGGGGCAGCGTTACGTGGTGGGCGACCGTACCCCGGGCGAGTACTTCTTCGCGCCGGTGTTCGACAGCAGCGGGCACACGGTCGTCCGGGGTCAGGAGGAGTACTACCAGATCCAGTTCGGCCACCGCGTGGCCTTTGTGAAGGCCACTGACGTGCGGGTTTCACAGTCCTGACGGAAGCGTGGCCGAAAGGTGCGGGGCGGTGCCGGATGAACGATCCGGCACCGCATCGTGGGCGTTCATAGGACTATTCGGAAGATCGCGTGCGCCCTACGGGCCACGGGTAAGGGTGGGCCGGACACAGCCCATGCTCACCGGAAGGCCCCCCAGCAGATGCCTCAGCCCTTCGTTATGCCGGATTTCTATGTTCCGTATCCGGCGCGGCTCAATCCCCACGTGGAGGCCGCCCGCACGCACACCCGTGACTGGGCGCGGGAGATGGGGATGCTGGAGGGTTCGGGGGTCTGGGAGCAGCACGACCTCGACTCGCACGACTACGCGCTGCTCTGCTCGTACACCCATCCCGACTGCGACGAGGAGGCCCTGAACCTCGTCACCGACTGGTACACCTGGGTCTTCTTCTTCGACGACCACTTCCTGGAGATCTTCAAGCGGCCCCAGGACCGTGCGGGCGGCAAGACGTATCTGGACCGGCTGCCGCTGTTCATGCCGGCGGACCCCTCGGCGGGGATGCCCGAGCCGACCAACCCCGTCGAGGCGGGACTCGCCGACCTCTGGCTGCGGACCGTCCCCTCCATGTCGGCGGGGTGGCGCGTGCGGTTCGCCGAGGCGACAGAGCATCTGTTGTACGAGTCGCTCTGGGAACTCGACAACATCAACGACGGGCGGATCGCCAACCCCGTCGAGTACATCGAGATGCGGCGCAAGGTGGGCGGCGCGCCCTGGTCGGCGGGGCTCGTCGAGTACGCGGCGGGGGCGGAGGTCCCGGCCCGGGTGGCCTACTCCCGGCCGCTGCGGGTGCTCAGGGACGCCTTCTCGGACGCCGTCCATCTGCGCAACGACCTGTTCTCGTACCAGCGCGAGGTGGAGGACGAGGGCGAGAACAGCAACGGCGTGCTCGTCCTGGAGAAGTTCCTCGGCTGCACGACCCAGGAGGCGGCGAACGCCGTCAACGACCTGCTGACCTCACGCCTCCAGCAGTTCGAGAACACGGCCCTCACCGAAGTGCCGCTGCTCGCCGCCGAGAAGGGCCTCGACGCGGCCGAGTGCGCGGCCGTCGCGGCGTACGCGAAGGGGCTGCAGGACTGGCAGTCCGGCGGCCACGAGTGGCACATGCGCTCCAGCCGGTACATGAACGAGGGCATGGTCGGCGGTCCCTCGCACCTCGAAGGGGTCCTCGGCACCTCCGCGCTCGACATCCGCACCCTCTTCGGGCGCCCGGCGGCGTCGCGGCTGCGCGCGCTCACGCACGTGCCGCATCAGCGGGTGGGGCCGTCGCTGCTGCCCGAGTTCGACCTGCCGTACCCGCTCACCCTCAGCCCGCACCACGCGGAGGCGCGCCGGCTGTCGCTCGACTGGGCCGAGCGGTTCGGGCTCCTGGACGACATCTGGGACCGGCCGATGGCGGAGGGCTTCGACCTGGCGCTGTGCTCGGCCGGGCTCGACCCGGACGCCACCCTGGAGGAGCTGGAGCTCAGCGCCGAGTGGCTGACCTGGGGGACGTACGGGGACGACTACTACCCCGCCGTCTTCGGCCGCTCGCGCAACCTGCTGGGTGCGAAGGAGCAGACCGACCGGTTCAAGTCCTGCCTGCCGCTGGAGGATCCGGCCGCGGGCGCGGCGCTCGCCGTGAACCCGATGGAGCGCTCGCTCGCCGACCTCTGGGCCCGGACCGCGGGCCCCATGGCCGTGGAGGCCCGCACCCAGCTGCGGTACGCGCTGGACGTCATGCTCGACAGCTGGCTGTGGGAGCTGCACAACCAGGCACAGCACCGGGTTCCCGACCCCGTCGACTACATCGAGATGCGCCGCAGCACCTTCGGCTCCGAACTGACCACGCTGATGGCCCGGTTGCGGCACGCCGACGTGCTGCCGCCGGAGCTGTACCGCTCGGGGACCGTGCGCGCCCTGGAGAACGCGGTCATGGACTACGGGACGCTGATCAACGACCTGTTCTCGTACCAGAAGGAGATCGAGGTCGAGGGCGAGGTGCACAACGGCGTTCTGGTGCTCCAGAAGTTCTTCGACTGCGACTACCCGACGGCGGTGGCCATGGTCGACGACCTGATGCGGGGCAGGCTGCGTCAGTACGAGCACCTCAAGGCGCGGGAAGTCCCGCTGATGTACGAGGACTTCGGACTCGACGCGACGGGACGTGCCGCCTTCGAGGCGTATCTGCGGGAGCTGGAGGACTGGCTCGCGGGCATCCTGAACTGGCACCGGGAGGTGCGGCGTTACGCGGCGGAGGACGTGCACGCGGGCAGCGGTACGGCCCTGCTGCGGCGCGGGCCGACCGGCCTCGGCACCTCGGCCGCCCGGGTGGCGGGTCTCCTCGGGCCGGTCAGGGTCTGAGACGGAGGGTGGAGCGGCCCAACGGGCCGCTCCGCGTGCCGGCGATCAGCTGTGCCGGCCGCGCAGCTCGTCGAGTTCGCGGCGGTCCCGCTTGGTGGGGCGTCCGGCGCCCCGGTCCCGTACGGCGGCGACGGCCACGTGCTCGCGCGGCGGCGGGGGCGGGCTGTTGTCCACGTACGCCTCGACGGCGACCGGTGGGCCGACCCGCTTGGTGTGGAGCTCCTTGACCTCGACGATCCGTTCCCGCCCGCCGTGGAAGACCCGCACCTCGTCGCCGGGCTTCACCGCCTGGGCGGGCTTGGCCCGTTCGCCGTTGACCTTGACGTGTCCGGCACGGCAGGCCGCGGCGGCCTGGGCGCGGGTCTTGGTGAGGCGGACCGCCCAGATCCAGCTGTCGACGCGTGCGCTCATCGGCCCCCGCTCTCCCGTCAGCCCTGCTGGAACAGCTCGGCGGGCAGCGGCTTGAGCAGCGCGTACAGGTCGTCGGTGATCGGCCGGTCCCAACTGGCGATCGTGACGAGGACGTTGTCGCTGCGGTCGAACTGGACGCAGGAGATACGGCTCTCGGAGAGCTTGAGGCGCCGGACGATCAGGAGGTTGTCGCCCTGCATCACGGGGACGTCCTCGGTGTCGAGGACCTCGACCGGCTCGTCGTTCTCGAGGGCGGCGAGCAGCTGGGCCACCTCGAAGGGGATCTGGCCGTCGGCGAGCTCGCGCGCCGGGGAGCCCTCGGGCAGATTGCCGATGATCATCGCGGGGCCGCGGCCGCCGAACAGGTCGTACCGGAGGAAGACGCCCTGGCAGGAGCCGTCGGGAGCGGGCAGCAGGCCGGCGCCGAGATTGCCGGGCCAGTCCCCCGGGTCCATGGCCAGGACATCGAAGTCCGGGCCCGCGGGAGTGGCGGCGCTGCGGCGGCGGAGGAAGGACATACGGCCATGGTACGTGCCCCGGCGCGCGATGCGACGCGCCGGGCGGCTCCGGGCGGTCAGTCCTGTCCGGCGGGGTCCCGGGGCTCCCGTCCGGTGTTCCTGAGGGCCTGCGCGAGGCCCGTGCGGTCGGTTCCGAGCTTGCGGTAGACGGCCGAGAGGAGCCGGGCCACGGTGGTGGTGTCGACACCGAGGACGGCGGCCGCGTCCTGGTCGCGGACGGTGAGATCGGCGGCCGCACGCTCACGGGCGGTGAGCGTGTCCGTGCCGGCGGGGTGGAGCGCCCGGGGGCGGAGTCCGGCCGCCGCGAGCTCGGCACGGGCCACCTCGACGAGGGCGTCGGCGCCGCAGTCCTGGGCGGCTTCCAGACCCCGGTAGAGGTGCTCGGCGGCCTCCCCGGCGCGTTCGGTGCGCCGCAGGGCCGCGCCGAGGGCGACGAGGGAGCGGGCCAGCTCGTACGCGGCGGGTGACTGGTCGAGCCAGTCGACGGACTCCTCCAGGAGCTTCACGCGATCGGCGGGCTCGGACACCTCGGCGGTCACGCGGAGCGCCTGGCCGATCGCGGAGGGCGCCCCGTACTGGCGGGCGCGGGCGACGGCCTCGTGGGCGGTGGCGAGAGCCTTCGCCGGGGAGGTCGCCGCCTCGGCGAGCGCGAGGTGGAGCTGCCAGGGGCAGCAGGAGGGGTTGCGCTTGCCCCGCGGGTCGAGGCGCCGGCCGACGGCGGCCAGCTCCTCGGCGGCCTCCTTGGTACGGCCGGTGGCGAGCAGCAGCTCGGCGTGGACGGTCTCGCAGTCGGGGATGGTGACGGCGGCGGGGAACGGCTCGCCGAAGTCGTGCTCACGGGCGACCCGCACGGCCTCGTCCGTACGACCGCGGGCGATGAGGACCTCGATCATGACTCCGGTGGCGTACCAGAGGGCAGGGGTGCGGGCGCCGACTCGCTCGGTGAGACGGAGTCCGGCGCGGGCGAAGTCCTCGGCCTCCATCAGGCGGCCTCGCCGGAAGCGGATGTAGCCGATGAGGGTGTACGCGAAGGCGAGGTGCGCCCCGCGCCAGCCCTGCTTCTCGAATTCGGCGGTTCCGGCGGCGAAGAGTTCCTCGGCGCGGCCGGGCCGGTCGGCGTAGAGGTGGAGAAGGGCCACCAGGACCGGCACCTCGAAGCCCCGGCTCTCGTCGGCCCAGGTGAGGCCGCCCGCGAGGGCGCGTTCGGCCTCCTTGAGGGCGAGGGAGGCGGGTTCGGCGCGCAGGGTGGCGTCCCAGGCCCGCAGTCCGATGATGTACCGCTCGGTGACGTCACGGCCGGTGAGCCGGTCCGCGAGCGCCGCGAGGCGCCGGGACCGGGCGGGCGATTCCGGTTCGTCGGCGCGCAGGGCGTCCCACATGAACTTCTCGGCCTGCATCCGCAGTCGGCTGCGGGCGTCGCCGGCCTTCCGGGCCTCCTCGCCGAGGAGCTCGGACGCCTCGACGAGCCGGTCGCTGTGGGCGAGGACCTGGGCGAGACGGTAGACGATGCCGTGGCGGAGCGCCGGGTCGCTGACCGGCTCCTCCAGTGCGGCTCGCAGATGGTTGACGGTGGTGGCGGGCTCGGTGAGGAGCGAGGAGCAGCCGAGTTCGAAGAGGACGGCGGCCCGGTCGTCGGGGGCGGGCGGCTCGCGCAGGGCGCGGGCGAGGAAGCGGCGGGCCGCGTCGGGGGCTCCGGCGCGGAGGTTCTCGCCGGCGGCGGCGCGCAGCTGGCCGACGACCCAGGGGTCGCCCTCGGGGTGGGTCTCCAGGAGATGGCGGGCCGCCGCGGTGGGGCCGAGCCCGGCGTCGACGACGCACCAGGCGGCCTGACCGTGCAGGGCGACGCGGGTGGCGTCCGGGATCGACCGGTAGACGGTGCTCGCGATGAGGGGATGGACGAACTGGAGGGGGTCGTCCGCCTCTTCGGCCTCGGCGAGGACGCGGGCCTCACGGAGCCGGGCGGCGCAGTCGGCGACCGCCTCGCCGCCGAGAGCGGCGACGGCGCCCGCGAGCTGGGGTGAGATCTCGGTGCCGAGGACGGCGCAGGCCCAGGCGAGGCGGACGGTGGCGGGGCCGAGCCGTTCGAGCCGGGTGACGAGGCCGCTGCCCTTGAGGGCGGCGGAGAGGTCGGGGAGTTCGTGGGCGCCGTCGGCGGTGGGTTCGAGACCGCGGTCGCGGACCTTGGCGGCGAGTTCGACCGCCTCGAAGGGGTTGCCGGCGGTGACGGACCAGAAGTCGCGGCAGAAGCTGTCGTCGGCGTGGGCGCCGACGCGGTCGCGGACGAGCCGGGCCACGGCGGACGAGGTGAGCGGGGCGAGGTCGAGGGGCCGCTGCCCGGACCGGCGTCCGGTGAACTCCATGCCCTCGGCGGGAAGTTCGTCGGGCCGGTAGGCGACGACGAGGAGCATGGGCAGTTCCTCGGCGCGCGGGGCGAACGCGGCGAGCCAGCCGAGGGATTCGGGGTCGGCCCAGTGGACGTCGTCCAGGACGACGACGAGGGGCGCGCGGCGTACGGCGAGATGGGTGAGGACCCAGTCCAGCCCGTCCCGCAGGCCCTGCGGGTCGGGCGGCGAGCCCTCGGCGGAGGCGCGGAGCCCCAGGGCGGGCCCGACGATGTCGTACCAGGAGCCGAGGCGTTCGCGCAGTTCGGCGTCGGTGGCGTGGGCCAGCTGCGGCTGGAGGAGCTGCCGGGCGACGTGGAAGGCGACCCGCTGCTCCTGGTCGCCGCCGCGGGCGGACAGCACCGTGCAGCCGCGGGCACCGGCGCGGCGCCGGATCTCGGCGCGCAGGGTGGTCTTGCCGAGGCCGGCGGGGGCTGCGTAGGCGAGGATGCCGCCGCGGCGGACGACCTGGGGGCGCGTGGCGGTCTCGGCACCCGCGTCGGGTGCGGAGGTGAGCGCGGAACCGGGGCGGGGGCGGGGCTCCGTGGGCGACGCGGAGCCGGCGTCGGGCACGGGACGGAGTCCGGTCCGGCCTCCGGGGAACCGGTCGTCGTCGGACGGTGTGGGCAGCGGGCCGGTCGGCTGATCGGCTTCCCGGGCGGACGTCCGGGTGGGGACGGAGACCAGGTGCGGGCCCCGCGCCTCGCGGGGTGAGGGTACGGCGGCCGGCCACAACAAGTCGTCCGCCAGACCCGTCAGGAGGTCGAGCGCCTCCTCGGCCGCGGTGAGCGCCGCCTCACGCTCGAAGAGGCCGACTCCCTGACGGGCCGACCCGCCGTCCTGACGTACCACGTTCCACCCCCACACAGGGGGCGCGCGCCCGGCGCACGGTCAGGAGTGCCGAGCGGGAAGCCCCGCGAAAGTCCCAGCGTACGCCCGAAGGAGTGAGCTGGGTCGGTCAAACGGCCAAGCAAAATCCCGTCGTGTCGCAGGTGGCATATTCGGCTCGGCACAGAGCGGTGGAGAGCACCTCCGTCGCGGCCGTCGCGGCCTTGTCCGTCATGATCGGAGCGGTGTTGACGGACCGGGTGAGCTGCCGCTCTCCGTTCGCGGAGGCGAAGCGGACCGTCTGGTGTCCGACGGCCTCGCCCGGGTGCACCGAGACCGGCCCTAAGGGCGGCCCCGAGCGTCGCCGAGGCCGCCTTCCGCGAGCCGTTCGAGAACGGCCAACGCCTCCGCCGCGCGCGCGTGTTCCACGAAGAGGTGGTCGTGGTGGAAGCCCGCCACGACGTTGCAGCTGAGTCCCGCCCCGGCGAGCGCCCCGGCGACGGCGGCCGTCAGCCCGACGGCGTCGAGTGCGGAGTGCACGCGCAGCGTGATCCGGCCCGCCACGTAGTCGTACGGGAGGGCGGCGGCGTCCGCCTCCTCCTGGCGTACGACGAGGGTGAGGCCCTCGTCCTCGGTGACGGTGACCACCGGGGCGACCCCGGCCGGGGCGGGGCCCGTCACCGTGGTGAAGACGTAGCGGGCGGGGTCGAGTTCCGGCCGCATCCCGGCGAGCAGCCGGGTCAGATCACGTTCCGCGTTCATGGCCGCGAGGGTAGGCGCCCGGCCGGGCGGCGCGGGTCAGCCGGTGGGCGGGGTGTCTCCCACGAGCCACATGGAGAAGAACTGCGCGCCGCCTCCGTAGGCGTGCCCGAGGGCCCGGTGGGCGCCGTCGACCTGGTGCTCGCCCGCCTCGCCCCGTACCTGGAGCGCGGCCTCGGCGAAGCGGATCATCCCGGAGGCTCCGATGGGGTTGGTGGAGAGCACCCCGCCGGAGGGGTTCACGGGCAGGTCGCCGTCGAGTTCGGTCACCCCTGCCTCGGTGAGCTTCCAGCCCTCGCCCTCCTCCGCGAAGCCGAGGTTCTCCAGCCACATCGGCTCGTACCAGGAGAACGGCACGTACATCTCCACGGCGTCGATCTCCCGCCGGGGGTCGGTGATGCCGGCCTGCCGGTAGACGTCGGCGGCGCAGTCCCGGCCCGCCTGCGGCGAGACGAAGTCCTTGCCCGCGAACAGGGTCGGTTCGCTGCGCATCGCGCCGCCGTGCACCCAGGCGGGCGGCCGGGGCGCACGGGCGGCGCCGGTGCGGTCGGTGAGGATCATCGCGCAGGCGCCGTCCGAGGAGGGGCAGGTCTCTGAGTAGCGGATCGGGTCCCAGAGCATCGGGGAGGCCTGCACCTTCTCCAGGGTGAGGTCGTGCTCGTGGAGATGGGCGTACGGGTTCTTGAGCGCGTTGCGCCGGTCCTTGTACGCGACGAGGGATCCGATCGCGTCGGGCGCGCCGGTCCGCCGCATGTACGCGCGCACGTGCGGGGCGAAGAAGCCGCCGGCTCCGGCGAGCAGGGGCTGCTGGAACGGCACGGGCAGGGAGAGGCCCCACATGGCGTTGGACTCGGACTGCTTCTCGAACGCCAGGGTGAGGACGGTCCGGTGGACGCGGGCGGCGACCAGGTTGGCTGCGACGAGCGCGGTGGAGCCGCCGACGGATCCCGCCGTGTGCACCCGGAGCATGGGCTTGCCGACCGCGCCGAGCGCGTCGGCGAGGTACAGCTCCGGCATCATCACGCCCTCGAAGAAGTCGGGCGCCTTGCCGATGACGACGGCGTCGATGTCCGCCCAGGTCAGTTCCGCGTCCGCCAGGGCGCGGACGGCGGCCTCGCGGACGAGTCCGGCGATCGACACGTCCCTGCGGGCGGCGACGTGCTTGGTCTGGCCTACGCCGACGACGGCGACGAACTCTTTCGATGTCACGGACTTACCGGACATGCGGCTCTCCTTCCAGGACGGCGACCAGGTTCTGCTGGAGGCAGGGCCCTGAGGTGGCGTGGGCGAGGGCGCGGTCGGAGTCGCCCCGGTGGACGCGGGCGGCGGCCTCGCCGAGCCGGATGAGTCCGGCGGCCATGACGGGGTTGGCGGCGAGCGCTCCGCCGGACGGGTTGACCCTCACGCTCTCGTCGAGGTCGAGGGCCCGGCGGAGGACGACCTCCTGGGAGGTGAAGGGCGCGTGGAGTTCGGCGGTGTCGACGGGCGCCTCGAAGACTCCGGCGCGTTCCGCGGCGAGGCGGGTGGAGGGCGAGTCGGTGAGGTCGCGGACGCCGAGGGAGTGGGCCTCGATGCGGTGGTCCATCCCCCGGATCCAGGCGGGGCGGGCGCAGAGTTCGCGGGCCCGGTCGCCGACGGCGAGGATCACTGCGGCGGCTCCGTCGCCGATGGGCGGGCAGTCTCCGGTGCGCAGGGGCTGGACGACGTACTCGCCCTGGGGGCGGGCGCCGGGGAGCTGGGCGTGGGGGTTGGCGCCGGCGTCCGCACGGCTGCGGCCGGCGATCGCGGCGAGGGCGGTTTCGTCGGTGACGCCCGCGTCGACGAGCGCCTGCGCCTGGAGGGCGGCGAGGGCGACCGAGTCCGGCCAGAGGGGGGCCAGGTAGTACGGGTCGAGCTGGCGGGTGAGGACGTCGCGGACGGAACCGGGCGAGGACTTCCCGTACGAGTAGACGAGGGCGGTGTCGGCCTCGCCGGTGAGGAGCTTCACCCAGGCCTCGTACAGGGCCCAGGCGCCGTCCGTCTCGACGTGGGACTCGGAGATCGGCGGCCAGGCGCCGACGCCGTCGAGGGCCATCGTGAACGAGAAGGCGCGGCCGGCCAGGTAGTCGGAGGAGCCGGAGCAGGTGAAGCCGATGTCGGAGGTCCTGAGGCCGGTCTGCCGCAGCACGTCGTGCAGGACGGGCATGACCATCTCGACCTCGGAGAGGTCGTCGGTGCGGCGGCGGTGGTCGCTCTGGGCGAAGGCGACGATCGCCACCTCTCGGTCCGGCCGGTGCGGCGTCACAGCAGCTCCTTGTAGGTGTCGTAGTCGGCGTCGGGTTCGCCGGTGGGCCGGTAGTGGTCGGGGTAGCGGCCGTCCTCGCTCCACACGGGTTCGACCCGCAGGCCCATGCGGACCTGGTCGTACGGGATGCCGCCGATGCGGCCGTGGAGGGCGAGCCCGGCGCCGTCGAGGGCGATGTGGGCGTAGACGTACGGCACCTCGATGTCGAGGTTCTTCGCCTTGATGTTGACGATGCAGTACGTGGTGACGGTGCCGCGCGGTCCGACCTCGACCTGGTGGGTGGTGGCGACTCCGCAGGTGGGGCAGGCGCCGCGGGGCGGCACGTACACCTTGGTGCAGGAGGGGCAGCGCTCGCCGACGGTACGGCGCTCGGTGAGGGCGTGCAGATAGCGGGTCTGGGCTCGGCCGGGGCTGTAGGTGTAGTCGAGGCGGGCGGCGGCGACGATGCCGGTGACGGGGTCGGCGAACCGGCCGTCGTGGGAGCCCGGTTCGGCCACCGGATCGCTGTCGTACGGCTCGAAGCACGCGATGTCCGTGATGGCGCCGGACCGTTCGGCGGCCCAGCGGATCCGGACGCGCATGCCGGTGCGGACGGCTTCGGGTCCTGGGGCGTCGAGGGCGTGCAGAAGGGCGGTGTCGGCGCCGTCGAGGCGGACGAGGACCCAGGCGAAGGGCGTCGCGAGGGGCTGGCCGGGGCGCGGCCCGGGGTTCCATGCCCAGGTGGTGACGGTGCCGGTGGCACCGACCTCGACGAGGTCGCGGAGCTCGGCGGCGGTGGCGGGGTCGTACTCGACGGGTGGGACGAGGACCTCGCCGGTCTCGGTGCGGACGCCGAGGACGGTCTGCTCGCGGAGGCCGGTGAGGAAGGCGGACTGGACGGGTCCGAGGGAGCGGGTGAAGGGGAATTCGACGACGAGGGGTGCGCGGAGAGTCTCCGACGGGGGTGTCATGTGGGCTCCTTCGTGGGGTTGGGTGACGGGGCCGCTGGGCGGTGCAGGCTCCCCGCCCGGCCCCGTCCCGTAGCCCGGGGCGGAGCCCGGGTCCGGGAAGGGGCCGGGCGGGGAAGGACTCACTTCCGCCGGTACTCCGGCGTCCGCTTCTCCGCGAACGCCCTCGCCCCCTCCTTCGCGTCCGCCGTGTCGAAGATCGGCCACCCCCGCTTCAGTTCGGCGGCCAGCCCTTCCGTCTCCGTCATCTCGGCGGTCTCGTACACGGAGGCCTTCACCGCCTCGACGGCGAGCGGCCCGCACGCGTTGATCCGTTCGGCGATGTCGAGGGCCGCGTCGAGGGCGGTGCCGTCGGGGACGACCCGGCCGACGAGGCCGATCCGGGCGGCCTCGTCCGCCGAGTACGGGCGGCCCGTGAGGAGCATTTCGAGGGCGTGGGTCCGGGCGATCTGCCGGGGCAGGCGGACCGTGGAGCCGCCGATCGGGAAGAGCCCGCGCCGGACCTCGAAGAGTCCGAAGGTCGCGGAGGCGGCCGCGACCCGGATGTCGGTGCCCTGGAGTATCTCGGTGCCGCCGGCGACGCAGTAGCCCTCCACCGCGGCGATGACGGGTTTGCGGGGGCGGTGGTGGCGCAGCATCGCCTTCCAGTGCAGGTCGGGGTCGGCCTTGAGCCGGTCCCGGTACTGCTCGCCCTCCATCCCCTTGCCGGCCAGGGCCTTGAGGTCCATGCCCGCGCAGAAGGCGCCGCCCGCTCCGGTGAGGACGACGGAGCGGATGCCGTCGTCGGCGTCGGCCTCCAGCCAGCCGTCGTAGAGGCCGACGAGCATCGGCAGCGAGAGGGCGTTCTTGGCTTCGGGCCGGTTCAAGGTGAGGACGAGCGTGGCGCCTTCGCGCCGTACGCCGAGATGTTCGGTGCCACCAGTGCCACCCATGGGGGTCTCCCGTCTCCAGTTCTGGAACAGGTTGCAGTAGCCGGGGGTCCAGTTCAATAGTTTTCTGACACTCAGTCAGATTCTTCTGCGCACCCCCTTCCCCCTGTCGCCGGTCGACGCTCTAATGACCGCCGAGTCAGTGCGAACCGGGGTCAGGAGGAACGGTGGAGTACAACCTTGCCGACCTGTTCGAATCGGTGGTCGACGCGGTCCCCGACCGCGAGGCGCTGGTGTACGTCGATCATCCGGGGACGGGCGAGGAGCGCCGGCTCACCTACGCCGAGCTCGACGGGGCCGCCAACCGGATCGCGCACCACCTCACCGACGCGGGCATCCGGCCCGGCGAGCACCTCGGTCTCCACCTCTACAACGGCGTCGAGTACCTGCAGACCGTCCTCGCCTGCCTGAAGGCTCGGATCGTGCCGGTGAACGTGAACTACCGGTACGTGGAGGAGGAGCTCGTCTACCTCTACCGGGACGCCGACCTCGCCGCGCTCGTCTTCGACGCCGAGTTCACCGACCGGGTCGCGGCGGCGCTGCCGCAGACGGAGAAGCTGCGGCACCTCGTGCGGGTGGGGACCCCTCCCGAGGGAGCGGCCGCGCTGGACTGCGTCCCGTACAGCGGGGCGGAGGCCGCCGGTTCACCCGCGCGGGGGTTCGGGCCGCGCTCGGCCGACGACCTCTTCATCATCTACACCGGTGGCACGACCGGGATGCCCAAGGGGGTCCTGTGGCGCCAGGAGGACCTGTTCTTCGCGGGACTGTTCGGCGGGGACCCCTCGGGCGAGGCGGTGAAGCGCCCCGAGGAGCTGGCCGAGCGGGTCGCCGCGGGCGGCGCCGGCATCACGTTCTTCCCCGCACCGCCGCTGATGCACGGCACCTCCACGCTGACCGCGTTCATCGCCTTCAACTACGGCCAGCGGGTCGTCCTGCACCGCAAGTACGTCCCGGAGGAGGTCCTCCGCACCCTGGAGAAGGAGAAGGTCTCCAGCATCTCCCTGGTCGGGGACGCGATGCTGCGGCCCCTCGTGGACGCGCTGCGCGGGCCGCTGAAGGGCACGGACCTCTCCGCCCTGTTCAGCCTTTCCTCTTCCGGGGCGATCATGTCGGAGACCGTACGGGCCCAGCTGCAGGAGCTGATGCCGAACGTCCTGCTCCTCAACAACTTCGGGTCCACCGAGTCCGGTTCGAACGGCCGCGCCACCGACGACTCGGGCCCGGCCAGGGGCTTCCGGCTGCACGTCAACGAACGCACCCAGGTCGTCGACCCGGTGACCCGTACCCCTGTCGCCCCCGGCGAGATCGGCCGGCTGGCCCAGCGCGGCCACGTGCCGCTCGGCTACTACAACGACCCGGAGAAGACCGCCGAGACGTTCTTCGAGCGGGACGGAGTCCGGTGGGTGCTCCTCGGCGACATGGCGACCGTGGACGAGACGGGGGTGGTCACCGTCCTCGGGCGCGGCTCCCAGTGCATCAACACGGGCGGCGAGAAGGTCTACCCGGAGGAGGTGGAACAGGCTCTCAAGTCCCACCCCGACGTGTACGACGCGCTGGTCGCCGGAGTGCCGGACGCCCGCTGGGGCAACCACGTCGCCGCGGTCGTCCAGCTCCGCGCGGACGCCCCGCCGCTGGACCTGGAGACCCTCCAGACCCACTGCCGGCCCCGCCTGGCGGGGTACAAGGTCCCGCGCCAGCTGGTCCTCACCGACCGCATCCAGCGCTCCCCCAGCGGCAAGGCGGACTACCGCTGGGCCCGCACGGTGGCGGTGGAGGCGGACACGAACACGGGCCCGGACACGAACACGTAAGCGGAAGCGGAAGCGGAGCCCCGTCAGCTCCGCTCGGTGATGTTGACCATCCACGTGACGCCGAACTTGTCCGTGCACATGCCGAACACATCGCCCCACATCTGCTTCTCCAGGGGGACGGCCACGGTGCCGCCGGCGGACAGCTTGTCCCAGTAGCCGCGCAGCTCGTCGGCGTCGTCGCCGCTCAGGCTCACCGCGAAGCCGTTCCCCGAGCCGTGGTCCGTGCCCGGCGGGTTGTCGGCGGCCATGAGCGTGAAGCCGCTGGGCGTCTCCAGCATGCCGTGCATGATCCTGTCGGCGTATCCGGGCGGCGCCTCGGCGCCGGACGCGCCGTACGTGTTGAGGCTGAGGGTGCCGCCGAGTGCCTGCTTGTAGAACTCCAGGGCCTGCTTCGCGTCGCCGGAGAAGCTGAGGTAGGGGTTGAGTCGAGTGGTCACACCTGGCTCCTGTCATGTCGCACCGTGGCGATGTCGGGCACCGTCCGACGGCGCCGCCCCACCGATCCTCCACCGGTGCCCGCCCGTACGGCCGAGGCGCGCCGCCCATGGGCCGATCGGCCCATGGGCGGGGGCACGGGCCTAGGAGTCCGACGACGCCCCTCCCGGCCCCGCCGCGAACGCCAGCGGCGGCGCCATCGCCCGGGCGTCCGCGTTCTCCCCGACCCACAGCCCGATGAAGAGCGCGGCCGTCGCCTCCAGGAGCCCCGCCCGGTCGAGGCCTCCCCCGGTCAGCGGTGCGCAGCCCGCGTCCCGCACCAGCTGCCGTACGAGCGCGAGCGCGGTGTCGTCGTCACCGCACACCGGGACGCCGAGACGCTGCCCGTCGAAGACGGGAGGGTCCATCCTCCACACGTCCTCGTGGCACAGGTTGAAGGCCTTGACCACCCGTGCGCCGGGCGCGGCGTCCGCGAGGCGGCTCGCCGCCGAGGGGCCGCCGTCCGTGAGCAGCCGGAAGCCGGGTCCCACGGGGTTGGAGCAGTCGAGCAGCGCCTTCCCCGCCAGGGTCGCCCGCAGCTCGCCGACGATCGCCTCCCCCGCCCCGTACGGCAGCGCGGCGAGGACCACGTCCCCGAATCCTGCCGCCTCGCGCAGGCTCCCGTACCCGGTCGCACCACCCAGGCGGCTCGCGAGGTGCCGCGCCCTCGTCTCGTCGCGGCCACCGACGAGGACCTCGTGTCCCGCCCGTACCCAGTGGGTGGCCAGGGCGTCCGCCATGTTGCCCGTTCCCAGTACGCCGATTCTCATCGTCCGTCCCCTCTCCGCGCCGGCTTTCGACGCCTCGGGAACGACATTAGGAAGACGGTCGGGCACCATGTGGTACGTGACTTCCGACGCCTACCTCGCCGACTGCCGCGCCCGACTCGCCTTCGACCTGCTCTCGAACACCTGGAACGCCGTCGTGCTCTGGTCCCTGCGACGGGGCCCGAGCCGCCACGGCGAACTCCGGGAGCTCATCGGGGGGATCAGCTCGAAGGTCCTCACCGAGACGCTGCGGCGGCTGGAGTTCAACGGACTGGTGGAGCGACGCGTCGAGGGCGGGGCGCCGGCCAGGATCAGCTATGAACTCACTGCCCTGGGACGGACCTTGCTCGGTCCGATCGACGCGTTCGGCGCATGGGCCTTCGAGCACGGCGACGAGGTGATGGCCGCCCAGGAGCGACACGGCGGGTGACGGCAGGGGGCGACGGCGGCGTCGGCACGGCGGGACCGGCAGGGACTCTGTCCCCCCTAGAGGCCGAACTCCCTCAGCGCGTCCAGGAATTCGTCCGGCGCATCCGTGTGGACGAGGTGCCCCGCCCCGATCGTGACGAACCGGGCACCGGGGATGCGGTCGGCCAGCCAGGACAGCTGGTCCTGGCGGAGGTGGCTGGTCGGGCCACCCGCCACGACGAGGGTCGGGGCCGTGATCGCGGGGAGTTCCTCGCGCCAGGCCGGGTCGGGGTCGTTCAGCTGCGCGTTGGTGGCCGGGACGATCTCCCAGTCGAAGCCGAGCACGCCCTCGGGGCGTTCGGCCGGAGGGCGCGGCGGGTCGAGCGGGAAGAACACGGGGACGTCCTCCAGCACGAGCCGCCCGATCAGGTCCGGTTCCCGGGCGGCGAGGAGATACGCGGCCCCGCCGCCCATCGAGTGGGCGACGACGGTGGCGCCGGTGAGGCCGAGGGCCTTGAGGAAGCCGCCGAGCTCGTCGCGGAAGACGTCGAAGCCGTAGCTGCCGGGCCGGTCGCTGAGGCCGTGGCCGCGCAGGTCGACCGCGTACACCCGGTGGTCGGCGGCGAGCTCCGCCGCGATGCGCGTCCAGGTGGTGCTGTTCTCGCCCCGCCCGTGGACCAGGACGAGGGGCGGGGCGTCCTCGGAGCCCCGTACCCGGTGGGCGAGGCGGACGCCGTCCACCGTGACGGTACGGACCTCCGGGTCGAGGAAGGCCGCGACGGCGCGGACGAACGCCTCCGCGTCGTCGACCCACGGGAAGTGTCCGGCGCCGGGCAGGACGACGAGCTCGGCGTCCGGGAAGAAGGCGGCGGCCTCGGCGGCCTTGGCGGGGGTGGGTCCGGCGTCGTACTCCCCCGCCAGGAGGAGGACCGGAGCCGTGAGCGCCGCCAGCGCGCGGCGGGTCACCTCCGGGGAGTACGCGCCCTGCCCGTGGTACGCGGGGGCGGCCTCCCCGTTCAGCTGCTCCGCTTCGCGGGCCGCGTGGTCCTGGGCGGCCGCGTCCCAGCGGCCGTACGCGAAGGGCGCGATGATCTCGCGGACGCGGGCCGGTGGGGTGTCCGGTCCGATGGCGTCGAGCGCTGCCCTGGCCCGCGGGTACCAGGGCCGGTCGGCGAAGACCTCGACGGCCTTGTCCCACTCCTCGTCGGTGGAGACGACACCGAGCGCGCGGCCCGCGCTGGTGACGAGGACGAGGGAGCGGATCCGCTCGGGATGGGCGGCGGCGTACAGGGTGGCCAGGTTCCCGCCCGCCGAGTGGCCGAGCAGGTCGATCCGCTCCAGGCCGAGGTGGACACGGAGCGCCTCGACGTCGCCGAGCTGCCGGTCGCAGCGGTACGTGCCGGGGTCTGCGGGCTCGGCACTCGCCCCCGTCCCCCGGGCGTCGAGCAGGATCAGGGCACGGTGCTCGGCGAGTCCGCCCAGGTCACCCAGGTAGGCGGCGTCGCGCATCGGCCCGCCCGCGAGGCACACCAGGGGCTCGCCCTCCCCCACGATCCGGTAGGCGAGTTCGGTTCCGTCGTACGAGGTGAACTGGAGCATGGCACCGATCCTCACGGACCACGAACGATCTTCGCAACGGGTTTGACGGGGAGCGCGATACGGTGGGTGGACCGTCCCCGACCAGCGAAGGAATCGTTCCACCGTGCCCGAGACCCGGGAATCCGCACTGCGCGGCGACTGCGCCAACTGCTTCGGCCTGTGCTGTGTGGCGCTGCCCTTCGCGAAGTCTGCCGACTTCGCCGTGAACAAGGCGCCGGGCGAGCCCTGCCGGAACCTCCAGGAGGACTTCCGCTGCGGCATCCACACGCGGCTGCGGACGAGCGGCTTCCAGGGCTGCACGGTGTACGACTGCTTCGGCGCCGGCCAGCAGGTCTCCCAGGTGACCTTCGGCGGTGTGTCCTGGCGCGAGGCGCCGGAGACCGCGGGCCGGATGTACGACGTGTTCTACGTGATGCGCCAGCTCCACGAGCTGCTGCGCTATCTCACGGAGGCGCTGGCCCGCCCGGCGGCCCGCCCCGTCCACACCGAGCTGCGCGCGGCCCTCGCCCGGGTCGAGGACCTCACCGCGGGCTCGGCGGACGACCTGGAGAAGCTGAGGGTGCCGGACGTGCGCGCCGAGGTGAACGAGCTGCTGCTGCGCACGAGCGAGCTCGTCCGCGCCACGGCCGGCGGGAAGCCGAGGAGCCGGCGCGGGGCGGACCTGATCGGCAAGCGGCTGCGCGGGGCGAAGCTGCGCGGCACCGACCTGCGCGGGGCGCTGCTGATCGCCGCCGATCTGACGGGTGCCGATCTGTCGCTCACGGATCTGATCGGCGCGGACCTGCGCGACGCCGATCTGTCGGGTGCGGACCTGACCGGCGCCCTCTTCCTGACGCAGCCCCAGCTGAACGCGGCGCGCGGGAACGCCGGGACCCGCCTTCCGGAGGGTTTCGAGCGCCCCGCGCACTGGGCGTCCTGAGCTACGACGCGGGGGCCGCGTTGCGCCAGACCGTCACGTCGAGCGTCATGTAGGTGCTGGGCGAGTCCTCCGGGGAGATGCCCTTCACGGTGACGAGGCCGATGTGGCCGGTCCCCGTCGTGACGCAGAGCTGGCGGCCCTGGGACAGCTTGTTCACGTACACCTCCTTGGTGAACCGGGTCTCCGCGCGGCACACGTCGAGCGAACCCGCCTGTCCCGGGTCGAGGAGCACCATGTTGCCGCCGCTGCTCTCGGCGTCGAGGTAGCCGCCGGTGTCGTAGGAGAGTTCGTAGCCGCCGTCCTCGCCGTCCTGGGGCCGTACGACCTCGTCCCCGAGGGTCAGGTGGTAGCCGGCGGTGAGGTTGATGCCCGTGAAGTCGGCGGGCTTCGCGGCGGACGCCGTCGGGGGCTTCGCGCTCGGCGTGCCGCTGGTTCCTTCGGTGCCGCCGGTGCCGGTGGTGCCCGAAGCCGTCGGGCCCCCCGTGTCACCGCTCGGCTTGTCGTTGTCCGAGGCGTTCGTCCGCTCCTTGTCCTTCAGGAGCGTGTAGGCGGTGACACCGCCCACGGCGCCGAAGGCGACCACGGCGGCCAGGGCGACGAGCAGCCCCTTCCTGGCCGAGCCCCGCCCCGCGCCGGGCGGCGTGGACATCGGTCCGCCGGGGGCTCCGGGGTGCGGGTACGACGACGGCGGGTACGGCCCCTGCGTCGGCGGGTGGACGTGGCCGGGTACCGCATGGGTCGGTGCCGTGTGCGCCGGCGCGGCCTGGGTCGGCGCCGCGTGCGGCGGGGGCGTGCTGTACGGCCCGGGCGGCGGGGTCGCCCGAGGTCCGGCGGGCGGCCCGTACGCGCCGGGCGGGGCGGCCGGCGGGGCCGGGGTCGACGGAGCGGTCGGCGAGTAGGCCACGGCGGGCGCGGGCGGCCCGGCCGGAGCGGGGGCCGGGTAGCCGCCCGTGGGCGCCGTCGTCGGGGGCGGCGGCGTCTGGACGGGCGCCGGAGCCGCCGCACGCGCCGTGATGTCCGCGGAGACCGGGCCCGGCAGCCAGTCCTCGGGACGGCGGAGCACGGTCGACGCGTTCGCCGCCTGGCAGAGCTGCATGATCTCGGCGAGCGACGGCCGCGCCTCCGGGTCCTTCGCCAGGCACCGGGTGACCAGCTCGCTCAGGCGCTCGGGCACCGCGCTGAGGTCGGGCTCCTCGTGCACGATCCGGTAGAGGACGCCGTGCGAGGTCCCCTCGCCGAACGCCGGGACGCCCGTCGACGCGTACGCCGCGACCTGGCCGAGCGCGAAGACGTCGGTGGCCGCGGTCACCCTGCGTCCGGCGGCCTGCTCGGGCGCCATGAACGACGGGGTGCCGATGGTGACGCCGCTGCCGGTGAGGGAGGTCGCGTCGGCCGCGTGCGCGATGCCGAAGTCGATGACGCGGGGCCCGTCGGCGGCGAGCAGCACGTTGGACGGCTTGAGGTCGCGGTGCACGATCCCGGCGCCGTGGATGACGTGCAGTGCCTCGGCCATGCCCGCGACGAGCAGCAGCACCGTCTCCACGGGCAGTGCGCCGTGGGAGACGACCGCGTCGGCGAGCGAGGGACCGGGGACGTAGGCGGTCGCCAGCCAGGGCTGTGCGCCCTCGGGGTCGGCGTCGATCACGGGCGCGGTGAAGAGCCCCTGGACGCGCTGCGCGGAGCGCACCTCCTGGGCGAAGCGGCGGCGGAACTCCGCGTCCTCGCCGAACTCGGGGCGGATGAGCTTGATGGCGACGGGCCGGCCTCCGGGGGTGTACGACAGGTACACCTTGCCCATGCCGCCCGCGCCCAGCCGTGCGGCGAGCCGGTATCCCGCGACCGTGGTGGGATCGTCGGCCGCGAGCGGCTGGAAGACCTCGCCCGTGCCGCCCCCGCGACCCGACTGCTGACCACTCATGAACTCGTGTCTCCCCACGCCGACCTCGGTTACCGGTCGGCACCCTACCGTTTCCGGACACCGGGCCTTCGCTGTCCGCGGGTTGCGCCGGGGAAGGGGTCCGTCTACCCGCCGTAGGTGTGAGGGGTCGTGGTGGAAAGCGTGAGGAATCCGAGGCGTTGGAGGATCGGGCGGCTCGTGTCGGCCGCGTCGACCTGGACGTAGCGGTGGCCGCGTTCGGCCGCGATGCGCGCGCGGTGGGCGACGAGTGCGCGGTAGAGGCCGCGGCCGCGCCAGGCCTCGACGGTGCCGCCGCCCCAGAGGCCGGCGAAGTCGGTGCCGGGGCAGAGTTCGAGGCGGGCCGCGCTGACGGGTTCGCCGTCGGCGAGGGCGACGACGGCGGTGACGGTGCCGGGGTCGGCCGCGAGCTGGTCCAGGAGCCGGCGTTCGAGGTGGGTGCTGTCGGTGCCGAAGGCGCGCTCGTGCACCTCGGCAACGTGGCGTACCCCCGACTCGTCGGTGACGGAACGGAGTTCGACGCCCGCGGGCAGCGGTACGTCGTGGGGCAGCGCGGCGGCCTCGGCGGCCATCAGGGTCTCGGGGTCCTCGGCGGTGAAGCCCGCGGCGACGAGCCTCGCGCCGAGGTCGGCGGGGGTGTCGTGGGCGTACAGCTTCCACTCGAAGGACAGCCCTTCGGCGCGGTAGTGGGCGATCTGCCCGGCGATGACACGGTCGGCGTCCTCGGCGTCCAGGCCGGACCAGAGGACGCCGTTCCAGCCGTGCGCGGGTCCGGTCTGGCGGACGACGGCGCCGACGCGCTCGACCCGGCAGCCGGGCCCGTCGGGGCGTGCGTCGCGGCGGAGCTGACGGTCGTACAGGTCACGGAGGTGCTGGGGTTCCATGCGGGCCACTCCAGCACTCGGTGCCACGCCCGGCAACGGGATTACGGGCGGGACCACCCTGCCCTCAGTGACCACCCTGCCCTCAGGGGCCTTCCTGCCTTCGGGGACCACCCTGCCCTCAAAGGCCTTCCTGCCCTCGGGGGCCGCCCTTCGCCGCAGGGTCACCGGGCCCGCCCGAGCGCACCCGACACACCCGGCACATCCCGTGGGCGAGAGGAGACACGAGCCGGGAAACCTGCTCCGCCCCCTTGCCAACCCCCCGGTGCCTCCGGTTTTACTGACCGGGAACGGGTCGACCGAATGATCGGTCGCCCGTTGTACGACCGTGGAGGAGTGGCGCGATGACGGAACTGCTGGACAGCGGCGAACGGCTCGGACGCGAGGAGCTCGCGGCGCTCCAGCTGGAGCGGCTGCGGGCGAGTCTGCGCCACGCGTACGAGAACGTGGACTTCTACCGGCGCTCCTTCGACGCGGCCGGGGTGACCCCGGACGACTGTCGTACGCTCGCGGACCTGGCCCGCTTCCCCTTCACCGCCAAGACGGACCTGCGCGACCACTACCCCTTCGGCATGTTCGCCGTCGACCAGTCCCGGATCCGGCGCGTCCACGCCTCCAGCGGCACCACCGGCCGGCCGACCGTCGTCGGCTACACCGACGGCGACCTCGGCATGTGGGCGGACGTCGTCGCCCGCTCCCTGCGCGCCGCCGGGGCCCGCCCCGGGCACAAGGTCCACGTGGCGTACGGATACGGCCTGTTCACGGGCGGGCTCGGCGCGCACTACGGCGCGGAGCGGCTCGGGTGCACGGTGATCCCCGCGTCGGGCGGCATGACGGCCCGGCAGGTGCAGCTCATCCAGGACTTCCGTCCCGAGATCATCATGGTGACCCCCTCGTACATGCTGACGCTGCTCGACGAGTTCGAGCGGCAGGGCGTGGACCCGCGCTCGACCTCCCTGAAGGTGGGCGTCTTCGGCGCCGAGCCGTGGACGGAGGCGATGCGGAAGGAGATCGAGGAGGCCTTCGCGATCGACGCGGTCGACATATACGGCCTGTCGGAGGTGATCGGCCCCGGCGTGGCCCAGGAGTGCGTGGAGTCGAAGGACGGCCTGCACATCTGGGAGGACCACTTCTACCCGGAGATCGTGGACCCGTTCACCGGCGAGGTGCTGCCGGACGGGGAGGAGGGGGAGCTCGTCTTCACCTCGCTCACCAAGGAGGCGATGCCGGTCGTCCGCTACCGGACGCGCGATCTGACCCGTCTGCTGCCGGGCACCGCGCGGGTGTTCCGGCGGATGGAGAAGGTCACGGGGCGCAGCGACGACATGATCATCCTGCGCGGGGTGAACCTCTTCCCCACCCAGATCGAGGAGATCGTCCTCCGCACCCCGGCCGTGGCCCCGCACTTCCAGCTCCGGCTGACCCGCGAGGGCCGGCTCGACGCCCTGACCGTACGGGCCGAGGCGCGCGCGGGCGCGACCGGCGAGCAGCGCGCGGAGGCCGCCCGGACGATCGCGGCGGCGGTCAAGGACGGGATCGGGGTCTCGGTGGGCGTGGAGGTGGTCGACCCCGAGACCCTGGAGCGCTCGGTGGGCAAGATCAAACGGATCGTGGACCTCAGGGAGCCCTGAGGACTCCTCACCACAGCAGGGGGCTCGACCTGGTCAAGGGTCGGTGTCGCGCACGGGGCTGTCGGACTGCGGGACGCGGTCGACGGCGTCCTCGCATGCGACAACTCCGGTGACGTCGGCGATCACCTCCGGGATACTGGTCGCCCATGGATGAGGTCGAAGTCGTCGTCGCCCATACCGAGCGCGCGACCCTGCGCGTCGGCGACGTGTTCCTGAAGGTGGACGCCGATCAGGCGCGTATCGACGTCGAGGTCGAGGCGATGTCCCTCGCGCCGGTCCCGACCCCGGAGGTCCTGTGGCGCAAGCCGCCCGTGCTCGCGCTCGCCGCGCTCCCGGGGACGACGCTTGGGCGGCTCGGCGGGCCGTCGACCGCGTCGTCGGCGGCGTGGACCGCGGCGGGCGCCGCCATCCGCAAGCTGCACGACGCGCCGCTGCCGCCCCGCCCCGGCCGGGCCGGCCGGAGCATCGTCGCGCTGGCGGCGGAACTCGACGACGAGTGCGAGCTGCTCGTTTCGAACGGGCTCCTGCCCGCCGACCTGGTCGCCCGCAACCGCCGGGTCGCCGAGGCCGCGCTCCGGCCGTGGACTCCGGCGTTCACGCACGGCGACCTGCAGATCGCGCACGTCTTCGTCCACGGCGACGAGGTGACGGGCGTCATCGACTGGTCCGAGGCGGGCCAGGGTGATGCCCTGTACGACCTCGCCACCTTCACGCTCGGACACGAGGAGCACCTCGACGACGTCCTCGCCGGCTACGGCACCGACATCGATCTCGACGTCATCCACGCGTGGTGGTCGTTGCGAAGCCTGCTGGCGGTTCGCTGGCTGGTCGAGCACGGCTTCGACCCGTTCGCGCCGGGTTGTGAGGTCGACGTGCTGAGATCCCGGGTGTGAGGCCGCGCGGGTACGACTGCTCGGGGAGGGGCCGCACGGCGGCCCCTCCGCTCAGGAGAGCCTGACGCCGGCGATCCGGGCGCGGTAGAACCTGCCTTCGTAGCCGTAGTAGTCCAGGCCGCGGCGGTAGCTCGGCTTGCCTGCGGGGTCGAAGAACTGCACGTACTCGTTCCACCACCCTTCCTTGCCCGGGTCCGTCACGTCGATCGCCTGCACCCAGAACGACTCGCCGTCCGCGGCGCGGGAGAAGGACTTCACACCGGGGCTCTGCGGCCGGATGCCGGTGAGCGCGAGGTTGCCCTTGTTGACGGTCCAGATGGCCTGGGCGCCGTTCAGGACGAGGTTGTTCGAGTTGGTGTAGTCCATGTCGAGGCTGTGGCCGCCGAACTCGGTGGCCCACACGTGCTTCTGGACGAGTTCGAGACGGGCGCCCTTCAGGGAACCGGTGACGCGGTACTTGGCGAGCGTCCACGTGCCGAGGGCGTACAGGTAGGAGCCGTCCCACCAGAGGCCGTGCGCGCCCGTGTACTCGATCCGGTCGACCGGCTCGGACCCGAGCGTGCCGGGATCGTCGGCGTTCGTCGGGGCGTACACGGACAGGTAGCCCTCGTAGGGCAGGGCGGACGACACCGGGGACGAGGACGCCACCACCACGACGCCGTGGCTGCGGATGTACTCGGCGGCGTGCGGGTTCCCGCCCGGGTTCGCCGACCACAGCAGGGCGTCGTCGTCACCGAAGTTGACCATGCCGACCTTGCCGCCACCCGCGGCGACCATGCACACCCAGCCGAAGCGGTCGGTCTCACGGAAGCGCGCGTCGTTGAGACGTGCCCACCCGGTCTGACTGGGGGCCGCCCACTCCCATCCCAGATTCTCGGGCGTCCACAGATTGATCGCGCGGAACAGCATGACCTTGTTCTTGACCTGCTCCGTCACGAGCACGTCGTAGTTGCCCGCCGCGTGCGCGGGCGTCGCGGCGGCGACGGAGAGCAGCGGTGCCCCCATGCCGATCGCGGCAGCACTCTTCAGCAGAGTTCGGCGATTCACGGATTTCCCCCCCGGGACGACTCAGGAATTCGGGCGTCAAGCTAACACGCACGCCGGATCGGCAGCAGTCCCTGACGATCTCCGCCGCCCGGGTCACGACCCGGGCGAGAAGCGGTCGCGCAGTTCGCGCTTGAGGATCTTCCCGCTGGCGTTGCGGGGCAGTTCGGGGGTGAAGTGGACGCGCTTGGGCGCCTTGAAGTGGGCGAGGTTCTCCCGGCCATGGGCCAGGAGTTCGGCTTCGGTGACCTCGCCGCGCGGGACGACCACCGCCGTCACCGCCTCGATCCAGCGTTCGTCGGGGAGGCCGATCACGGCCACCTCGGCGACCGCGGGGTGGGTGTAGAGCGCGTCCTCCACCTGGCGCGAGGCGACCAGCACGCCACCGGAGTTGATGACGTCCTTCACCCGGTCGACGATCGTGAGGTAGCCCTCGGCGTCGCGGACGGCGAGGTCGCCCGAGCGGAACCAGCCGCCCCGGAAGGCCGCCTCGGTCTCCGCGGGCTTGCGCCAGTACCCCTCGCACAGCTGCGGGGAGCGGTAGACGATCTCGCCGGGGGTGCCGTCGGCCACGTCCTCGCCGTCCTCGTCGACGACCCGTGCCTCGACGTGGCGGACGGGCCGGCCGCAGGAGTCCATCCGTCCCTCGTGCTCGTCGGGGCCGAGGACGGTGGCGAGGGGGCCGATCTCGGACTGGCCGAAACAGTTGTAGAAGCGCAGTTCGGGAAGCCGTGCGCGCAGCCTCTCAAGGACCGGTACGGGCATGATCGAGGCCCCGTAGTAGGCCTTGCGCAGGGCCGACAGGTCGCGGCTCGCGAACTCGGGGTGGTTGGCGAGGCCGATCCACACCGTCGGAGGGGCGAAGAGGCTGTCGGCGCGGCCCGCCTCGATCAGATCGAAGAGGACGGCCGGATCGGGTCCGTCGACGATCGTGTTCTCGGCGCCGACGGCGAGATAGGGCAGCAGGAAGACATGCATCTGGGCCGAGTGGTACAGCGGCAGCGCGTGCACCGGCCGGTCGTCCTCGTGCAGGTCGAGCGCTTCGATCGCGCTCGCGTACTCGTGGACGAGCGCCCGGTGGGTCATCGTCGCGCCCTTGGGCAGCGCGGTCGTGCCCGAGGTGTAGAGCAGCTGGACGCACTCGCGGGCGTCACGGTCGCTGTCGTACGCCTCCGGCTGCGCGAGCGCGTGGAGGAGTGAACCGGGCGCGTCCCGCAGTGCCTTGACCACGAATCCGTCCGGTACGCGCTCCGCGAGGGCGGGGTCGGCGAGGACAAGGGAGGTCTCGGACTGTTCGAGGAGGTACGTGAGGTCCTCACCGGTCAGGTGGTGGTTGACCGGCACATGGATCAGGCCCGCCCGGGAGCAGGCGAGGAACGCGATGAGGTAGGCGTCCGAGTTGTGGCCGTAGGTCGCGACCCGGGCGGTCTCGGGCAGACCGAGGCCGTGGTGCGGTTCCCGCAGGACGGCCGCGGCGGTGGAGACGGCCGCGTCCAGCTCGGCGTACGTCCAGGTCCGGTCTGCGTAGCGGAGGGCGGTCCGGTCGGGGACGCGCTGGGCGCTCATGCGCAGGACACCGTCGACGGCGCGGCTGAGGAGTCGATCCATGCGGTGATCCTCCGCGCGCACCGGGCGGAAGGTCAAGTACCGTGCGGGCGCGCCGGACGGGCCCGGACCTCGGATACCGAACGGGATGTTGACATGACGGCGCGCGGCTGCGTGCATGGTCCAACCCGTAGTGCACATCCGCCCGTTGGGAGGCACCTTGCACCTCCGTACCCGTCTGAGGCAGCTCGCGCTCACCGCATCCGCACTCGCCGTCGTCACCGCCACGCTGCCCGGCGCGGCGGCCGCCGACTCCGTGGGGGACCGCCATCCGTCCGACCGGGGCCTGTCGGCGGTCATCCGGTACACCGAGTACGGCATTCCGCACATCGTGGCCAAGGACTACGCGAACCTCGGCTTCGGGACGGGCTGGGCCCAGGCCGCCGACCAGATATGCACGCTCGCGGACGGCTTCCTGACGGTGAACGGGGAGCGCTCCCGGCACTTCGGCCCGGACGCCGCCCCGGACGGCTCGCTGTCGTCCGCCGCCACGAACCTCTCCAGCGACCTGTACTTCCGCGGGGTGCGGGACGCCGGAACCGTCGAGGCACTGGTCGGAACTCCGGCGCCGGCCGGACCGAGCCGCGATCTGAAGGAGCTCATGCGCGGCTGGGCCGCCGGGTACAACGCCTGGCTGCGGAAGAACCGCGTCACGGATCCCGCCTGTGCGAACGCCGGCTGGGTCCACCCGGTGACCGCCCTCGACGTGGCCCGGCGCGGCTTCGCCGTCTCGGTGCTCGGCGGCCAGGGCCGTGCCGTCGACGGCATCACCGCCGCCCGGCCGCCGGCCACCCCCGCCGGCCCGCAGGCCGGCGCGACCGCGCAACCCGCCCCGCGGGCCGGCGCCTCCGGGCAGCTGCCCGATCCCGACCGCGCCGCCGAGGCCGCGCGGGAACTCTTCGCCGCCGAGAACGCCACGATGGGCTCCAACGCCGTCGCCTTCTCGGGGGCCACCACGGCGAACGGGCGCGGCCTTCTCCTGGGCAACCCCCACTACCCCTGGCAGGGCGGCCGCCGCTTCTGGCAGTCGCAGCAGACCATCCCCGGGGAGCTGAACGTCTCGGGCGCCTCGCTCCTCGGCACGACCGTCGTCAACATCGGCTTCAACGACAAGGTGGCCTGGAGCCACACCGTCGCCACCGGCGTCCCGCTCAACCTGCACCAGCTGACGCTCGCCCCGGGCGACCCGACCTCGTACCTGGTGGACGGACGGCCGGAGCGGATGACCCCGCGTCAGGTGACCGTCCCGGTCAAGGGCGGCGCCCCGGTCACCCGTACCCAGTGGTGGACCCGGTACGGCCCCGTCGTCGGCGGGCTCGGCGCGCAGCTCCCGCTGCCGTGGACGGCGAGCACGGCGTACGCGCTCAACGACCCCAACGCGAGCAATCTGCGCGGCTCCGACACCGCGCTCGGTTTCGGCAAGGCCCGCTCCACGCGGGACATCGCCGAGGCCCTGCGGCGAACCCAGGGGCTGCCCTGGGTCAACACCATCGCGGCGGACTCGGCGGGCCACTCCTACTTCAGCCAGTCGCAGGTGCTCCCCCGCATCACCGACGAGCTCGCCGCCCGCTGCTCCACCCCGCTCGGCCGGGCCACCTACCCCTCGTCGGGGGTGGCGGTGCTCGACGGCTCGCGGTCGGACTGCGCGCTCGGCTCCGACCCGGACGCGGTGCAGCCGGGCGTCTTCGGGCCGGCGAGGATGCCGGTGCTGCGGGACACGCCGTACGTGGAGAACTCCAACGACAGTGCCTGGCTGACCAACGCCGACCGGCCGTTGACCGGCTACGAGCGGATCTTCGGCACGATCGCCACGCAGCGCTCGCTGCGCACCCGCGGCGGTGTCGAGGACGTGGCGGCGATGGCGACGCGGGGTGATCTGACGGTCGCGGACCTGCAGCGCCAGCAGTTCGCCAACCGGGCTCCGGCCGGCGATCTGGCGGCGGCCGACGCGGCGCGGGCCTGCGGGACGGCGCTGCCGGACGATCCGGAGGCCTGCCGGGTGATCGGCGCCTGGGACCGGACGGTGAACACGGACAGCGGGGGCGCGCTGCTCTTCGACCGCTTCTGGCGGAGGTTCACGGCGTCGGTGCCGTCGGCCCAGCAGTGGACGGTGCCGTTCTCGGCGGCGGACCCGGTCCGTACCCCGAACACCCTCAACACGGCGGCGCCGGGCTTCACGAAGGCCCTGGCGGACGCGGTGGCGGAGCTGCGGGCGGCGGGGATCCCGCTGGACGCACCGCTCGGCGCGCACCAGTTCGTCGTACGGAACGGGGAGCGGATCCCGGTGAGCGGCGGCACCGAGTCGCTGGGCGTCTGGAACAAGACAGAGCCCGTGTGGAACCCGGCCGGCGGCGGCTACACGGAGGTCGCGCACGGGACCAGTCATGTGCAGGCGGTGGGCTGGGACGGCGGCCGGTGCCCGGTGGCCCGCACCCTGCTCTCGTACTCCCAGTCCTCGAACCCGATGTCGCCGCACCACAGCGACCAGACCCGGTTGTACGCGGGCGAGCGCTGGGTGACCTCCCGGTTCTGCGAGAAGGACATCCTGCGCTCGCCGGCGCTGCGGGTGGTGGTCGCCAGGGGCTGAACGGTTCCGCCGCCCCGCCTGACGCGGAGCTCGTCAGGGGCTGAACGACAGGAACACGAAGGCGGCGAAGATCGCGAGATGGACGCCGCCCTGGAGGAGCGTGGCCCGTCCGGGCACCACGGTCAGGGCGCTCACCACACCGGTGAGGACGAGCAGGACCATGTGGAGCGGCCCCAGGCCGAGGACCAGGGGCCCGGACAGCCAGATCGAGGCGAGCGCGATCGCCGGAATCGTCAGGCCGATGCTGGCGATCGCGGAGCCGTAGGCGAGGTTGAGGCTGGTCTGGACGCGGTCCCTGCGGGCCGCGCGGACGGCGGCGAGGGTCTCGGGCAGCAGCACCATCAGGGCGATGACGACACCGACGACCGCCTTGGGCAGGCCCGCCGACTGGACGCCGTCCTCGATCGTCGGGGAGATCAGCTTGGCGTTGCCGACGACGGCGACGAGAGCGACCACGAGGAGTCCGAGACTGGTCCAGGCGTCGCGCCGGGTCGGCGGGTCCGCGTGCTCGTCCTCCGACTCGTGGCCGGGCCGCGGTACGGGAAGGAAGTAGTCCCGGTGCCGTACGGTCTGGACGCCGACGAACACGCCGTACAGGCAGATGGAGGCGACGGCGGCGAAGGCGAGCTGGACGCCGGAGAACTCGGGGCCGGGGTGGCTGGTGGTGAAGGTCGGCAGGACCAGCGTCATCGTGGCCAGGGTGCAGACGGTGGCGAGCGCGCCGCCGGAGCCCTCGGCGTTGAAGACGGCGACCCTGTTGCGGAGCGCGCCGACGAGGAGGGAGAGACCGACAATGCCGTTGCAGGTGATCATGACGGCGGCGAAGACGGTGTCCCGTGCGTAGGTCGAGGTCTTCTCACCGCCTCCGACCATCAGCGAGACGATGAGTCCGACCTCGATGACGGTGACGGCCACGGCGAGGACGAGCGAACCGTACGGTTCACCCACCCGGTGGGCGATGACCTCGGCGTGGTGGACCGCGGCGAGGACGGCCGCGATCAGACAGAGCGCGATGAACCCCACGGCGAAGCCCGGCAGATCGCGCCCCCAGGCCGCGACAAGCACAAGCGCCGCCACCACCGGTCCCCAGGTGGTCCACTGCCGTGTCAATGACGCCGTGCTCGAACTCATGATCCGCATCCTGCCACAAAGGGGGCTTTCGCCCGGTTCGGTCAATCCAGGGGGTCGCTGAGGCCGCGCTCGTACGCGGTGAGCGTGTCGAGGAACATCCGTCGCTGCGCCGCGTCGAGCGGGGCGAGGGCGGAGCGCCAGGCATCCGCGCTGCGACCGAGCCAGCCGTCGATGGCGGCGGCGTGCGCCGGCGCGATGGAGACGATCTTGCGCCTGCGGTCGGCGGGGTCCTCGACCCGTTCCAGTACGCCCTTCTTCGCCAGGTCCCCCACCATGAGACTCACGGTCGTCGGGGCGATCTCCAGGCGGGCGGCGAGCTCGTTGACGCCGAGCGGTCCGTCGAACAGGAGATAGGCGAGCAGGGAGAGATGGCGGGGCGCGAGCGTGAGCGTCTGCAGCTCGTCGGGAATTCTGATCCGCTTCGCCCGCGAGACCATCCGGGGCATGAGCAGCAGCAACATGCGTACGGCCTCGTCGAGTTCCGGCCCGTCGGCGGCCTCGTCCCCCTCGTATGCGGTTGACACCGCGCACCCTCCCTTTTAATTTTGCTTTCAAAGCAAATAGAACTGTCGGGATCGATGCTACCGGAAGGCACAGCCATGCCCGATTTCAACCGACAGGTCATCGAGGAGTTCCGCGCCAACGGCGGCCGGGTGGGCGGGATGTTCGAAGGCGCTGCCCTGCTCCTGCTCACCACGACGGGCGCCCGCAGCGGGCGGGCACACACCACCCCCGCCGTGTACGTACGCGACGGGGCACGGCTGCTCGTCTTCGCGTCGAACGCCGGCGGACCGAAGCACCCCGCCTGGTTCCACAACCTCAGCGCCGACCCGTACGTGGCCGTCGAGCTGGGCACCCCGGAGGGGACCGTCGAGCGCTTCGGGGCGACGGCGGTGGTGACGCGGGGCGAGGAACGGGACCGCCTGTACGCCGAACAGGCGGAGCGCGACCCGGGGTTCGCCGCGTACCAGGCGGCCACCGACCGGATCATCCCGGTCGTCGCCCTGCATCGCGTGGACCTCGGCGACCCGGCGCGGCACCGGGCGATCGCCGACCACCTGGTCAAGGTCCACGCCGAACTGCGCGCCGAGCTGACGGCGTTACGCGAGGGGCTGGGGTCCGCGGCGGAGGACGCGACGGATCCGGCGGGCACGGCGGGCACGGTGGTACGGGACACCCCGGCCCTCGGCGGCCGGCTCGCCCGCCACTGCCTGACCTTCTGCGGCGCGCTGCACGCCCACCACCACAACGAGGAGGGCGCCTTCGACCTCCTGGAGCGCGAGTTCCCTGAGCTGTCCGACTCGCTGGACAGGATGCGCGAGGAGCACAAGGTGGTCGCCCGCACGGTGGAGGAACTGGAGGCGCTCCTCACCTCGGGGGCCGGGCCCGCGACCCTCCGCGCCGAGGTGGACCGGCTGGCCGCCCGGCTGGAGGAACACTTCACGTACGAGGAGGCACAGCTGGTCCCGGCCCTCACGCGGTCCCGGGCCGTGCCCGGAAGCTAGCCTCGGCGGCGGACCTCAGGTCCGGGCCCTGTGGCCGAACGTGAAGCCCTACGTTCCGGGGTCCGGGACCAGAACGGCCCGGGCCTGGTGCGTTCGACGAGGTTCAGCATCTCGGGCACGCTGTCCGCGCCCAGTTCGACCACGCCGTGGTCCGCGTCGGCCCCCGGACGCCCGGAAGCGCCGCCGCCCGTCCGGATCATCTGGCGGCCCTCCAGGACGAAGACGGGCTCCCAGTCCGGCGGCGGGAGCACCGGGCAGCTGAACATGTCGGCGAAGGCGCCCCGGCCGAGGAGTTCGGTGAGGTCGGCCCATCTCACCGGGTCCGGGTCGGTGGACACGGCGGCGAAGGTCGAGACGTCCGGCAGATAGGTGACGGCCTTGCCGACGCGGCGGGCGAGAGGTGCGTGCCGGCCCCGGAGGGACTCACCCACGGGGTCGTCCAGTACGAAGGGATCGCGGCCCGCCATCGTGTGGTCCCTCTCAAGCTCCGTGCCGTACGGGGAAGGAGGTTACCGTGGGAGACCTCCTCACGCACGAAGTCCAAGGGGGACGGGTCGCCGTCCCACGGGGCCGGGTCGGTCCCCGGGCGAGCGGTTCCCTCGACGGCTCGGCGCTCAGCCGTGCCACGCCCTCGCCGAGGCCTTCACGAAGTCGGTGAAGTCGCGCGGTCGTCGGCCGAGAGCGCGCGTCACTCCGTCGGAGACGTGCCGGTCCATTCCCCGTCGGATCGGGCTCACCGCCTCCGCGAAGTCCGCCGCTTCCTCGGCCGCCGCTCCCCCCGCGGTCAGTTCCGCGACGAAGTCCTCGGGGGACAGCGGAACGTAACGGATGTCCCGCCCGGTGACCGCGGAGATCTCGGCGACGGCCTGCGCGACGGTCAGGGCCCGGGGCCCGGACAGTTCGTAGGTCCGCCCGTCGTGACCGCCCTCGGTGAGCGCCGCGACCGCGACCGCGGCGATGTCGTCGGCATCGACGAAGGAGACGGCGCCGTCCCCGGCCGGCAGCCTCAGTTCACCGGCGAGGACCGCGTCCAGGAAGACGCCCTCGCTGAAGTTCTGTGCGAACCAGGCAGGTCGAAGGATCGTCCACGCGACACCGCTGTCGCGCACCGCGCTCTCCCCGTCGATGTGTGTGGCACCGGCGATGTTGGCCTCGCCGGAGTACCCCGGCACGTCCACGCCGCGCCCCGACAGCAGCACGACGCGTTCGACGCCGAGTTCGACGGCACGCTCGACGAAGGGGCGTGTGAGGAGTTCCCCGTCGAGCGGCACGAGGTACACCGTCTTCACGCCGTCCAGCGCCGCGTCCCAGGTGGCCCGGTCGAGCCAGTCGAATCGTGGTTCACCGGCACGCGATGCCGCCCGGACGAGAAGCCCCCGCCTTCGCAACAGGGTCAGGACCCGGCTCCCGGTCCTCCCCGTAGCGCCGGTCACCAGAATTGTCTGCTTGTTCATGAGGCCAGTGAAGACTCCTCCGGCGGGATGATCCATGGCTCGGAGGCTCACTTCGATGTCTGTGCGTCTACGCTGGCTCCGTGGACGTGCTTTCCGAACTGCTCGACGGGGTGAGGGCACGGGGCGCCCTGTTCCGGCGGACCGTCATGGACCAGCCGTGGTCCCTGTCCTTCGCCAGCGGTTCACCACTGACGTTGGCCACCATGCTGCGCGGCCGGGCGTGGATCGTGCCTGCCGATGGCGAACCTGTCTCGGTCGGTGCCGGAGACATCGCGGTCGTCCGCGGCCGAACGCCGTACACGGTCGCGGACGACCCGGCCACCCCACCGCAGGTCGTGATCGACAGCACCGAGTACTGCCTTCGGGGCCCCGCCGGCGGTGAGGCCGACGGCGGCGAGTCCGACGTCGGCCCGGACGGCTCGGCTCTCCTTCTCAGCGGGGCCTACACCGGCAGGGGCGAGATCAGCGAGCGGCTGCTCCACGCACTGCCCGATGTGCTGGTGGTCCGCAGCGCCCATGTTCGTCTCCCGCTGCTGGATCTGATGGTCGAGGAGATGGTCGGGGACAGCCCCGGCCGGCAGGTGATGCGCGACCGGCTGCTCGACCTGATGCTCCTCTCCACGCTGCGGACCTGGTTCGACCAGTCCGAGGCGCACGCGCCCGCGTGGTACCGGGCGATGGACGACCCGGCGGTGAGCCGCGCTCTGCGGCTGCTGCACGCCGATCCGGCCCGTCCGTGGACGGTGGCGAACCTGGCGGCCGATACGGGACTGTCCCGCGCCGCGTTCGCCCGACGCTTCACCGCGCAGGTCGGGGAACCGCCGATGACCTACCTCACTTCGTGGCGCATCGACCTGGCGGCCGACCTGCTCCGCGAGACGGATGCCACCGTCGGCTCGATCGCGCGGAAGGTCGGCTACGCCAACACCTTCGGGCTGAGCGTCGCCTTCAAACGTCTCCGCGGCATCACGCCGACCGAGCACCGTGCCGCGGCGCCGCCGCTCTCGGGGCCCGGCCGGGACGGTCGGGCCCGTCGCCCCGGGCGCCGACTCGCCGAGTGAAGCACTGGGCCGACCGGCCGAGATGGCGATCTGGGCCGGTCAGTGCCCTCGCCAGGCCTGGTCACAACGGGCGCTCGTGGCCCTCCCAGTAGGGTTCGCGCAGGCGGCGCTTGTACAGCTTGCCGTTGGGGTCGCGAGGCATGGTCTGGACGAAGTCGACCGACTTCGGGCGCTTGAAGCCGGCGAGGCGGTCGGCGCAGTGGGCGAGGACCTCCTCGGCGAGCGCCGCCCCGGGCTCGTACCCCTCGGCCGCCTCGACGACCGCCTTGACCTCCTCGCCCCAGTCGGCGTGGGGGATGCCGAAGGCGGCGGCGTCGGCGACGGCGGGGTGGGCGAGCAGGGCGGCCTCGATCTCGGCCGGGTAGATGTTGACCCCGCCGGAGATGATCATGTCGATCTTGCGGTCGCGCAGGAAGAGATAGCCGTCCTCGTCGAGGACGCCGAGGTCTCCGACGGTGAAGAAGTCGCCGATGCGGTTCTTCGCGGTCTTCGCCTCGTCCTTGTGGTACTGGAATCCGCCGGTGTTCATCTTCAGGTACACGGTGCCGAGTTCACCCGGCGGCAGCCGGACGCCGTCGTCGTCGAAGACGGCCAGTTCGCTGATGGGCCAGGCCCGGCCGACCGTCCCGGGCTTCTTGAGCCACTCGTCGGCGGTCGCGAAGGCGCCGCCGCCCTCGCTCGCGGCGTAGTACTCCTCGACGCACCGGCCCCACCAGTCGATCATCGCCCGCTTGACGTGCTCGGGGCACGGCGCGGCGCCGTGGATGGCGTGGCGCATCGAGGAGACGTCGTACCGGTTCCGTACCTCCTCGGGTAGGGAGAGCAGGCGGTGGAACTGGGTGGGGACCATGTGGGTGTGGGTGCAGTCGTACCGGTCGATCAGACGGAGCATCTCCTCGGGCGTCCACCGGTCCATCAGGACCAGCGGGTGCCCGATGTGCAGGGCGGCGGCGGCGAACTGCAGCACCGCCGTGTGGTACAGCGGCGAGCAGACGAGGTGGACGTTGCCGTCGGCCGGCCGGATGCCGAAAATGCCGAGGAAGCCGCCGAGATGGGTCTCCTCGGGGAGCTTCCCGGGGAGCGGGCGGCGGATGCCCCGGGGGCGTCCGGTCGTGCCGGAGGTGTAGTTCATGACCCAGCCGAGGGTGCGGTCGGCGGGCGGGCTCGCGTCCTGTCCGTCGAGCAGTTCGCCGTACGGGCGGAAGCCGGGGATCGCACCGACGGCGTACCGGTGGGGGGCGGGGAGTCCGGCCTCGTCGGCCGCGAGGGTCACGGCCTCGGCGAACCGCTCGTGGGCGACGAGGACCTTGGCGCCGGAGTCGGCGACGATCCAGGCGATCTCGGCGCCGACGAAGTGGTGGTTGACCGGGACGAGGTAGAACCCGGCCTGGGCGGCGGCGAGATGGGCGGTGAAGAACTCCGGCCCGTTGGGCAGGACGACGGCGAACGCGTCGCCGCGCTCGAGGCCCGCCGCCCGCAGCCCGTGGACCAGCCGGTTGGCCTGGGCGTGCAGCCGGCCGGCGGTCCACTCCTCGCCGTCGGGTGCGATCAGGACCGTACGGCCGGGGTCGGCGGTGGCCTGGGCCCAGAATCCGGTGGCTGCGGCTGACTGGCTCATGCCTCGCTCCGTCCGGCGATGCGGTTGACGCGGTCGACGGCCTTCTCGAAGCCGCGGGTGAGCTCGTCCACGACCTGCTGGACGCTGCGCTCGGAGTTCATCCGGCCGACGATCTGCCCGACGGGGGTGCCGAGCAGCGGTTCGACCTCGTACCGCTGGATACGGGAGACGGCCTCGGCGACCAGGAGCCCCTGGAGCGGCATGGGGAGCGGGCCGGGGCCCGCCGGGTCGTCCCAGGCGTCGGTCCACTCGGTGCGGAGCTGACGGGCGGGCTTGCCGGTCAGGGCGCGGGAGCGGACGGTGTCGCCGGAACCGGCGGCGAGGAGCTTGGCGGTGAGGGCGCGGGAGTGCAGTTCGGCCTCGGTGGTGGTGAGCCAGATCGAGCCGAGCCAGACGCCCTGGGCGCCGAGGGCGAGTCCGGCGGCGATCTGCTCGCCGCTGCCGATGCCGCCGGCGGCGAGCACGGGCAGCGGGGACACGGCGTCGACGACCTCGGGCGTGAGCACCATGGAGGCGATCTCGCCGGTGTGGCCTCCGGCCTCGTAGCCCTGTGCGACGACGACGTCGATCCCGGCGTCGGCGTGGTGGCGGGCGTGCCGGGCGCTCCCGGCGAGGGCGGCGACGAGGACGCCGTGGTCGTGGGCGCGGGTGACGACGTCCGGGGGCGGCGAGCCGAGGGCGTTGGCGAGGAGTTTGATCGGGTAGTCGAAGGCCACGTCGAGCTGGTTGCGGGCGACCTGCTCCATCCAGCCGGTGATGCGCCAGCCGGAGGCCTCGCCCTCGGCGAGTTCGGGCACGCCGTGCTTGGCGAGCGTGGCGCGGACGAACGCCCGGTGTTCCTCCGGGATCATGGCCTCGACGTCGGCCTCGGTCAGTGTCTGACCTCCCGGGGCCTCGACCTTCTTGGCGGGCATCACGACGTCGAGGCCGTAGGGCAGGCCGTCGGTGTGGTCCTGCATCCAGTCGAGGTCTCGGGCGAGGTCGTCGGGGGCGGTGTAGCGGACCGCGCCGAGGACGCCGAACCCGCCGGCTCTGGTCAGTGCGGCGGCCACCGCGGGGAAGGGCGTGAAGCCGAAGATGGCGTGCTCGATCCCCAGGGTGCGACTCAGCTCCGTCTTCATGGGCGGCAGGATGCCGCAGCGGCGCGACGGAGGGAAGAGGTTTTCTGATGCATCGTCAGATTCTTTGGAAGGTCGGACGCTTCCGCGACGCGCCTCGACTCCGGTAGGAAAGTTTCAGATCTTTCCGGCGTGGCCGAAGTTTTCTTTCAAATGGCTGTGGGAGAGGGTGGGCATGACGGAGGAGTCCAGAAGGGACCGGGGCCCGAGCCGCCGGGCGTTCGGCGGCGGAGTCCTCGCCCTGGGAGGTGCGCTGATGATCGGTTCGATCCCGGGGGCCGCGGCGGCGCCGGAGCCGGGGAGCCGAGGAGCGGGGACCCCGGGAGCGGCGGGTGGCGGTGCCGCCATCGGCACGCGGGGGACCACCCTGCGACGCGGGTCCGCGGCGCGGGCCGGACTGCTGTCGGAGCACCTGGACCGGCTGGTCACGGACGCCGAGGCCTTCCTCGCCCCCTCCCCCACGCATCCCTGGTACGCGGGCGCCGTACTGCTCGCCGGGCGGGGCGGGACGGTGGCTCTGCACCGGCCCATCGGCATGGCCGTGCGGTACGCGTCGTACGACGAGAAGACCGACACCGGTGTGGAGCTGCCGCCGCACGAGCAGGTCCCGATGACCGAGGACACCGTCTTCGACCTGGCGTCGGTCTCCAAGCTCTTCACCTCGATCCTCGCCGTGCAGCAGATCGAGCGCGGGGCGCTGGAGCTGGAGTCGCGGGTCACCGCGTACCTGCCGGAGTTCGGCGGCGGCGGGAAGCAGGACGTCACGGTCCGTCAGCTGCTCACCCACACCTCGGGATTCGGGGCGTGGATCCCGCTGTACAAGGCGCCGACGCGGGAGGGAAAGCTGCGGCTGATCTGGGACGAGGTCCCGGCGAACCCGCCGGGGTCGGCATACCTCTACTCCGATCTGAATCTGATCACGCTCCAGCTGATCCTGGAGAAGATCACCGGTCTCGGTCTGGATGTGCTGCTCCACGACGAGATCACTGCTCCGCTCGGGATGCACCGCACTCGTTTCAATCCACCGCTCTCCTGGCGGCCGGGGATCGCCGCCACCGAGGACGCCCGCCCGCCGTGGTCCGGTCTCGACCGGGGCATGGTGCGGGGCGAGGTCCACGACGAGAACGCCCACAGCATGGGCGGGATCGCGGGCCACGCCGGGATCTTCTCCCGCGCCTGGGACCTCGCGATCCTCGCCCGCACCCTGCTCAACGGCGGTTCGTACGGCACGGCCCGCATCCTCTCCCCCGCCTCGGTGGACCTGATGTTCACCGACTTCAACACCGCGTTCCCCGGCGACGAGCACGGGCTCGGTTTCGAGCTCTACCAGCACTGGTACATGGGCGCGCTGGCCACCCCGCGGACGGCCGGACACACCGGGTTCACCGGCACCAGCCTGGTCCTGGACCCGACCACCGACGCCTTCCTGATCGTCCTCGGCAACTCCGTGCACCCGGTGCGCTCCTGGCGCTCGGGGTCGGCTCCCCGCGTCGCCGCGGCGAACAACCTGGCCCGCGCCGTCCCCGTCCGCCCCGACCGGGGCCGTACGTCCTGGTTCTCGGGCATGGCGAGCGCCACCACCGCCACCCTGACGCTCCCTCGCGTGCCGCGCGCCGCACGACTGGAGTGCGCGCTCTGGTGGGACACCGAGCCGGGCGCCGACACGGCCGTACTGGAGGCCTCGGCCGACGGAGGCACGACCTGGCGGCCGGTTCCCTTCACCACCGACGGCCGCACCGAGCACCCGACGGGCGCGGTGGGCGGCTGGTCCGGCCGCGTCTGGCACACCGTGTCCGCCCCGCTCTCCGGGACGGACGCCCTCCTGCGCTGGCGCTGCACGACGGACCAGCGGTACGTGGGACGAGGCGTGTACGTGGACGGACTGCGGCTCTTCGACGCAGCGGGCCGCCCGGTGTTCGACGAGGCGCGGCCGGCCGACGGGGCGCGGATCGAGGCGAACGGCTGGAGCAGGTCGGCCGATTGAGTCCGCCCGCCCACCTGGTTGAACCGCACACAAATGATCATGTGAGGCTTCTCCACCATCTGGCAGCCGGGCGATCCCCCGGCCGGCGGACGGGGGCTCGTCGGCCGGGGGCCGAGGCACCCCCGCCCCCCGGTGCGGCCGCCGCCACCC